>CP073759.1:1012788-1350384 GCA_018398995.1 Methylophilaceae bacterium | reverse complement strand
CGCAAGGCTGGAGAAACCAATAGTCGACCTGCACTATCCAAGCTGACATCTTCCGCGTAACCAACCAAACGGCGTTGCAAAGCAGCCGACTTTTTATCAAAACTAGACAAGCTCATGATTTTTGATTGAATAGGCTCCCAAGCGGATGTTGGGTAAAGCAACAAACATGGATGCGAATGCGCAGTGAGCACAATCTCGCCCGCAGATTGCGCGAGTAACGCCTCTCGGTGTTTAGTTGGAATGACTAAACGCCCTTTTGCATCCATATTGAGATTTGTTGCACCCTTAAACACGTTAATTCGCAGCCTTTATGTGCTTGTTAAATAAATAAGCAGTAAAAAAAGAAATAGTTAAACCATACACACACTAACGTCTATACAAGTTATATTTCCCACAAAATACCACTTTCCCCCACTGCTGACCACTATAGATAAAAAAAAAGTGCTTTGCAAGCACTTTTTAATGTTTTTTCTTTACAAGACAATGACTTAGCGGTTTTTTGCACAAAAAACAAATTTCTTAATAAACATATAGTTATATGATTTACTGAATGTCATGTGTCAGCAGTTTTTGATAGGTGTTTGAATTAGTTGATGTGTAAAAACTAATCTGGTTAATATACTAATACGCTAGTGATTTGGATGTTAAAATGCTCTTCAAGTTAGCCAGACAGTCGCCGCTTAGTAATAAGGGGAGGAAAGTCCGGGCTGCACAGAGCAGGATGACGGCTAACGGCCGTACGCCGTGAGGCGAGGAACAGGGCCACAGAGACGAGCGTATTAAGTTACGGTGAAACGCGGCAACCTCCATCTGCAGCAAGACCAAATAGACTGGCAATAGGCGTTGCTCGCGCTGCTAGTGGGTAGGTTGCTTGAGCATGTGAGTAATTGCATGCCTAGATGAATGACTGTCCGTGTAGCAGTACATGACAAAACCCGGCTTATCGGCTAACTTTTTTTACTCGATTTGAGGCAATGCTTGCTGGCGCATTCTCCTAGCTGCATCCAATGCAGCAGCCAAAAAGACCCAGCGCACCAATGCTTTCACAAGCGCTTTCCAAACACTTTATTTGGCAAATATTCATCAATAAAAAGTAGAGCGGGCATCATCATCGACTCTTTATGGCATGCGATAACAACTTATTTCATTTTCCACTCAACCATTTCGCCGGCCCTAAACGGCACAAGCATATCACCTGCATAAGGATAGCACTCAGGCACTTGCCAACTTTCTTTTACTAGCGTCACTTGCTCAGTATTTCGTGGCAGGCCATAAAAGTCGGGACCATAAAAACTTGCGAATCCTTCCAGCCGATCAAGCGCGTATGATGCTTCAAATACTTCTGCATAAAGTCCTATTGCCGCATGTGCGGTATACATGCCAGCACATCCACAAGCACTTTCTTTGGCATTTTTTTCATGTGGCGCACTATCAGTGCCTAAAAAGAATTTGGGACTACCAGAAATCGCCGCTTTCACTAAGGCCTGCCTATGCTCTTCACGTTTTAATACTGGCAAACAATAATGATGTGGTCGAATGCCGCCTTTGAACATGGCGTTGCGGTTCATCATTAGATGATGCACAGTAATCGTGGCAGCAACATTATCTGGGGCAGTAGCAACAAACTCTGCTGCATCCTTGGTAGTAATATGCTCGAAAACGATTTTTAATGCTGGATATCGAGCTATTAATTGCTTCATGTGCTGATCAATAAAAACTTTTTCTCGATCAAACACGTCGACATCAGCATCGGTAACTTCTCCATGCGTCAGCAGTGGCATACCAAGCGCTTCCATTGCCGCCAACGCGGGCGCACATTTATCCAAACTGGTTACACCAGAATCTGAATTGGTAGTTGCGCCAGCAGGATAGAGTTTAATACCATGAATAATGCCGCTATCTTTGGCTTTTTTAATTTCTTGGGCAGTCGTATTATCTGTTAAATACAAAGTCATTAGCGGCTTGAAATCTACACCCGCGGGCAATGCTTGCATAATGCGCTGACGATAAGCTATAGCAAGATCCGTCGTTGTTACTGGAGGGCGTAAGTTAGGCATCACAATGGCTCGAGCAAACTGCTTTGCGGTATCTGCGACAACAGCCTTAAGCTGCTCACCGTCTCGTAAATGTAAATGCCAGTCATCTGGCCGTGTTATGGTGATTGATTTTGTCATACTTTCGTTTGCCTTATTGTTCACTCTGTCTTTTTTAACGCTAACGCGTGTTGGTACAAATCATTTTTTTTGACTCCTGTAATCTCAGCCGCAAGTTTCACAGCCTGCTTCAAAGGTAGTTCCGCCAGTAGCGTTTTAAGGTGACGCTCAGCATTTTCATTAATTGCAGCTTCTGCTTTAAGTGGCGCAGCCTCAATCAGCAACACAAATTCACCGCGTTGCTGATTAACATCATGTTCTAGCCAAGCCTTGGCATCACTTAACAGACAGCGATGAAAAGTTTCAAATGTTTTGGTCAGCTCACGCGCGATCGTCACACGACGCTCTGGTCCTAAAATATTAGCCATATCCTCTATACTCTCAACAATCCGATGCGGCGCCTCATAAAAGACGAGCGTATGCTGTAATGCGCAGAGCATGGTTAATTTTTTTCTGCGCTGAGAGCCACTCGCCGGCAAAAAACCAATAAAACTAAAGCCATTATCCGTAATGCCAGACGCTGATAGCGCAGCAATAACAGCACTTGCGCCTGGAATAGGCACCACATCTACACCCGCGTTGCGTAGCACGTCCACAACAATCGCACCAGGATCACTAATACCAGGCGTGCCTGCATCTGTGACTAATGCAATACTTTCACCCGCTTTTATGCGTGCTAGCAAAAGCTGTGCTGATTGATATTCATTATGCTCATGTACGGCAATCAGGCTTTTTGTAATGCCAAAATGGTTAAGCAACCCAGCCGTATGGCGCGTATCTTCAGCCGCAATTGCATCAACCTGCTTTAAAATATCTAAAGCACGCAATGTAATATCGGCTAAGTTTCCAATTGGGGTTGCAACCACATATAATATGGCTTGTTTTGGTATCGCTTGCGTCATTTATCAAATTTTAACGCGAAGCCTTTATAACACCTATTAAAAAAATAAAAACAAGTAATGAAAATAAATAAAAACAATGCAGGCCTTGAAGCGGAAAAAATAGCCGCAACTTTTTTAGTCACTCAAGGCCTTATTTTGATAGTAGAAAATTATCATTGTCGATTTGGCGAAATCGATTTAATTATGCAAGAAGCCAAAACACTAGTCTTTATTGAAGTAAGACTGCCATCCAACAATCAGTTTGGTGGCGCAGCAGCCAGTATTACGCGACAAAAACAACAAAAATTGATTGCTACAGCACACCACTTTTTACAAACTCAACCGAGTTGCGAATGCCGTTTTGATGTAATTTTGATGGACACACTCAACCCCAATCGTATCCAATGGCTACGTAATGCATTTGACGCATAATCAGCGTATCATGCACAATCATTCATCTATTCTCTATTTATTAGATAGGAAAACGCAATGACCTCTATTTTAAAATCTTTTATTTATCCATTTCTACTGCTTGCGATGACCTCTCAACTGACTGGTTGCTTTACTGCAGCAGTTGGTGGCGCTGCCATAGGTGTTGCGATAGCAACCGACAAACGAACATCCGGTATTTATATTGAAGATGAAAATATTGAAATTAAGGCCTCTCAACAAATCCGTAAAACCTTAGGCGAAGAAGCGCATATTAACGTGACGAGCTACAACTTGAATGTGCTGTTAACAGGTGAGGCGCCTAACGAGACAGCGAAAGCTGAAGCAGAAAGCATTACTAGAGCAGTTGAACATGTAAAGCACATCACAAATGAAATTGTTGTGGGTCCAAAAAGCCGTATTAGAGACCGCGCCAACGACAGTTACATTACTTCCAAAGTGAAAGCAAAGTTTCTTGCAGAAAAGAATTTTTCTGCAAATGACGTTAAAATAGTGACCGAAGCAAGCGTTGTGTATTTGATTGGCATTGTGGGCCCCCGCGAAGCGGAGTTAGCCACGGAAATTGCTCGCACAACCGATGGCGTAACCAAAGTAGTCAAAGTATTTGAGTATCAGAATTAAATCCGTTTAAATGAGGGCGTTAACGTAAATTATGGCAAACAATCCTGAAGAAATCATTATTCAAAGTCTCACCCGTGCTGGCAAACCTTTCCGCCCTAGCGATTGGGTAGACCGCATTTGTAGCAGCTACGCCACATTTGGCGATGATCGCAAGTTACGCTACTCACCTTATCTAAAACCTGAAATGATTGACGGCATTCGTTGCTTGGCGGTCGATTTGGAATTGCGCAACGCCAATCCAGATGGGTTTGCAGAGTTAATGCAGTTCGCTGAGGAAAATCAGCTCAACATTCTTAATAGTGAAGGTGAGTCAATCAGCCCGCCTAAAACACTAACACCAGAA
The DNA here is from genome assembly GCA_018398995.1 of Methylophilaceae bacterium. Classification (NCBI taxonomy): domain Bacteria; kingdom Pseudomonadati; phylum Pseudomonadota; class Betaproteobacteria; order Nitrosomonadales; family Methylophilaceae; species Methylophilaceae bacterium. The sequence continues at coordinate 1,345,936 of CP073759.1, read as the reverse complement.
TCTGACGCTTAGTTGAGCTGCTAGTTTACTCACATGATGCTGTCTAGCATGATAGTTTCTAGATAATGTCTAGAAACTATGCCTCGCTTGGCTCTGATCATTGCTCCTTGGGGATTAAAGATGTAGGTCGTTGGTAATACAGCTGCACTACCAATTTGTTTGACTATCGCTTTATCTCCTAACACAACTGGGTAAGCGATCAACATATCATCAATGTAACGCTTCACTTCTGCTACATTTTCATAATCAAACACAACACCAATCACCATTACATCATCAGCACTACGTTCATCATATAAAGCAACCAACTCTGGAATTTCCTCTAAGCAGGGCGGACACCATGTTGCCCAATAATTGACGATGAGCCACTTACCTTTATATTGTGCAAGACTGTGCTGCGTTCCCGACAGGTCATTCAACACAAAGTTACTTGGAGGATCGGCATTAACAACTGTCGCAGCAAACAGCAGCCAAGCTACAATCAGCTTTCTTATTAATCTCAAATCGCCTCGCCCCTTTTAAAAACAACACGCTAAACTCATATTAACTTAAGGCAATTAAGAGCGGTGCTTAAATCAATTGTAATAGCGCTTGATATTTTATCAATGGTATTGTTATACTCTCCTTAAGGTTATAATAGCAATTCTGTTAGAATATAAGCGTTAGCATTTACATTATTATTTACCAAATTAAATACCAGGTCATACTGACATCTTCGATATTATAATTTGCTTAAACCTGGTTTAACCTAAATATTCAACCGTTGAGGTACTCATGAGCGAAAAAATCATTCATCTTAGCGATACTAGTTTTGAACAACAAGTACTGCAATCACAACTACCCGTTTTAGTCGACTACTGGGCAGAATGGTGCGGTCCATGTAAAATGATTGCCCCCATTTTGGAAGACATCTCAGAAGAGTATGGCGAGCGATTAGTCATCGCAAAATTAAATATCGATGACAATCCACAAACCCCACCCAAATATGGCATTCGAGGCATTCCAACATTAATGTTGTTTAAAAATGGTAACGTAGAAGCCACTAAAGTAGGCGCCTTGTCAAAATCTCAATTAATGGCATTTATTGACAGCAACATTTAAATATACACCTAGCTTCTTGCAAAACTTAGAAGCTAGATTCCTTTAACTTCCTGTTTTATTAAAAATCCTTCCAGCGAGTTTCTTGATGCACCTATCTGACCTTAAACATTTACCCGTTACCGAACTAGTAGACATGGCAATTGCCGAAGGCGTCGACAACGCCAGCCGTATGCGAAAGCAAGATGTTATTTTTGCTATTCTCAAAAATAAAGCTAAAAATGGTGACAATATATTTGGCGATGGCACATTAGAAGTACTACAAGATGGATTTGGTTTTTTGCGCTCACCAGATACCTCCTATCTAGCAGGCCCTGGAGATATTTACGTTTCGCCTTCACAAATTAGACGCTTTAATCTACATACGGGTGATAGCGTGCAAGGTGAGATTCGCACGCCAAAAGATGGTGAACGCTATTTCGCATTGGTTAAAGTGGATATGGTGAATGATGAAAAACCAGAAAACACTAAACACAAAATTTTATTTGAAAACTTAACGCCGCTTTTTCCAACCGAACCGCTAACATTAGAGCGCGATATTAAAGCAGAAGAAAACATTACCAGCCGCGTCATTGATATGATTGCACCAATCGGTAAAGGACAGCGCGCCTTGTTGGTCGCCAGTCCCAAAAGCGGCAAAACGGTAATGATGCAAAATATTGCGCACGCCATTACTGCTAATCACCCAGATGTAACTTTAATTGTATTATTGATTGATGAGCGCCCAGAAGAAGTAACTGAGATGACTCGGTCGGTAAAAGGTGAAGTGGTTGCTTCTACTTTTGATGAGCCTGCAGCACGACACTTACAAGTGGCAGAAATGGTGTTAGAAAAAGCAAAACGTTTGGTCGAGCACAAAAAAGATGTTGTCATTTTGCTAGACTCCATTACCCGCTTAGCGCGTGCTTATAACACGGTCATTCCATCCTCAGGCAAAGTATTAACAGGTGGTGTTGATGCTAATGCGTTACATAAACCTAAACGTTTCTTTGGTGCGGCACGTAACATTGAAGAAGGCGGCTCACTGACCATTATCGCAACAGCATTAGTTGATACTGGCTCGCGTATGGATGATGTGATTTACGAAGAGTTTAAAGGTACTGGCAATATGGAGATTCACTTGGATCGCCGTATGGCTGAAAAACGTATTTACCCAGCGATTAATGTCAATAAATCAAGTACACGTCGTGAAGAATTGCTGATCGAAAAAGATGTGTTACAGAAAATTTGGGTTCTACGTAAACTGCTTTATCCAATGGATGATTTAGAAGCGATGGAGTTCTTGCTAGATAAAATCAAACAAACGAAAAATAATGCAGATTTTTTTGATAGCATGAGACGCAGCTAACATCAGGTCAAAACTCAACATTTATACTTGCCTAGCTTGATAAAAAGCAATACAATGCTGAGTTCTCGAAAAAGAATTTAATCTTAGCGGCTATAGGCAGGCTAACAACAAAGATAAGGTTTATTATGAAAGATGGTATCCACCCAGAATACAGAGAAGTCGTGTTCCAAGATATTGGTGCAGATTTTAGTTTTATCACACGCTCAACCATTGCTGCCAAAGATACAATCAAGTGGGAAGATGGTAAAGAGTATCCTTTAGTTAAGATTGAAGTATCATCAAAATCTCACCCGTTTTACACTGGTAAACAAGTGATTTTAGATACTGCTGGTCGTGTTGATAAGTTTCGTAAAAAGTACGGCATGTAGATTAAATCGACATGTTGACAAAAAAGGCAGCTACGCTGCCTTTTTTTATGCATATCAGCCATTGGCGCTATGAGAATGTTAAAATCACTTGAGAAATTGACACGAACAAAACCATTAATAATGAAATTTGCAATTAAATCCTATGCGTTTTAATCTTGAGCATGACTGGCAAGGCAATATGTCCACTCCACCCACAAGGGTAGGAGAGCGTGCCAAAATTCGTTTACTCATTTTGCTGTGTGCGGTTTGGTTACTGATGGGACTTATTGGTCATGAGCCATGGAAGCCACTAGAATCTAATGCCATTAGTACTATTAAAAACCTATTAGATAATGGCATGTTACTTGCACCAACATCTGCCAGCAGCAGTCAATTATCCAATCCACCACTGTATTACTTAAGCGCAGCGCTATCAGCCAACATATTAAGTAATGTACTACCGCTGCATGATGGTGCGCGATTAGCTACTGGAATATGGATGCTACTTACCTTGGTAGTGATTGGCATGACAGGTAGAGAATTATGGGGAAAGGGATTTGGACGTCAAACCACATTTATTTTCATTAGCTCAATTGGTTTAATTATCAGCGCACACACTATAACACCAGAAGTTGCCGCTTTAACTGGTGTTGCAGCTTGCTTTTATGCACTTGCCTTATCAAGAAGACGCCCATATCGAGCAAGTCTATTATTAGGGCTAGGCATGTGTGTTGGCTTTTTATCTACGGGGCTACTTTCAGTTACCATGGTCTTACTAACCTGTATATTATTACCTCTTTTCTTTAATCATTGGCGTACAAATAGTTTTGCTAAAGTAGTCAGCATTGCTATTTTAGTTGCTACGCCCATAATAGGGGCTTGGTTATTATTATTCTGGCATGTTGCACAATCATCGTTTAATCATTGGTGGCTGTCATCTTTAGTGAGCTTTAATGCATCCTCACACCTCTACTTTCTCAATATATTACTTTGGTATGCCTGGCCATCCCTGCCTTTAGCGGCATGGGGATTATGGCGATATCGCACGCGATTATTGCATCAGGCCAAATTTCAACTATGTATTATTTTTTTTATTAGCGCTTTTTTGACTACTGGCTTCCTCGGCGAAAGTAGGGATCTTTATGCCATGCCTTTTCTTATCCCCTTAACTGCATTAGCAGCAGGTAGCATAGAAACATTAAAACGCGGGGCAGCTGGGGCATTAAATTGGTTTGGTTTAATTCTATTTGGATTCATGGGTTTTTTAATCTGGCTTGGTTGGGGCGCGATGATGTCAGGAAATCCTGCTAAACTAAAAGAGCGCCTTATCTTTTTATCTGGATTACCACAACTCAACTTTAATATGCTTGCTTTCTCAGTCGCTTCAGCAATGACTATCATTTGGCTGTTTGCAACATTACGCTCGCAACACTCTAACCGTGCCGCAGCAACCAACTGGGCAATTGGCATGACATTTGTTTGGACCTTATTGATGTCATTATGGCTACCCATGATTGATTCTGCTCGAAGCTATCGCGATGTTTTTGGTAGCTTAAAAAATAGCTTACCGCCACAATACTCCTGTCTGTCAACTGAAAACCTAGGTGATTCTCAACGCGAACTACTCCATTACTATGCCAACATTAAACCCTATTCATCTTTTACAGAAGCAAGCAAAAACTGTGATTTATATCTTATTCAAGATGAAAAATATCCAAAAGTAGTGAGTCTTGGCGATAAGTGGGTACAGATTTGGCATGGCAAGCGTGCGAGTGAAGGTAAAGAAAGCTTCAGATTATTCCAACAAATACATTAAGCAGTTAAGATCATTTTGCTACCCGCAACGAGGAGCACCAAAGCAAGTAGCCGCCGGATTATTGGATTTGCTAAACGACGACTGCCATATTCAGCACCAATTGCGCCTCCGATTACCGCTGCCAAAGCCCAGAATAGCAATCCTTCTGGTAGTGTAAACCCCTTTGTAATCACGCCTGCGAGACCTGATAAAGAATTAACTAAAATAAATGCAGCTGCTATACCAGAAATCATTTTAGTTTCAGCCCAGTTCATCAAAATTAAGATTGGACTTAAGAAAATGCCTCCACCAACACCAGTTAAGCCAGATAACAACCCCAAGCCAGCTCCCATGCCAACCAAAGCAATTTTAGAGGGTCTTTGATGTATCTGTGTTGAATCGCGCTTGGCTCTTACAAATATCTGCCATGCAGCCAATATTAATACCAGCCCAACAATCGGCTTATAGAGGTGAGATGGTAATGAAATCAGACCGCCTACAAAGGCAAAAGGCACCGAGCCTACAGTAATAGGCAATAGCAACTGCCATGAAAATGCTTTAACACGATAAAATTTGTAAAGCGCTATACTACTCACCAACACATTTAAGATTAATGCCGCGGGTCGCATGGTTTCTGGTGCAACAGTAAGCAATGCCATCACTGCCAAATAACCAGATGCTCCGCCATGTCCAACTGATGCATACAATAAAGCAGCAAAAAAAATTAAAAGAACAATCAGTGAGTTACCGGAAACAATATCCATTAAAAGATTTAAGCTAAATGCAATTTGATAGCGTCAATTACTCTTGGATGCAACCCTTTTCCTTGATGCTGTTGAACGTGCTTAACAATGGATTGGATCATGACAGAGTTCCAAAAACTATGTAAGTGATTGGCTATTCCTGCCATAGCTTCTGCTTCACTTGGGTAAGCCTCGAAAAAGTCGCCAATTTGATTGGCCATTGCGATTAATTTTTCCGTTTCCATACAGTACCTATTCTATTATTCTATGGGCATGACTATATGCCACGTATTGCTGTTCTCGTACAAAACCCAATAATGTAATGCCATACTCTTCTGCTATCCGAACTGCCAAACCAGTGGGTGCGGATATAGCAGCCAATACATCAAAACCAACCATGGCTATTTTTTGTACCATTTCATAACTGGCGCGGCTGGACGTTAAAATAAATCCACCTTGCTGATGATGTTGGTGCAAAACGCCTATGAGTTTATCTAAAGCGTTGTGTCTGCCGACATCTTCTCTGATAAATTGAATATTGCCCTCAGTATCTGCCCATGCGCAAGCATGGGTAGCGCCCGTTAGCTGCTGCAGCGTTTGTTTTTGCTGAATCGTATCGTGCGCTTTAAACACACTGCGCATACTTAACATTGTCTGCACTGAGTCATGATGAGATGCTGGCAAGTGAAAAACTTGGTTTAAACTTTCTGCACCACACAGCCCACAACCCGTTCTCCCTGCCATATTGCGCCTACGTGATTTAAGCAAAACGAATCGTTCAGTGGCAATATGTAAATGTAATTCAATGCCATTATCCTTCAACTCAACTTCAACACTATAAAGGTCTTTTTTATCTTGCAAAATACCTTCTGTTAAAGAAAAACCTAAAGCAAACTCCTCTAGATTTTGTGGTGTCGCCAACATAACAGCATGTGACACTCCGTTATAAATCAGTGCAATCGGCACCTCTTCTGCTAACTGATCGTTTGTGTGCGTCAGCTCACCCGCTTTCCAGCGTTGTATCGCATACGGTCGTGTTGGTGCGCCAATATCTGCTGCGAACCTTGCCATCATTGATTAGTGCTCAATGACAGCAGGCTTACTGGGTAATATACCTGTTAATTCAATTTGGGTTTCACTGAAGGTTTTATATTCTTTTTGCCAATCTGATACTTGATTTACTTTTTTCACCTGGACTGCAGTGACTTTATATTCAGGGCAATTAGTCGCCCAGTCTGAGTTATCAGTAGTAATGACATTCGCACCAGACTCAGGATGATGAAAGGTGGTATACACCACGCCAGGCTGTACGCGCTCCGTGATTTTAACGCGTAATACCGTCTCACCTGATCGACTAGTCACACCAACCCAGTCACCATCTTGTATCGCTCGTTCTTGTGCATCATGCGGATGTATTTCAATAATATCTTCATGGTGCCATGCAACATTTTGCGTACGCCTTGATTGTGCACCCACGTTATACTGACTCAAAATACGCCCTGTGGTTAAAATTAACGGATATTTACCATTCACTTTTTCGGTCGTTGGGACATATTGAGTAATGAAGAACTTACCTTTGCCACGCACAAATGTATCAACATGCATAGTGGGAGTACCGCTAGGCGCCTCATCATTACAAGGCCATTGTATGCTACCTAATTCATCTAATTTTTTGAAACTAACACCTTTAAAAGTTGGTGTTAATTCGGCAATTTCATCCATGATATCGCTCGCATGACTGTATTGCATTGGATAGCCAAGCGCTGTTGATAGCTTAGCGGTAATTTCCCAGTCTTCCATACCGTTCTTAGTTGCCATGACTTTACGTACTGGGGATATACGGCGCTCTGCATTGGTAAAGGTGCCATTCTTCTCTAAAAATGAAGCACCAGGGAAAAACACATGCGCGAACATTGCCGTTTCATTTAAAAACAAATCTTGCACAATGACGCATTCCATACTTTCCAATGCATGAGTCACATGCGTAGTATCTGGATCTGACTGTGCAATATCTTCACCCACGCAATATAGCGCCTTAAAGCTTCCCTCTGCTGCTAAATCGAGCATATTTGGTATACGCAAGCCTGGATCAACACTTAACTTGACTCCCCAAGCACTTTCAAACTCTGCACGCGCTTGATTGTCATTAACATGACGATAACCAGGGAACTCATGCGGCATAGAACCCATATCACAAGAGCCTTGCACATTGTTTTGACCACGCATAGGATTAACGCCAACGCCTTCACGACCAACATTACCCGTTGCCATTGCTAAGTTTGCAATAGCCATCACTGCAGTCGATCCCTGACTATGCTCAGTTACGCCTAAACCATAATAGATAGCCGCATTTCCACCTGTGGCAAATAGGCGAGCTGCTTCTCGCACTTTCTCTGGCGATACGCCTATGTCTTTTTCTAGTGCTTCAGGAGAATTTTCTGGCTTTGCCACAAAATCACGCCATAACACAAATGAATCCCACTCACAGCGTGATTTAACAAAATCTTCTTTTACTAGACCTTCTGTCACAACAACATGTGACATAGCGGATAGCAATGCCACATTGGTACCTGGGCGTAAATTCAAATGATAATTGGCACGGATATGCGGTGAACTTTCAACCAAATCAATTGCTCGTGGATCAGCTACAATTAGCTTTGCACCTTCACGTAAACGACGTTTCATTTGAGAACCAAATACTGGGTGTGCATCTGTCGGATTAGAGCCAATCACAAAAATCACATCTGACTGCATAACAGAGTCAAATGTCTGCGTACCTGCTGACTCGCCTAAAGTTTGTTTTAAACCATATCCAGTAGGGCTATGACAAACACGCGCACAAGTATCAACATTGTTGTTGCCAAAAACAGCACGAACGAGTTTTTGTGTGACATAGACTTCTTCATTGGTACATCTTGATGAAGTAATGCCGCCTACCGAATCTCTACCATATTTCGCTTGAATGCGTTGAATCTCGCTTGCCGCATATTCAATCGCCTCATCCCAACCTACCTGCTGCCATTCATCATGAATACTTTTACGTATCATTGGCGTAGTAATACGATCTTGATGAGTAGCATATCCCCAAGCAAAACGGCCTTTAACACAGGAGTGTCCATGGTTTGCACCGCCTTCTTTATTGGGTGTCATACGCACAACTTCATCACCCTTCATTTCCGCATCAAAACTACAGCCAACGCCGCAATAGGCGCAAGTTGTAGTGACTTTATGCTCTGGAGTACCTGCTTCAATTACCGTTTTTTCCATCAAAGTTGCCGTTGGACAAGCTTGTACACATGCACCACAAGAAACACATTCTGAATCCATAAAGTCTTTATTACCTGCAGACACTTTACTTTCAAAACCACGACCTTGTATGGTTAATGCAAATGTGCCTTGCGTCTCTTCACACGCACGAACACAGCGCGAGCAAACAATGCATTTAGACGGATCAAAAGTAAAGTATGGATTGCTTTCATCTTTTTCAGCTTTTAGATGATTCTCGCCTTCATAGCCATACCGCACTTCGCGCAAACCAACCGCTCCTGCCATGTCTTGCAACTCGCAATCCCCATTAGCAGCACAAGTTAAACAATCTAACGGATGATCTGAAATATACAACTCCATTACACCACGACGGGTATCCGCTAATGCTTTGGTTTGCGTTTTGACTTTAATACCTTCTGCAACGGGTGTGGTGCAAGAAGCTGGCATACCACGACGACCTTCTATTTCAACCAAACACAACCGACATGATCCAAACGGCTCTAGAGAGTCAGTCGCACAAAGCTTGGGCACGGTAACTCCACTCAATTGCGCTGCATGCATAATAGAAGTGCCTTCTGGCACAGTCACATCAACGCCATCAATAGTGAGCGTGACTAAAGTTTCACTGTCTTTTTTTGGCGTACCATAATCTTTTTCAGGATCGTATTTTAAGATATTCGGTTTAACTGTCGTATATTTAATATCATCCATGATGTTATCCTTTGTCGTATTTAAACGACACTCTCTTTTTCATTAAGTCCAAAATCTTCACCGAAATGGTTTAGCGCGCTAATAACCGGATAAGGCGTCATACCGCCTAGCGCACATAGAGACCCATTCAACATAGTATCGGACAAATCTCGTAAAACTTGAATATTTTTTGAGTGCTCAGTGCCTGCGGTTATCTTATCCATTACTTCCACCCCACGTACTGCGCCGATACGGCAAGGCGTACATTTACCACAACTTTCTACTGCACAAAACTCAAATGCATAGCGTGCCATTTTTGCCATATTGACAGTATCATCAAAAGCCACTATTCCGCCGTGACCCAATACTGCCCAAATACTAGAAAATGATTCATAATCAACAGGTGTATCAAATTGACTCTCTGGCAAATAAGCACCCAGCGGCCCGCCTACTTGTACAGCGCGAATTGGCCGACCACTGGCTGAACCACCACCATAATCATAAAGCAATTCCCTGAGTGTAACGCCAAATGCCAGCTCAACCAAGCCGCCTTGTTTGATATTGCCCGCTAATTGAATGGGCAATGTACCACGTGAACGTCCCATCCCATAATCAGCATAATACTGTGCACCTTTATCCAAAATAATTGGCACAGTTGCTAAGCTGATGACATTATTGACAACCGTTGGTTTCCCAAATAACCCTTCTATTGCAGGTAAAGGTGGTTTAAAGCGCACTAAGCCACGTTTGCCTTCTAGGCTTTCTAGTAATGAGGTTTCTTCTCCGCATACATAAGCACCAGCTGCGCGACGTACTTCTAAATGAAAGCGCTTACCAGAACCACATATATCATCGCCTAAATAATGACTAGTATAAGCCTTGGCAATTGCTTCATTTAATATATGCAACGCATGTGGGTATTCACTACGCAAATAGATATAACCTTGCGTGGCACCCACTGCGAGGCCTGCAATCGTCATACCTTCTATCAATACAAATGGATCGTTCTCCATAATCATGCGGTCAGAATAAGTGCCAGAATCACCTTCATCTGCATTACATACGATATATTTTTGCTCGCCTTGCGCACCTAAAACGGTGTTCCATTTAATCCCTGTAGGAAATGCTGCACCGCCACGTCCACGCAAACCGGAGTCTGTCACTGCTTTCACGATATCGGCTTGTGTCATCGCTAGCGCGTTGTTAAGCCCTTTGTAACCGTCATGCGCCAGATAATCGTCAAGCGAAACCGGGTCAGTAATACCGACGCGAGCGAAGGTTAAGCGCTGCTGATTTTTTAAATATGGGATATGGTCCGTTAATCCAAGACAAAGCCTATGCTCACCACCATGAATAAAATCAGCTTCAAATAAGCTGACAACATCACCCGCCTTAACGGGCGCATAAGCTATCCGACCTTTTGCCGTTTCAACCTCGACCATTGGCTCAATCCAGAACAAACCACGCGAGCCATTTCTAATTAACTCAATATCAATACCACGTTTTTTTGCTTCTGTTTCAATCGCAGCTGCTGTGCGATGAGCGCCTAGCGAGAGTGCGCTCGAATCTCTTGGAACAAATACTTTAATCTTAGCCATTTTTCACCTCGCCGACTAAAGTAGCAACTGCTTGCGCATCCACTCGACCATAAACCTCGTCATCCATCATAACTGCAGGGGAACAGGCGCAATTACCTAAGCAATACACTGGCAATAATGTTATCTCACCATCGGCTGTCGTCTCATGATAATTCACGCCTAATTGCGCCTTAATATCAGCTTCTAACTTTTCAGATCCCATTGCTTGGCAAGATTCAGCACGACAAACTTGCAGCACATGCTTACCAACTGGGTGCGTTCTAAAATGATGATAAAAGGTGACAAAACCATGCACCTCAGCAACAGACAGTGCCAATGCTTGTGAAATTTGTGTATAAATCTCTTCAGGGACATAACCAATATCATCCTGAACGGCATGTAACAAAGGCATTAATCCTCCAGGCATGCTTTTATAAGCAAGAATATGTGATTCTATTTTTTTCAAATCACTGTTAGAAAGCTGTTTAGCCAAACTGATCCCCAAAAATGTTACACAATTGTAAATAATCTCTAATGATATACCTAAAACACTACTTGTTAAACCCCAAAAATGGCATAGAATAATGACTTAATTCTCATATCAGCACCGCCAATTTACATTATGGTCAACTCCCAACAACAGCTTATCGATCAATTCGGCAGAAAAATCGACTATATTCGCCTGTCGATTACAGATCGTTGCGACTTCCGCTGTCAATATTGCATGGCTGAAGATATGACCTTTTTACCACGCATAGACTTATTAACTTTAGAAGAATGTGCGCGTATTGTTAAGGTATTTGTCCAGTTAGGTGTCACAAAAGTTCGCATTACTGGAGGAGAACCTTTGGTTCGCAAAAACGCATTATGGCTATTTGAAACAATTGGTCAGTTAAGCGGCTTAGATGCATTAGTCATGACAACCAACGGCAGCCAACTAAGCAAGCAAGCACAACAGTTAAAACAAGCGGGCGTAAAACGTATTAACATTTCATTAGATAGCTTGCATGCGGAGCGTTTTAAAGCCATTACGCGTACCGGCGATTTAGCAAAAGTATTATTAGGCATTGATAGCGCCATTGAGCAAAGGTTTGAAGGTATCAAACTCAATACCGTTTTAATGCGCGGCATCAATGATGACGAAGTCTTCGATTTAGTACAATTTGCCATTGATAAACACATCGATATTAGCTTCATTGAAGAAATGCCCTTAGGCGATGTCAACCATGACCGCGAAAACACTTTTGTGAGTAATAATGACACACTAAATCAACTAAAAAGTAAGTACTTGCTACTACCAAGCACAGAATCGACAGGTGGTCCAGCTAGATATTGGCGTGTAGCTGATAAGCAAACAAAAATTGGTTTTATCTCGCCACATAGTCATAACTTTTGCGAAAGCTGCAACCGTATCCGCATCACATGCCAAGGTGAACTCTATTTATGCCTTGGTCAAGAAGACAATATAGAGTTAATGCCTTTATTAAGGAACAATCCCAATAACGACGCGCCATTAATGGAAGCGATTATCAACAGTATGAAAATCAAACCTAAAGGCCATGATTTTGATTTGCAACGTGCAACGCCTGCTGTGGTCAGATTCATGTCACATACTGGCGGATAAGTTTATCGTCATGACTGCCATTTCAGCTATTATTCTTTCAGGTGGTAGAGCAACAAGAATGGGGGGGGTTGATAAAGGTTTGGTTCGGTTACAACAACAGCCTTTTATTCAATATGTTATTGATCGGCTAAAACCACAAGTTGATCAAATACTCATTAATGCCAACCGCGAGATTAGCCAATATCAATTACTTGGCTTGCCTGTATTGCAAGATGAGCAACCACACTTTATCGGGCCTTTAGCTGGGTTTAGTGTTGGACTACAACATTGCAAACATGCTTATCTGTTAACCACGCCATGTGATTCTCCATTCATACCTGAAGACTTATCTAGCCGGCTATTGCATAGTCTTACAATGCAAAATGCTGAAATTGCAGTTGCCACAAGTGGCGGATTTGCTCACCCTGTTTTTTGCTTAATGAAACAATCCGTACTCCCCTCTCTGACTGCATTCATTGCGCAAGGTAACCGCAAGGTAAACCTATGGCAGAAAAGTTTGGCGTACACCGAAGTTTCATTCGACGATTGCAATGACGCTTTTGTCAACGTGAATACGGTTGAAGATTTGGAAACTTTGGCATTAAAATTAAGTCATGATTAAGTTACCAATTTTAGGCATTGTTGCAGCTGGCAGCAATGCAGGCAAAACCACCATCATTACGCAGCTTATTCCTTTACTAGCAGCAAAACAGATTCGTGTTTCGGTGATTAAACATGCGCATCACAAATTTGATATTGACCATGTTGGTAAGGATAGTTACAACATTCGCGAAGCGGGTGCCGTGCAAACACTCATTGCTTCAGACAGACGCTGGGCACTCATGACAGAGATGCAAGGCACCTCTCATCACAATGGCGAAGCGGATTTAACAGCGATGATTGAACAACTAAACAATGCGTATGCTGACTTAGTCTTAGTGGAAGGTTTTAAACAAGCTAATATCCCCAAAATTGAAGTACACCGACCTGGTTTAGGTTTACCGCTATTGGTTGAAAATGATGACAATATTATTGCGGTGGCTTGTGATAAACCAATAGTCTGCACAAAGCCGCAATTACCACTGAATGACCCGCAAGCAATCTGTACGTTTATTTTAAAATGGATGCAAAAACAGCATGACTAAAACAACCTTAACTCAACTCGCTACCAATCCAAGTTGCATGGATGATTACGATCCAAATGCCATGTCTGTGCAACAAGCACGTCACTTTATTCAACAATTTTTGAATCCAATTGTGGAGACAGAAACGCTATCTATACGTGATAGTTTAGGATATATCTTAGCAGAAGATGTTATCTCCCCCAGCAATGTTCCCAATCATCATAATAGCGCGATGGATGGCTTTGCTTATCAACATAGTGACGGCATCAAAATGATTAAAATCATCGGCACTGCATTTGCGGGCAGACCATTTAGCCAAAACGTAAAAGCGGGAGAATGCGTCAAAATTATGACAGGTGCGATGATCCCACAAGGCGCTGATACCGTAGTGATGCAAGAAAAAACCGTTAATAAGGGCGAGTATATTCATGTTTTAGAAGCGCCAACAAAAGGGGCTAATGTACGTTTGGCTGGTGAAGATTTAAAAATTGGGGAGGTGGTCTTACACAAAGGACATCAAATACAAGCTGCCGACATGGGATTGCTGGCTTCTTTAGGCATTGATCAGATTGCGGTCAACCGTCAATTAAAGGTGGCTTTTTTTAGTACAGGTGATGAACTAGTCAGTGTTGGCAAGCCGCTGAAAAAAGGGCAAGTTTATGACAGTAATCGCTACACAATTTACGGTATGTTAAGCCAATTAAATACCTGCATTACAGATTTAGGCGTAGTGCCAGATATACCAGACTTACTTGAAAAAACGTTATTAGACGCAGCTCTTCATCATGATGTCATCATTACCAGTGGCGGCGTTTCAGTCGGCGAAGCTGATTATATGAAGACATTGCTTGCAAAGCATGGAGAAGTTTTATTCTGGAAAATCAATATGAAACCAGGCCGCCCATTGGCGTATGGCAAAGTAGGTCATGCGCATTATTTTGGATTGCCAGGAAACCCTGTTTCTACTATGGTGACATTTTATCAATTTGTAAAACAAGCCTTATGGCAGCTTATGGGGAGGACCACAAGCACATCGCCGATGTTTATGCTCCCTTGCTCCGCACCCATTAAAAAGGCTAAAGGGCGCACTGAATTTCAGCGTGGCGTGTTATTTGAAGAAAATAAACAGTGGAAAGTAAAACCCTTAGCCAATCAAGGCTCCGGCATTTTAAGCAGTATGAGCAAAGCTAATTGCTTTATCGTACTGGATGAATCCGTAGGTGATTGCGAAATCGATACGCTAGTCAACATACAACCTTTTAGTGGAGCAATCTAGCACCTTTGATGATGTTGACGATAGTGGCGCACATTGCCAAGTTAACAAAGTCACGCCAGCCATAGTATAATCAAACGCTTAACTTTTAAAAAATATTGCTTTGGATATAATAATTAACCGCCAGCGCCTTGATGGGAGGGGCATCATTTGGGCTGTAACAGCCTCAATATTTGTGCATGCACTTGCTGTAGTGGTCGTGCCTAACTTTGATTTTTCTGACGCGAAACAAGAAATACAAATATTAAAAATTGAGTTGCTACAACCAGAACCAGCTGCATCAGCAGCTATCGAAGAACCTTCACCTCCAGTTGAAGTGCCTGAGCCGCCAAAACCAAAGCCCATTAAAAAAAAACCAAAGCCAATCATTAAGCCAACACCAATTAAGCAGATTACACCACCAGATCCTGCCCCGCAAACAGAGGATGCGCCCAGTACTGAGATTGAAGAGGTCATTGCGGTAGCGCCAACCACAAACCGAAAATCAGAATTCGTCGCACCAACACCCCCAACCGTTATAGAGCCCCCTCCCGGGCCTAGTCAAGTTGACATTGATAGTGCCAGAAATGCTTATGGAAACTTATTGGGACGTGCCATTGCAAAGCATAAATCTTATCCTAAAATTGCTGAGAGACGAGGCTGGGAAGGCACTGTTGTACTGGATCTTCAAATTGATAACCATGGCAATGTATTGTCTGCCATCGTACGCGAAAGCAGTGGATACGACGCTTTGGATAAACGCGCATTAGAAATGGTTGAAAAAGCATCTCCTTTTCCTGCACCGCCAAAAGTACTTCAAGGCAATATATTCAATATCTCAGTCCCTGTTGCCTTTAAACTCGCAAATGGCTAGGCTGACCAATATAATCAAAAAAAAATCGCTGAGAGACTTGCTTTTAGCTCATGAGTTAATTTTTATCATATTGATTTTGCTGGCAGTCATGGGGGGTGTTTTCGGCATTCATTTATGGGATAAGTCAGCTAAAGAATCACAGCGGATTCATATTCTAGTGCAGGAAATTCAACAAACCCGTGGTGATCTCTACCGTCAAATGAAAGAACTATTTGATGCCTTCCTTTTGAGTGACAACAACGCAATTGAAGAATACAACAGCTATACGCAATCTATTCTGATACATTTTAAAAGGTTAGAAAAATTAGCAGTTGGTTCTGCTGAGCAAAAAGCCATTGCCGATTTGAAAGAAAATTATCAAGTGTTTGTTGCAGAAGCACCTAGTATGTTTCTTCAGTATCAAGCTAGCCCTAACAGCGAATCTCGCAAAAGACTCTATCACGATATGGAAACTGGCATCTTTAGTCGTTATGAAACTGTTTCTAAACGCGCAGAAAACTTACTAACATTAAAGCAAAATGAACTAAAAATGCGCCTAGAAGACGCCAAAAAAGCCTCAATTATCATATTAATCATCCCTGTTTTATTGGCTGGTCTTTTACTGATCGTGTCCCGTATTTTTCTAAAACGTGCCATTGTTAATCCAATTCATGCCATGATGAAAGCAACAAGAGAAATTAGTGCTGGCAATTTAGCGCATCAAGTGCCCAGCACGGGAGCGGAAGAACTCTCGATTCTATCCCTAGAAATTAATAAAATGGCTGACGATTTAG
Source organism: Methylophilaceae bacterium (assembly GCA_018398995.1). Classification (NCBI taxonomy): domain Bacteria; kingdom Pseudomonadati; phylum Pseudomonadota; class Betaproteobacteria; order Nitrosomonadales; family Methylophilaceae; species Methylophilaceae bacterium. The sequence continues at coordinate 1,329,445 of CP073759.1, read as the reverse complement.
CAGAAAGCCGCAATGCCTTAGTGCGCACAGAAAAGCAAGCCGCCCTTGGTCTGCTTGTCCCAATGCTGGCGCACAACATCAGAAATCCACTCGCTAGCATCCGGGCAACGGCACAAGTGATTGATGTGAATAAGGACGACAAAGATACGCAGGAATCAATCAATGGCATCATTAATACCGTGGATAGGCTAGAGCGCTGGACCACTTCTTTACTCGCTTATTTACATCCCGTAAAACCCGCTTTTAGTCATGTGTTATTCAAAAAAATCGTAGACAGTGCCATTGTGCCATTGCAACCAAAGCTGCAAGAGAAGCAGATTAAGCTGGTGATAAGCGTCAAGCCCGAAAAACAATACTTGCTAACTGATGAACATTTACTGGAACAAGTGTTTTATAACCTGATTTTGAATGCGATTGAAGCATCCCCTCCAAATAGCCAAATTCAATTCAGCACTTCATTAAAACAGAAGATATTCGAAATTAACATTATAGATCAAGGCGGCGGGATGCCTTTTACTCCCTTAGCTAATGCATTTAGTCCAGGCAGATCGACTAAAAGATTTGGCACAGGCTTAGGTATCCCTTTCGCTTTTAAGGCATGTGAGGTGCTGAATGGCACGATTAAGTTTCAAACAACGGCACATCCTGGCACCCAAATTACATTGCAATTCCCGCAGTAGTAGCATGCTGTAACCACCAATTCAATAACACCATCATAAGAATAAATTTCTTTCGATTCTACTTGCTTTAATTGCTAATTTTTACAACAATAGAACTGTCTTTCATATAGCCACTCAAACAAATATCGTGACTATCAATCATATAGATAAAATAAATTTATGCTTAATCAAACTGTTCCAGATTTCGAACTTCCCGCAACCAGCGATCACACATTTAAACGCTCAAATTATTTAGGTAAAAATCTAGTCATCTATTTTTATCCCAAAGATGCTACGCCTGGCTGCACTACACAAGGCATGCAATTTAGAGATTTTTATTCTGCCTTTCAGGCGGCCAATACAGAAATTGTTGGCATTTCTCGTGATAGCTTACCATCACACGAAAACTTCAAAGCTAAGTTTAGCCTGCCATTTGAATTGCTTTCAGATGCAGAAGAAGAAGCCTGTCATTTATTTGATGTGATTAAAATGAAAAACATGTATGGCAAACAAGTTCGTGGCATCGAGCGCAGCACTTTTGTTATCGATAAAAACGGCACCCTCATTAAAGAATGGCGTAAAGTAAAAGTGAACGGACATGTAGAAGAAGTCTTGGCATTTATACAATCCATTTAACCATTTATACTTAATCATTTCTCTTATGGCAAAAAAAAATTCGACATCCACAAAACTCTTTGTATTAGATACCAATGTATTGATGCACGATCCATCCTCACTGTTTCGGTTTGAAGAGCATGATATTTTTTTACCAATGGTCACCCTTGAAGAGCTTGATAACAATAAAAAAGGATTGACGGAAGTTGCACGTAATGCTCGGCAAGCAAGTCGTTATTTAGAAGAAATTGTTGGCACTGATTTAATTGATTTAGCTAAGGGTTGTCCGCTTGCTATCCAAGGCAACCGACATGTCACTGGACGACTCTTTCTTCAAACTAATCAGATCAATACAGAATTGCCCGGTTTGGCTGGTAGCAAAGCTGACAATCAAATTATCAGCGTTGTCCTTAATCTACACACACAACAGACCAATCGTGAAGTTGTTTTGGTTAGTAAAGATATTAATATCCGCATCAAAGCCCGCGCTATGGGGCTACTGGCAGAAGACTACTTCAACGATAAAGTATTAGAAGATACTGACTTACTTTACTCTGGCAGTAGAGAATTACCAGAAGATTTTTGGGAAAATCACAGTAAAGATATGGAATCATGGCAAGACTCTGGCAATATGTACTATCGCATTACAGGCCCGTTGGTCAGCAGCTTTATGGTGAATGAATTTATTTATTATGACTATGAAAAACCATTTCATTCCATCGTCCGTAAGATTGAGAATAACAGTGCCGTTTTACAAGTCATTCAAGATCACTCACAATCTAAACACAATGTATGGGGCATTACTGCACGTAATCGTGAGCAAAATTTTGCGCTTAATTTGCTCATGGATCCAGATATCGACTTTGTCACGCTGCTTGGCCAAGCAGGCACGGGAAAAACACTGTTAACATTAGCAGCCGCGCTTACACAAACCTTAGATAAAAAAATCTATTCAGAAATTATTATGACACGCGTTACCGTGCCAGTTGGTGAAGATATTGGATTCTTGCCTGGTACAGAAGAAGAAAAAATGGCGCCTTGGATGGGCGCTCTCGAGGATAACTTAGATGTTCTCAATAAGACGGATGAAGAGGCTGGTGAATGGGGTCGTGCGGCAACCCAAGATCTGATTCGGACTCGAATTAAAGTAAAGTCTCTTAACTTTATGCGCGGACGCACTTTTTTACATAAATTCCTGATTATTGATGAAGCGCAAAACTTGACACCAAAACAAATGAAAACCCTGATTACACGCGCAGGGCCAGGAACAAAAGTTGTCTGCCTGGGTAATATTGAGCAGATTGATACGCCATATTTGACAGAAGGTAGCTCTGGACTCACTTACGTAGTGGATCGGTTTAAGGACTGGCCACACAACGGCCATATGACACTAATCCGAGGTGAACGCTCTCGCCTAGCTGATTTTGCAGCGGAAGTATTGTAAAGAAAACCAATAGACGATGCTTTCACAACAATCACTGGTCTAGCTTGATGAATAAGCAGTTTCATATTATCTTGATAGCACAGTTTTTATCGGCGCTTGCTGACAACGCATTGTTATTTACTGCCATTGCACTCCTGTCAACCTTGAGTGCCCCAGACTGGCATACCCCGTTGCTACAGCAGTTTTTTGTTATTTCTTATATTGTACTTGCTCCTTTTGTTGGTTCTATTGCCGATGCTTTCCCAAAAGGCAGTGTCATGTTTTGCTCAAATCTGATTAAAGTCTTTGGCTGTGCGGCGATGATATTTGGCATGCCCCCTCTCTATGCTTATGGTATTGTCGGTATCGGCGCTGCGGCTTACTCACCAGCCAAATATGGCATATTGACTGAATTATTACCTAGCAATCAACTTGTCGCAGCGAATGGCTGGATGGAAGGCTCAACTGTCACAGCCATTATTTTTGGCGCTATTCTTGGTGGTATGCTAGCTACTAATCATCTTCAAATAGGCATGTGGATGATTGGTGGTTTATATTTAGCTGCCGCTGTCTTTAATTACTATATTCCAAAACTACCAATAGATCACAAACCAGAACAAAAGCGTTTATTCTTTATTATCCAGGATTTTTTACATGCTTTTCGAACGCTATGGAAAGATCCGCTAGGACAAGTTTCTTTGGCTGTGACAACGTTATTCTGGGGCGCCGGGGCAACACTGCGATTAGTCGTGCTATCTTGGGCCGCTATTATCTTAAACTTTACAATTGAACAGTCAACGCAGCTTATTGCCATGGTCGCTATCGGCATTGCGGTTGGTTCTATCATCGCATCGCGTTACATTACCCTAGAAAATTCCGTAAAAGTATTACCAGCAGGCATCGTGATGGGTGGACTTGTTATTGCAATGGTGTGTATTACTAACTGGGTGATTGCTGGTATATTATTGTTTATCATTGGCGTATTGAGTGGCTTTTTTGTGGTGCCCCTGAATGCATTACTGCAACACAGAGGTCACTTACTCATTGGCGCTGGCCACTCTATTGCAGTCCAAAATTTCAATGAGCATATTGGTATACTTATTATGCTTGGGCTTTACTTAATGATGGTAAAAAGCAATATTCCTATTAACTCAATCATAGCAATTTTTGGTCTATTTATTATTATTAGCATGTCTATTATTAACCGAGTTTATCGCAATACTAAGATGACTAACTAATGCAACTTCACCTGCGGCTCAGTTCTTCGTGAAATAAATCTTCCTAGCGATTGCAATAGTACCGAAAAGAATCCATGTAATGCCACCAAATGCATTTGATAGAGTGATCGATACATCAGACGTGCAATCAGACCTTCTATATACATAGACCCCCCAGATATAGCACCCATTAAACTACCGACTGTTGTGTAACGCCCCAAATTAACTAGGGAACCATAGTCTCTGTATTTATAGGTTGGTAATTTATGTTTGCCTGCTACTCTTTGTTTCATTGTCTTTATCAGCAATGATGCTTGTTGATGGGCAGCTTGCGCCCGTGGCGGTACATTTGACGTATGTCCAATCCATGGGCAAGCTGCACAATCGCCAAATGCAAATATATTTTCGTCTAACGTAGTTTGTAGCGTTTGCTGAACCACTAACTGATTAATACTATTTGTTTCTAATCCATCTATATGCTTAAGAAAATTGGGTGCTTTAATACCGGCAGCCCAAACAACCAGCGCTGATGGAATAAAGCGGCCACTATGGGTATGCACGCCTTTTGCAGTCACCTCTGTTACTCGCTCACCTGTATTCACTTGCACACCCAATTTATTAAGCTCCAATGTAACAGAGTCAGCCAACTGCTTAGGTAATGCAGGCAACACTTGTTCACTCGCCTCAATGATTGTTATCTTTACATCTTTATCAGCATTGATATTATCTAAACCATAGGCGGCTAATTCACGCGTTGTATTATGTAGCTCCGCAGCCAATTCAACACCCGTTGCGCCAGCGCCTACAATAGCAACATTGAGTTGCCCCTCTTCAATAGGTGTTGTTTGTGTTTGTGCTCTCACTAATGAGTTATGCAGTTTACGATGGAATCGCTCAGCTTGATCTTGTGTATCTAATGCAATTGAATGCTCTAGTGCACCTTTAATACCGAAATCATTTGTTGTACTTCCAACAGCAATCACTAATGTATCGTAATGAATACCCCTTGCAGGAATAACCTCAAAACCATCCTCATCGTGATATGGCCCAAGTAGCACTTCATTATTCTTTCTATCTAAACCATTCATACGCCCTAAACGGAACTTAAAATGATGCCAATGTGCCTGGGCGAGGTAATTAAGTTCATGCTTTTCTGGATCCATACTACCCGCAGCAATTTCATGTAATAACGGCTTCCATACATGAGTGCGGCTACTATCGATGAGAGTAATTGCTGCCTTTTTTTTCTTACCCAAAGTATCGCCAAGGCGAGTAGCGAGTTCTAGCCCACCTGCGCCACCACCCACAATAACAATATGATGTAATTTTTTTTCCACTGTCATTTCATTCACTCTTCTGAAAACTTGCGTCTAAAAAAACGCGCTTACAAATCTAGTTGGTAAGCGCGTCATCGCTAATCATATAAACTGGTCAATTAAGCGCATGTCTAAGAAGCGCCGCCCAGCATTATTCCAACCATGGCTTGCCGTCTGTACCTTCGTAATGGGTGCGAATATAAGCAATTGCTTGTAATATTTCATCGGTGGTTAAACCATCACCAGTATGTCCTTGAATCTGCTTATGCCATTTAAACATTACACCTTTTTCTGATTTACCTGGAGTTCCGGCTGCAATCGTTTGAAACATACCTTTATCTGTCGCATTTTCTGGGTAAACCCATTGGTTATCCCATATACTTTGACCACCTTGAGGTTGCTTTTTCAGTCCAGGTGCCATCACACCTTCTAATTTACCACCGTGGCATCCTGTACAGTTATTATAATTGTAAGCACGCTGACCAAGTTTTTTTAATTTTTCAGGGTCATTTGCGAAAATTTCATTGTATGGATTTTTACACGTTTGCAAAAATGTTTTTGCAGCCTCTGAATCTTCGGCTGCTACTTTAATGTTCAAAGGGCTACCATCAATCATTGAAACGAGATTGCAACCTGCACCATCCGCTTCCGCAACCGCATTGCTTTCTGTAGCACTATCTTCTTTACCGCCACAACCCGTTAATATGGTTACCAATGCCAATAGAGCAATACCAAATTTAACTTCTTTCATTCCTAACTCCTTACTATTGATTAAATAATGATGTTATTAGCGATGTCTATGAAAGAGCATAGTTTACCTGCTATTGGTCAATTATCAAAAAAAAACGGCCACACTTGATGTGTAACCGTTTTGAATATCTACTCTAGATTGCAGAGGTTATTTCAACCAAGTTTTACCATCCGTACCTTCATAGTGAGTACGAATGTAAGCAATTGCTTGTAATATCTCATCCGTCGTCAAACCATCACCGGTATGGCCCTCAACTTGCTTATGCCATTTAAACATAGCACCTTTTGCAGATTTACCAGGTGTGCCGCCAGCAATTGTTTCAAACATACCTTTATCTGTTGCATTTTGTGGATAAACCCACATGTTGTCCCATTGACTTTGACCACCAACTGGCTGTTTTTTCAAACCAGGCGCCATCACACCTTCTAATTTACCACCATGGCAACCTGTACAGTTATTATAGTTATATGCTCTTTTACCTAACTTCTTAAGTTTCTCAGGATCTTTTGCGAAAATTTCATTGTATGGATTCTTACATGTTTCCAAAAATGTTTTTGCTGCTTCTGAGTCTTCAGCTGTTACTTTAATATTTAACGGACTACCATCAATCACTGAAACTAATTTACAAGCAGCACTTGCTTGAAAAGAAACTGACATTCCTGCGATTGTTAACAAGCCAACCATTAGAGTTGACTTCAATGTTTTGTTACCTAACATGTGATCTCCCTGTATCTACTTAACAAAATGAGTGTCGTTAGTTTTTACACTTACCGTATTAACCACGTACAAACATTAAACGAACAATAAATTATTTGGTTGACAGAACTTTTGATTTTGCATAACTCAAATAAGCCCAACATTTTACCTAAGTTTTAAGCCTTAGTCACCCGACTTTAGCTGTTTCTTTTTATTATCTTTAAAGGTTTTCATAATATTGTCATCTTCAACAACTGGCACGGTCGGAATGCCATAATCTGCCAAAATTTTCATGATTTTATCGTGGTTGCGATCTAAAGCGCCTTGTATTAATTTCATACGCTCTTTATCGCTATGACGTACACCAATTGACATATTCCAGTAGGTTTTTCCACGCGCATTGACCTTCTCATATTCTGGTGCAAGCCTTACTACCATTGGCACTGTAGATTGCTTTGCAAAATAACCACCAATTGGTCCCCACGCAACTGCTACATCAATTTCACCTTTTGCAAGATCATCAATCATCTCACTAGGTTTTTTGTTCAAATCACGCTGAATTCGATAAGGCTTAGCGTTGCCAATAATATCATTATCATTCAGTGGAACTGTTGTAGGTGATTTATCTGTTGTTCCAACTAATCCTTTTTTAAGGTCCGGAGAATCCCACCCATTAATGTCATAAGCACTTTCTTCACGCCATACAAAGACATGGCCAGTGCGATAATAAGGTTTAGAGGTTTTTACTGGGTCATAATCCGGTGGTACACCCATCAATACATCACAGCGTCTTGCATTAATAGTGTTTCTTAAAAATCCAAAACGGTTGAATGCATACATAAATGATAATTTCTGTCCTAAATCTTCTGCAAGCACTGCTGCAATCTTATCTTCAAATCCTTCTTGTTTGTTATTTGAAAAGGGCATGTTATCTGGATCTGCACATACTCTAAACTCATCTAAGCTTGGCACTCTTGCCTGCTCACCAGGTCTTCCTTCATCTGGGTTTAACGGTGGAATTTCATCAATTGCATCTGCATAACTAAAACTCGAAATCGTCATAAAAACTGTTGCTAAGCCCAGCTTTTTTAATTTATTTAACATTATTTATTTCCTTTTGGATTCAAGAATGAATTTTAATACTTTCCAACTAAAGATAGAGTATAACCAGCACTAAAAGTTCTTACCTTAATTAAAACCATGAATATCTGCACTGCGATTTAAACCTATATCACTCACGATGTACCACTTTTTTTATACGTAATATTTTTGTGATAGCACCTAGATTAATTAGCAGGAAGCACAGCTATAAAAAACAAACACCTCGCCGAAGCGAGGTGTTTTTATTACTTCATACTAAACTGAATTTAGCTATAAATTATAGACTAAACACTGTTAATGCACCGCCACCAGGAGCAGCGTTGTATTTCACTAGTTCAGCATAACCACCAGCAGCACCAAGTGCGTCTGTTGGTGTAGTCAAGCCAAGGTTCATCGCAACGCCAGCCCAGCCACCAATACCTGATAGTGTACCAACGTACTGTTTACCTTTATGACCATATGTAAATGCATTACCAATCACACCAGAACCAACTTGGAATTTCCATAGTTCTTTACCTGATTGTGCATCTAAAGCTTTAAACCAACGATCAAGAGTACCGTAGAACACTAAGTTTGAAGCAGTTGTTAAAGCACCACTCCAAGCAGAGAATTTCTCTTTGTTGTACCATACTTTTTTGTTGGTCATTGGGTTATAAGCAGCAAAACCACCCATTACACCGTCTGGACCTGGGAACATAGTCAATGTAGCACCAACCCATGGTTGACCTGCAACATATTTAGACTCAACTGGCTCGTATGTCATACATACGTGGTTTAGTGGAGAATAAACAAGACCTGTTTTAGGTGAGTAAGCAGCAGGCTGCTGATCTTTAGTACCTAACGCAGCTGGGCAGATGCCTTTTGCGTTGTAGTCTTGGTGAGTTGAAGCTGATGCCACTTTTTGTGGAACACCAGTTTTCATGTCAACGTGTGTTGCCCAGTTAACAAATGGATGTACTTTCTCAGCAGCGATTAATGAACCATCGTGTGCGTTGAATGTATATGCAAAACCGTTACGGTCATGATGCCAAGCGTATGTTTTGCCACCTTTGTCGAACAAGATTACTTCGTTAATACCATCATAATCCCACTCATCGTGTGGAGTCATTTGATAGCCCCATTTAGCAATACCTGTGTCTAGGTCACGTGCAAAAATAGTCATTGACCATTTGTTGTCACCTGGACGTACATCTGGGTTCCATACTGAAGGGTTACCTGTGCCGTAGTAAACTAAGTTTGTACGTGCATCATATGGCCACCAGCCCCATGTAGAACCACCACCATGTTGCCAACCATCTTTAACTGCTTGTGGTTTCAACCATGTACGTGTACCAAGTTCTTTTTCGCCGATTTTCATCTCGCCAAGTTTAAGTGCTTCAAAAGAACCACCTTCTTTGTTACCACCGTTGATGTCTTTGTATACTGACAACGCACTGTATTGTGGGTTTGCAGAGTTGAAGTCATCACCGATTAGCATTTCAGCGTCAGGACCTGTTGAGTATGCTTTCCATGCCAATGAACCATCTTTAGCATTGTAAGCAACTAAGAAACAACGTACACCAAACTCAGCACCAGAACAACCAGTGATGATTTTGTCTTTGATTACGTGTGGAGCATTTGTGTTTGTTGCACCAACTTTAGGATCGTTAACCAATGTTGACCATTGTTTAGCACCAGTTTTAGCATCTAAAGCAACTAAGTTACCGTCATTTTGTTGCAAGTAGATTTTGCCATCACCATAACCAAGACCACGTGATACGTTATCGCAGCACAATACAGCTTGTACTGATGGATCTTGTTTTGGGAAGTATGACCATACGATTTTTTGATTATCGTTCAAATCAAGTGCGTATACGTTGTTTGGGAATGCTGTATGTACATACATCATGTTACCAACAACAACAGGTGAACCTTCGTGACCACGGTTTACACCAGTAGCGAATGTCCAAGCTGCTTTAAGGTTTTTAACGTTACCTTTGTTGATTTGCGCTAATTCACTAAAGCCGTTATTCGTGTGATTTCCACGTGGATGCGCCCAGTTGTTAGCGTTTTTAATAGCTGCTTCTTGGTCAGCAGCAGCTGAAGCAACCATTGGCATTGCCATTGTTGCAGCTACTAAGCCTAAAGCTAGCTTAATTTTATTTACTTGCATGTTTTTCTCCAAAGTCAATTACTAAGGGTTTAAAGAAGTACTGTTCAAATTTAAGGCTTTAGTTTTAACTACAAAATCACTAAGGCTTCAAATTTTTACCGCACCTTTTATTTCACATTTAACATGTGAGGATTGCAATATAAAACAATTAAATTATAAATGCAACACTTTGGTTACAATTTATTTACATTTTAACAAAAAAAATTTCATTATTATTCGTGTAAAATAAAATACTTAATAAAATCAGATAGAAAGCGTTAATTTAAAATGTGTCCATCCACTTACAATTTATATCCTGAAATAGATAGTTATCACAAGAGTTGGCTAAAAATAGATGATTTGCACGAAATTTACTATGAAGAATCAGGCAATTCAACTGGCAAACCCGTTGTTTTTCTACATGGAGGACCTGGCAGCGGTTGCAACCAAAGCCAGCGGCGCTTTTTTGATCCAACGCATTATCGCATCATCTTGCTAGACCAGCGTGGGTGCGGTAAAAGTAGACCGCAAGGTGAGCTTTTGAACAATACCACAACTGATTTAGTCAATGATTTAGAGGCGTTGCGCCAACATTTAAATATTGACAGCTGGCATGTATTTGGGGGTTCATGGGGAAGTACACTTGCTTTAGCTTATGCAACCGAACATCCCCAGCATGTCATTTCTTTAACATTGCGCGGTATTTTTCTTAGTCGACAATCCGAATTAAATTGGTTTCTGGGCGATATTAAACACTTTTATCCAGAAGTATGGCAAACCTTAGTTGATTATTTACCAAGTGATGAACAAGCGGATGTCTTAACTGCCTTTGAAAAACGAATAGCCTCTGAAGATAGAGCGATTAGCCATCCCGCTGCGATTGCATGGAATAATTACGAAAACAGCATCATGCGTCTCGATCCTATTGCTTCAAAAGCAACGCCTAGCAAACTGACAGCATCGGAGCAAATTGCAGAACAACTTGCTGATATTGCACGCGCTCGCGTACAAATTCATTATATTCGTCATTTGTGCTTCGTTAATGGTGAAGCGATATTACAGCGTGCTGCTTTGCTATCAAGCATCCCTACAGTGATTGTACAAGGGCGTTATGATATGGTGTGCCCGCCATACACGTCTTGGCTACTTGCACAGGCAATGCCACATGCAACCTATGTTATTGTGCAAGATGCGGGCCATTCTGCAATGGAACCAGGCATTACTTCCGCGCTCGTTGCTGCCACAGAACAATTTAAAGCATTGTAAATTAATGGTTAATTAACCAATATTAAGCGAATAACCTTGAATAAATTAAGCGCCGTCAAAGCAGGTATCAAAAAATTTGCAAAGCATCCCGCCATTAGCAAACCACTTGTCGCCTACTCTAGAAAAGAATACGCAACACTCTTGTTTATTTTTCGCGAAACCTTAGCGGGCTTTGGCAGACACAATGTGCTTGGGCTATCTGCATCGCTATCGTTTTATGCTTTATTTGCGCTTATTCCGATGGTATTACTCATTTTTTACTTATTAAGCCGCCTTGTGTTTTCATCTGATTATGCAATTGTCAAGTTAGCTATACTCACCAGCAATATCATGCCAGACTTTAGCGGTAAAATTATGACCGAAGTGTATAACGCCTCAACAACCAAAGCCGCTTGGGGCGCACTTGGTCTATTTGTTTTATTTTGGACAATTACGCCACTTGCACGGGCAATGCGCACTTCTTTTTATCATATTTCATCTGTCACTGAGAAGCCTTCATTTTTTAAAAGTAAAGTTGCAGATATTGCTTCTGTGCTCGGGATTTTGTTGCTATTTTTTTCATTTACTGCGGCAGGCTATGTAGTAGAAGGCATTGTGCAATTTTTGGCAGAACTCTTACCAAAAAAGACACTTAGCTTTATCGGTGACGCCATCACCCTATCATTGACAACCTTATTCATTGCATTGTTCTACAAGATGTTTTTTCCGATGCGCGTGATTATGCGTCATATTTTAATGGGCGCGTTATTAACGGCTTTATTATGGCTTTTGATGCGTCCGGCATTCACGCTATTCTTCTCACTTAATCCCAATTATGGCGCTGTATTTGGCAGCATGAAAAATATGTTTGTTTCCATTACTTGGCTATATGTCAACTTTGCAGTTTTTTTATTGGGCTCAGTCTTCATTGCTACCCTACGAAAACAAGATGTATTATTGCTCAAAGGCTTATTTGATGAGGCATCTGACAAACGAAACTATATAGAAGCGCTGATGCAACGTTATGGTATTACGCTACAAGCAAATGACTGTGTATTTAGCATTGGTAATACAGAGCGCAATCTTTATTATTTAGTATCAGGTACGGTTGATTTGACGATAGATCATACTGTACTGCGTACAATCAGGCCGGGACAATATTTTGGTGAAACGGCAATCTTGACGCAACATCCAACTGCAAATAATGCCATTGTAACTTCTGTACAAGCGCATATTATTGTTATCTATGCAGAAAATATTGATACGATGTTGACAGATTATCCAAGTATCGCCATGCGCCTGTTGAAACAATTGGCTGCAAGGCTGGAGAGCGCAAGTGCCTGATACAATGACTTTTAACGCAACAGAATATTGAGTAATATGACAATCCAACCAACTAAAACTGTACGATACAATCAATACTATGGCAAGCACAGCACAACCTAGTCAACAAGCAACTCAAGACCTGATTCAACAACTAAACAATGGTCAACTGGCGCTAGCTGAACAAACAGCAAACAACTTAATCGTCCAGTATCCATCCGCTTTTATATTACATCACATCCTAGCATTAGCTTTAGATGGGCAACAGAAATTTGCAGCCTCTATCAGTAGTTACCAGCATGCGATAAAGCTACAACCCAATTCACCTGATTTGTACTTTAATTTAGGAATTGCCTTAAGCCATGAAAATCGACTTGAAGAAGCCATCGATGCTTATCAACAAGCGATTAAACGCAAACCAAATTTTTTTGAAGCGTATGGTAACTTAGGCACTGTATTACAGCGATTAGGTCGTTTAGAGGAGGCGGTGACTAGCTATCAAAAAGGTCTAAAGATCAACCCACAAGATGCCCGCGGCTACTTCAATTTAGGCACAGCATTGCGCGATAAAGGCAACCTAACTGATGCTATTGCCAGTTATCAACAAGCCATCTCGCTTTTTCCTAACTATACCGATGCCTATAACAACCTAGGCGAAACACTACGCGATCATGGCGACATGGATGCTGCAGTTAAGCACTATCAGGAAGCATTATCACGCAATCCTGATCATCCCAATGCTAATTACAATATGGGCGAATTTTATTATCTGGCTAAGCAATATCGCGCAGCAGCCAGTTACTTTGAGCGTTCTCAGCTTGATGACTGGCAAGCGCGTCAAATGTACTCACTTTATAAAGGCGAGTATTTTGATGATTTTAAATACCTATTAGACGATGTTGTTAATAACAGCCGACACACATCGCCATTTATCGCCACATTAGCAACCCATTATGCAACTAACTTTGATCAAGAAGATAGATATAACTTTTGCAAAAATGGGTTTGATTTCGTCTATCAAAATAGTATTCAAGCATTAGCTGAACCGAATAGTCCTTTACGAAAACAATTACTACATGACATTGAGTTTGCCGATATTGCTCAACGTGTGCAAGGTATGCTACATCATGGCAAACAATCCGCTGGTAATTTATTTAAACGCCCTGAGGATTCATTTAAACAGCTGGCAGCGCTCATCAAGCAAGAGTTCATCAATTACAAACATCAATTTGCACATGCCAATTGCTCGCTCATTCAAGACTTTCCAGAAGAACTTGAGTTCACCAGTTCGTGGTATGTCAGTATGCAACGCGGCGGGCACTTAACTGCACATATCCATGAAATTGGCTGGATTAGTGGCGCTGTATATTTATCTATGCCAAGCCCTGAAGGCGTAGAAGGCGCCTTTGAATATGGCATTCACGGTGACAATTACCCTATTCAACCACCTAAAAGTGAACTAGACTTTCCGACTAGATGTTTACTACCTAACGTTGGTGATATTGTGCTCTTTCCCTCTTCACTTTTTCATCGCACCATTCCCTTTAATGCAGATGAGAAGCGCATTTGCATTGCATTTGATTTAAAGCCGCATATTCGGTCAAACTAGCACGGTCTTTAGCCAAGATAAGTTGTTTAAAAATAGACAAATCGCCACCCAAGTTAAACACCGCTTCATCTTGAGAAGCAAGAACAAGATAATTAACTTGATGCAAAGCACCTTCATATGCAATCTGACCTTGTGTATTAAGTAAGGCAGTTTGTCGTTGCAATAGACTTTGCATACAAGTTTTATTAAAACATGGCCTTGGTGTTGGTCGCATCAGATACCACATAACACCAAATTCACGCTCGAAACGGCTATCAACTTGCTCAGCGCTAAGATTAAGCTGGTTAAAATCGAGGATATTATTCATATTAAGCTCCTGTAGTGATTGCATTGAAAAAACTAATCTTTTTCTTTTTCATTCATGTTTGTTCTCCGCCTTACCCAGCCCACTTAAACATGAGACCAAAAAATACATCAATAAAAATAATATAAGCAATTGATTTAAATAAGTTATATATATTTTTGATGTATCGTTTACTTATTATTAGGTTAATATCAAAATACTACGCGTATTTTGAGAGATTAAACACCTCCGTACTGAAGATTTAAACCAAAAAAAACGGCTTACATTTGTATAAGCCGTTTTTTATTTTCTTGCGTGCAACGATTAGATTGCGTCTAATTAATCACGATGAAGAGGGTTGTGGTGATGACTTTCTGCCCGGTGCTGCTGGTGGTATATAACCAGAAATTCTGCACAGGCGGCCTTCAATGGCAACGCCGTTCTCAAAATTAGTAACGCTGCAACTAGACACTGCCTTACTTGATTCCAATTGTGTAATTGAATCGTGTACTTGCTCAAGAGAAATACCAGTCTGTTGCGCAATTTCTCTATCTAGCTTCTGTCCATGTTTTTTAAGGTATTCGAGTACTAATGTTGTATTCAATTCATGCTCCTCTGATGTGTAATGATAAGAAAACAAATTTTGCATTGTTAACAATGTGTGGTGGCCCCCCCGTGAGTCGAACACGGCACCAACGGATTATGAGTCCGCTGCTCTAACCAAGCATGAGCTAGAGGGCCAAAAACCTTTATTTCAATTAATCCTGACCTGTTTCTAAAAAGCTTTTTAATCTTTCAGAACGCGTAGGATGTCTTAATTTACGTAGCGCTTTTGCTTCAATTTGACGTATGCGCTCGCGTGTCACATCAAATTGTTTGCCGACTTCTTCAAGTGTATGATCGGTATTCATCTCAATACCAAATCGCATACGCAATACTTTTGCTTCACGTGGTGTAAGCGACTCTAATACCTCAGAAGTTGCGTCTCGTAAACTACCATAAACTGCAGCATCCATTGGTGCCAATGTTGTCGTATCTTCAATAAAGTCACCTAAGTGAGAATCCTCATCATCCCCAATTGGCGTTTCCATTGATATTGGCTCTTTGCTGATTTTTAAGATTTTACGGATCTTATCTTCTGGCATTTCCATTTTTTCGGCTAATAAAGCTGGATCAGGCTCTTGTCCTGTCTCTTGTAAAATTTGACGACTAATACGATTCATTTTATTAATCGTTTCTATCATATGGACAGGAATACGAATCGTACGCGCCTGATCAGCAATAGATCTTGTAATCGCCTGCCGAATCCACCAAGTGGCGTAAGTAGAGAACTTAAAACCACGGCGATATTCGAACTTATCAACCGCCTTCATCAAGCCAATATTACCTTCTTGAATTAAATCCAAAAACTGTAAGCCACGATTGGTATATTTTTTCGCAATCGAGATCACCAAACGTAAGTTTGCTTCAATCATTTCTCGCTTCGCACGACGCGCCCTTGCTTCGCCAGTTGTCATTTGCTTATTAATATCTTTTAGTTCTTTAATAGGCAAACCCACTTTTTCTTGTAAAAAGATCAAGCGATCTTGCTGATCGATCACCGAGTCTTTGTAGCGAGCCAAGACTTCAGTATAGGGCTTATCAGAAGCTAGCTCATCATCCAGCCAGTTTAGATTCACTTCATTGCCAATGAAACTTTTAATAAAGTGTTGCCGTGGCATTCCAGACTTATTCACACAAAACTCTAATACTTTACGTTCATGCATACGAATGTCTTGTACCAGATTACGCACCTGATTACACAACAACTCAACTTGTTTAGCAGAGAAACGGAACACCATTAACTCTTGCAATACTACTTCATGTAACTGTTTATACTCAGGATCCTGAGAGCCTCTTGATTCGCGGATTACGTTCATCTTGGCATTTGTTTCACGTATCACAGCAAAGCGAGTAATCACTTCTTCTCTTAATTTAGACAGCGCTTCTGCAGAAATTGCCTCAGCCTTTGCTTCAGCCTCTTCTTCATCGCCATCATCATCGCCATCATCGTCACTATCATCGTCCGTTTTAGCAACTGCGGCATCTGCAACAAATGCTTCATCCAGACCAATATCATTGTCAATTAAGCCATCAACAAGCTCTTCGACGCTAATTTCTTCACTCTCAACACGATCAACAATACTCAGCAGTTCAGTAATCGTTGTTGGGCATGCAGCAATCGCTTGCACCATGTGTTTCAAGCCATCCTCGATACGACGAGCGATTTCAATTTCACTTTCGCGCGTCAACAAATCTACAGTGCCCATCTCACGCATATACATACGTACAGGGTCTGTGGTGCGTCCAAACTCGGAGTCGACGGTTGCTAGCGCTTGCTCTGCCTCTTCTACAGCATCATCATCAGCAATTGGCGTAGGCACATCATTCATTAACAAGGCTTCTGCATCAGGCGCCTGCTCATATACTTGAATACCCATATCGTTAATCATACCGATAATGCCGTCTATTTGATCGGTGTTGGATACGTCGTCAGGCAGGTGATCATTGATCTCTGCATAGGTTAAATAACCGCGCTCTTTACCCAGTACAATTAAGGTTTTTAATCGCGTGCGTCTTGTCTCTGCATCCAGGGCAACAGCTGCAGGGTCTTTTAGCGCTTCAGTCGCAAGCTTTTGCTTTTCTTTTTCTAAGGTTTTCTTTGATTTAGGTCTAGCCATGCACGTCCTTCAATTCTCTTTAAGTATCGGCAACAAACAGTTAAAAACGAGAGTAATGATTAATTTCGGGTAACCGCGGATTATACATGATTTTAACTTCTATTAACATGCAAAAACAGATAAAAACACAGCAATCTCATTACCTCTTTTATTGATCATTTTAAACAGGTTATTGTTTTATTTCACTCCCAGCTTTTTCAACAACTCACGCTCTTCTAGTGTCAATGCGCTAACTGGCTTTTCTTTAATCTGGTTCAATAATTGCGTCTCTTTTATTTGCTGCATCTCCCCTGAAAGCTGGGCACGCACACCATTAAATTCAAGAGCAAAATCCACATTTTCTTCTAACAAATGCAACTCTCTTTCAATTTCTGTCTGTAGCTTTATATCAACGTTCTTAATCGCATGCAGAAGCGCGGCGGGCTTAAAGCTCGGATTCGCTAAACAAACATACAATACTTCTCTTAAA
This sequence comes from Methylophilaceae bacterium, assembly GCA_018398995.1. Classification (NCBI taxonomy): domain Bacteria; kingdom Pseudomonadati; phylum Pseudomonadota; class Betaproteobacteria; order Nitrosomonadales; family Methylophilaceae; species Methylophilaceae bacterium. Next base: position 1,311,887 of record CP073759.1, on the reverse strand, counting down.
AAAGTATCCTCTATCATGCCACTTTGAGCTAAGGTCAAATCTTGACTGACCACCAAGTCTGGTCGCATGAGCGCCATTAGAATAAATCGTTTTTTTAAGGATACTGGCAACCTTGATTGTCTTTGCATTCCCTTTTTGGGTGCCATAACTGGCTTAGGAAGTTTTAAGTGTCTTTGCATTTCCTCTTCTGTTAGCCGCGCCAATTCAGCAATTTTTTTACGCAGCATTAAAGCAAGCATGGGCGCTTTAATTTGCCCCAGAATTGGCTCAGCGTCTTTTAACAACCTTATTCTATCTTCATCGGAATGCAAAGGATTATGCTCACTCAAATGTTGCACAATATATTGTGAGAGAGGCATCGCATTTTGAATTTCAGCTTCAAATTTTTCCTTACCAAATTCACGCACATAAGAATCAGGGTCATGTGCATTTGGTAGAAACATAAAGCGAAGCTTTAAACCGTCTGTCAATGCTGGCAATGCATTCATCGCGGCTCGCCAAGCTGCTGTGCGCCCCGCATGATCGCCATCAAAGCTAAATACAATTTCATCTGTCTGACGCATCAATTTAGTAATATGAAATGGCGTCGTTGCCGTTCCCAAAGCAGCAACCGCATAATCAATACCATACTGCGCGAGTGCTACGACATCCATGTAACCTTCCACCACTAACGCGCGACCAGCATCTCGAATCGCACGTCGTGCTACGAATAAACCATATAATTCATGCCCTTTTTGAAAAACTGGCGTTTCGGGAGAGTTGTAATATTTTGGTGTATCTTCAGGGTTGATGACGCGCCCACCAAAGCCAATCACTTCACCCTTTTGATTATGAATTGGAAACATAATGCGATCACGAAAACGGTCATAGCGTTTCCCTTGCTCATTTTCTACTACCAACCCGGCAGTGGCTAATACTTCGTTGTCATATTGTGGGAAAACGCTTTGTAGATTTTGCCAGCCTGCCGGCGCATAACCCACCTGAAATTTAGCCGCTACTTGACCACTCAAACCACGTCCTTTTAAATACGCAATCGCACGCTGTGATTTTTTAAGTTCCGCCTTATAATAAATAGCCGCTTGTTGCAAAGCATCTTGTAAGCCTACCACTCTTTGTTGTCTTGGCTTATCTGGATCATGTGCTTGTTGCGGCACTATCATGCCCACTTGCTTGGCTAAATCATGAATCGCTTCCACAAAACTTAAACCGTTATATTCCATTAAAAAAGTAATCGCTGTACCATGCGCGCCACAACCAAAACAATGGTAAAACTGCTTGGTAGGACTGACTGTAAAACTTGGCGATTTTTCATTATGGAAAGGACAGCATGCTGAGTAATTTGCACCTGCTTTTTTAAGTGGAACGCTTTTATCCACAACATCGACCACATCGACGCGATTGAGTAGCTCTTGGATAAACTGTTCAGGAATCATAGTCTGAAATATTATGGTGTTGTATGATAATAGCGTAAATAAAAAAAAGGAGCTATTCGCTCCTCTTTTACTTTTGATTGCCCACTAGGCCAATCGAGATTTAATCAAGCCAGATATCTTACCCATATCGGCTTTACCAGCAACTAACGGCTTAATTGCTGCCATTACTTTGCCCATATCTTTCATATCAACCGCTGCTGTGTCTGCAACCACTTGCTCTAGCAGTACAACCACTTCATCATCAGTTAATTGCTTAGGCAAATAGGTTTGTAATACCACCACTTCTGCTTTTTCAATATCGGCCAAATCAGCCCGATTGGCGGACTCATAAGCAGTGATAGAATCTCTACGTTGTTTGAGCATTTTTTCTATCACAGCAATTACGTCGGCGTCGTTTAGCTCAATTCTTTCATCAACTTCACGCTGTTTTATTGCTGCTTGTAACAATCGGATTGTGCCTAAACGCGTGCTATCTTTAGCGCGCATTGCAGTCTTCATGTCCTCAGTTATCTGAGTCTTTAATGTCATCAGTAAGCGCGAATGAACTAATAAAGTTTTGTTGGCAATTGTTGATTACGTAAACGACGATATTGACGTTTAACGGCAGCAGCCGCTTTACGCTTACGCTCCCATGTTGGCTTTTCATAATACTCACGCGCACGCAAGTCATTAATCAAACCAGTTTTCTCAATCAAGCGTTTGAAGCGGCGTAGCGCAACATCAAACGGCTCATTCTCTTTAACGCGAATTGAAGACATTAAATCACCATTCCTTAAAAATTCTTTATCAAAAATCAACACTACATTGATGTAGCGTCGAAAACCGCGTATTCTAACGCGTTAATTCAGTTTAAGCAAATTTTATATGGCAATATTCGCATGTTAGTTTTAGGTATAGAGTCGTCCTGCGATGAAACCGGCATCGCTCTCTATGATACTGAGCAAGGTCTATTAGCAGATGCATTACATTCGCAGGTGGCAATGCATGCTGACTTTGGCGGCGTGGTGCCAGAATTAGCTTCGCGTGATCATATACAACGCGCATTACCGCTTACGCAGCAAGTGCTAGAAAGCGCCAACAAAACTTTACAAGACATTGATGGCATTGCTTATACGCAAGGACCGGGTCTATCGGGCGCGTTACTCGTCGGAACTAGTATCGCACAATCACTTGCGTTTGCGCTTAATGTGCCAAGTATCGGCGTCCATCATCTCGAAGGGCATTTATTAGCGCCTTTGTTGGAAGATAACCCGCCACAATTTCCATTCGTCGCACTACTTGTTTCAGGTGGACATAGTCAATTAATGCGCGTTGATGGCATTGGCCAATATCAACTATTAGGCGATACTTTAGATGATGCTGCAGGTGAGGCTTTTGATAAAACAGCCAAGCTACTCGGACTCGGGTATCCAGGAGGTCCGGCATTGGCAACAATTGCTTTGCAGGGCAAACCTCGATTTACTCTACCAAGACCCATGTTGCACAGCAAAGATTTAAATTTTAGCTTTAGTGGATTAAAAACTGCTGTTCTCACTTTGGTTAGTAAGCATCAGCCACTAGATAAACAAGCGCAAGCCGACGTTGCTTGGGAGTTTCAAGAAGCGGTGACTGAAATATTAACCACAAAATGCATGACGGCTTTACGTGAAACTGGCCTAGATAATTTGATTGTATCCGGTGGCGTTGGCGCAAATACGCGATTGCGTGAGCGCTTAAATAAAGCAACAAGCCGTAAAATGTGCACAGTGAGCTATCCACGCTTAGCATTTTGTACAGACAATGGCGCTATGATTGCGTTTGCTGGTGCCCAAAGATTAAAAGCAATGCAACACAACGTGCAAAAAGACTATAGCTTTGGCGTGCGTCCGAGATGGGATTTAGCTGAACTAATGGCGCCGTAAAGGATAAAAAAGGTTACTTTTTCTTTTTAAAGCCATCTTCCGTACCATTTAACAGTTTTTTAATATTGCCTCTGTGTCGCCAAATTAATAAACCTGACAACACTAATAACATAAAAAAGAAATCTTTATATGGTCGCAAATAATAATAAGAATGAATGGGCACAAATAAAGCCGCGACAATACTGGCTAATGAGGCATAGCGACTAAATGCAAACACAATCACCCATGTTACTAATGCTGCCAAGCCTAACAGCGGCGAAATAGCAATCATCATGCCCAATGCAGTCGCAACACCTTTTCCACCTTTGAATTTAAAATAAATCGGGTATAAGTGTCCTAAAAATACCGCAATACCCACCCAGCTGACTACCCACATCAACTGATTTGATTGCAACGCCAACCACACAGGTAACCACCCCTTAAACGCATCACCAAGCAACGTTAACAAGGCAGCCGATTTTTTACCACTGCGTAATACATTGGTTGCTCCTGGGTTTCCACTGCCTACGGTTCTTGGATCATCTAGGCCAAACAATTTACTGACTAAAATTCCAAACGAAATTGAACCCAACAAGTAAGCGCCCACTATCCAAAGCACTGGCATCAAGGTAACAGGAATAAAACCAAACTGATTCATAGTAGACCTTTTAAACTATCTTTTAAATTGGATGATTAGTGTTTAGAAACAATATGCACTAAAATCTAATCATTGCATTTTAAACCATAGCCCAATCGTTAGGCATCAAATTTTATGGATACGATATTTTTAGAACAAGTCGCAGTAGAAACTATACTTGGCGTTCCTGAATGGGAACGTTTGCAACCGCAAACCATTATGCTAGACATTGAAATTGGCTACGACTTAACTAAATCATGTCAAAGCGACGCGATTGAAGATACCATTGACTATGGCATGGTTGTGAAGCGTATTCGTGAAACATTAAAAGAAAATCGTTTTAAACTCGTTGAAGCGTTGGCTGAACATCTTTGTCAATTAATTTTGCAAGAGTTTAAAGCCGAAAGTGTAAAAGTTAAAGTGGCAAAACCAAATATATTGGCTGGATTAAAAGCACTAGGCGTCATGATTGAGAGAGTTAAAAAGTGATTATTATTTATCACGCAGCCAATAGCCTTGATGCCCATATGATTAAAAGCTTGCTAGCGCAATCCAATATTCGTGCATTTATTCAAGGCGAGTATTTACAAGGCGGCATGGGTGAACTACCTGCCGCCGATTTGGTAACAGTTAGCGTTGATGATGAGAATTATATTGAGGCTAGACAGATTGTTATTGAATGGGAAGCCGCAACAATTATCGCCGAAGCGCCAAGCACTAACCTCTTGGGTGGTGTGCTGAATGCAGACTCTTAAGTCGCTCTCTGGCGACATGGGTATAAATCTGGGTCGTTGAAATATCCGAGTGACCTAACAACATCTGCACAACACGCAAATCAGCACCATGATTCAGTAAATGCGTAGCAAATGCATGACGTAAGACATGCGGCGACATTGGTTTATTAATCCCAGCTTGTAATGCATAACGTTTGATTAAGTACCAAAAAGCTTGCCGCGTCATTGCAGTAGCTCGGTTAGTAACAAACAAACTATCACTCATTCTCTTTTGTAAAATTGCTGGACGCGCTAATTTTAGATATTGGACTATCCAATCAGCCGCCTCCTCACCCATTGGAACTAAGCGGGTTTTACTACCTTTGCCAGTGACACGCACTACGCCATCTTGCGTGCTGACTTCATTCACCTTAATAGTCACCAATTCAGAAACACGCAGGCCACTTGCATATAATAATTCTAGCATCGCCCTATCTCGTAAGCCAATGTGCTGATTAATATCTGGAGCATTCAATAAGTCTTCTACTTCTTGCTCATTTAAACTTTTAGGTAAACTACGTGGCAGTTTTGGTGATTCAATTTGCAAGCTAGGATCTATTTGAATTAAGTTCTCTCGCAAGCAATAGCGATAGAAGCGACGCATACTCGCAATTAACCGACCAATACTGCGCGGTTTACTCAGTGGAAATTTGATTGCCAAATACTGCTGAATATGCGCCTGATTGGCCTGCAGTAAATCAGCTTGTTGCTGCTGCAGCCAATGGGCAAACTGTGTTAAATCAGCGCGATAACTTTCTAGTGTATTTTTCGACAAACCATCCTCCAACCACAGATGGTCAATAAAAGCATCCAGTTGCTGTATATTCGGTAATGCACTTGAAACAATCAAAGATTGACCCCTTCATGTTTAAGGAGCGCAGTTTTAATCAGCCTTCCTTGTGGGTGACCGCGCATAAAACCACCCAAACCATCTTTGGCAACCACACGGTGGCATGGGATTAGCAATGGCAAATGATTAGCACCACAGGCATTTGCAACAGCACGTGCGCCAGAACCAAGTTGATGAGCAAGGGTTTGATAGCTCCTCACCTGGCCAACTGGAATTTCACAAATAGATTGCCAAACGAGTTGTTGGTAAGGTGTACCGTTCAGCGTTAATGGTAAATTAAATACATAAGTAGCATTATTGAAATAAGCATTGATTTGTTCCGCAATCAGTTTAACCAATGGATGCACTACTGATTTAGCTGGGTATTGCCCACGCAATAATTCAGTCGAGACTTGACCTTGATGAATAGCGACACCAACAGCGCCAAAAGGGGCTTCTATGACAGCGTCGAACTGCAGTGGACGGTGGTAAGTAAGTTGCATGATTTAATTAGACTGGAAATAACTAAGCTTCGCAACTAGATAAACAACAAAAAAGCCTCAAAACTTCACTTAGTTTTGAGGCTTTTGATTGATATCAAGCATTAATCTGCTGATGATTCTGTTGCTATTTCTCTATCTCTTAATACCAATTTTTCTTTAATACGCGCAGAACGACCTGAACGCTCACGCAAATAATACAGTTTTGCACGACGAACATCACCACGACGTTTCACCTCAATGCTTGCAATTAAAGGTGAATACATTTGGAATGTACGCTCAACGCCTTCGCCTGAAGAAATTTTACGCACGATAAATGATGAGTTAAGACCACGGTTACGTTTTGCAATCACAACGCCCTCAAAAGCCTGTACACGCTTACGCGTACCCTCAACCACGTTAACACCAACAACCAATGTATCGCCTGGTGCAAATGCAGGAATATTTTTGCCTAAACGGGCAATTTCTTCCTCTTCTAACATTTTAATAATATCTGCCACTGTGTGCTCCTTTTAGTTATGAAGATGCTTGTTCCTGCTCTATTTCTATGAGCAGCCGAGCTTCTTCTTTCGTCAACGACCTTGCGGCCAATAAATCTGGGCGTTTTGCCCTTGTTAGCGCCAGCGATTGCTTCAATCGCCATTGCCTAATCTTTTCATGATTACCTGACAGCAACACCTCAGGCACCTGTTTATCTTTATACACCTCTGGCCTAGTGTAATGCTGACAGTCAAGCAAACCATTCACAAACGAGTCTTGCTCTGCCGATGCTGCATCGCCCAACACGCCTGGTAGTAAACGAATGATCGCATCCATCAACACCATGGCTGGCAACTCTCCGCCACTTAACACATAATCACCAATGGATATTTCTTCATCAACATGCGCATCTAACAAACGCTGATCAATACCCTCATAACGACTTGTTAACAAGAGCAAGCTTGGTAGCTGACTCAGTTCTAACACCTTTTGGTGCGTTAAAGCTTTTCCACTAGGTGACAAGTGAACTACTTTAGTCTGCAAACCTTGATCACTCTGCTTCTGTTTCACCGCCATAATAGCTTTTTCTAGCGGCTCTGCTAGCATGACCATACCAGGGCCGCCGCCATAAGGCCTATCATCAACTGTTTTATGATTATCCGTTGTAAAATCCCTTGGATTCCAGCACCTCAAATCAACAATCTTGTTCTCAAAAGCACGTGCAGTTACGCCATGCTTAGTAATTGCTTCAAACGTCTCTGGAAATAGAGTAATGACATCAAATATCATTTTGTTAACTCGATTAACTGAAACAGTTAATAGTCTTCACCCCAGTCAACCAGCATAGTTTGCTGTTCGATATCCACTTTAATAACCGTGTGTTCTGCAAACGGGATTAATCTTTGCGTTTCCCCTTGAACAACGATGACATCATTAGCACCAGTTTCAAACACATCAACAATCTTACCAAATGCAATGCCTTGCTGATTAGTTACTGCCAACCCAATCAGATCGGACCAATAAAACTCATCTTCATCATTTAGCGCTGGCAAAGCATCTCTAGTCACTGCAATTTGCATGCCTTTGCAAGCAAATGCTGTATCTCTATCATTAACACCTTCAAGCTTGACCACCAACACATCATTATGCACTTTGCCAGACATGAGTTTCATGCGCTTCCAATCACCATCCTTGCCTACTTGCCAAGTTTGATAGTCCAACAAACCGTCTAATGCTTCCGTGTCAGGCAATACTTTAACCCAGCCTTGCACACCATATGGGGCGACAATGCGCCCCATGATAACCAAGCTATCTGCTCCCGTTTTCATTGAAAACGGCTAAGCCTTATTCAGCTTTTGGCTCTTCTGTTGCTTCAGCAGCCGCTTCTTGTGCTGGCGCTTCTTCAACAGCAACTTCCGCTACAGCTTCTTTTTCTGCAGCAGCTTTAGCATCGGCTTCTGCCTTCGCTTCAGCTTCTGCGGCATCTGCAGCAGCTTTCGCTTTAGCAGCTTCTGCTGCCGCTACTTTTGCTTTTGCAGCATCAGCTTTCGCTTCATCTTTTGCTTTTGATTTTGCCATGCCTTCAGGACCAGTTGCATATAACTTTACCAAACGCTTAACAGTGTCAGAAAGCTGAGCACCAACGCCAGTCCAATAATTGACGCGATCTTGGTCAACGCGCAACGCTTCTGCCGCACCGCTTGCAGATGGATTATAAAAACCAACGCGCTCGATAAAACGACCATCACGACGATTACGAGAATCAGCCACAACTAAATTGAAAAATGGGGTCTTTTTAGATCCACCACGTGATAAACGAATAACAACCATATATATTCTCTTATTAAATAATTTTCTGCAGAAAGGCGCGGATTATACGTCACTTTAATTCAGATAGCAAAGAATAATTAATACAAAGCTTGCAGAAAACCTTGTTTTATATTACCGAAAACCAGCGCCTTAATCTAAGCCTAGCCTCTATAAGCTGTTGGATCGATAATGCCTGCTTTAACAAAACCTTCTTTTCTTAAGCGACAAGAGTCACAAACACCACAAGCACGTCCATTTGCATCTGCTTGATAACAAGAAACCGTTGCGCTGTAATCCACACCTAACAATGTCCCTTGCGCAATAATTTCAGCCTTAGTCATGTCAATCAACGGCGCGTGTACCTTTATTTGCTGTCCTTCAACGGCGCTTTTGGTAGCCAAATTAGCCATTTGCTGGAAAGCTTTTACATACTCCTCACGACAATCTGGATAACCAGAATAATCTAATGCATTAACACCAATAAAAATATCTTGCGCACCCAGCACTTCAGCCCAAGCCAAACTCAACGATAGCATAATGGTGTTACGTGCAGGTACATACGTTACAGGAATACCTTCCGATGCATGCTCTGGCACATCAATTTTATTATCGGTGAGCGCCGAACCTCCAAATAAACTCAAATCAAGCTGCGCCGTCTTATGCTCCTGCGCACCTAAACTGATAGCAACTTTTTTAGCCGCATACAGTTCGGCAATATGACGCTGATGATAATCTAGACTTAAGCAATAGCATTCAAAACCTTGTGATTTTGCAATCGCTAGGCAAGTTGCAGAGTCTAATCCACCCGATAGTAGCACCACTGCTTTTTTATTCATGGCTACACACCTTACCGTACAACAATAGTTGTATTAAACACCGGGCTTTTCTCCCCACAAAATTTTGTGAAGTTGCATCTGCATCCGCACCGGCAGCTGGTCCGCTAATACCCATTCAGCCAAGTCGGTTGGATTTAGCTCACTAAAACTAGGTGAAAACAAAATAGGGCATTTATCTACCAAATTTAATTCAAGCATTTTTTGTTTTGCCCAGTCATAATCATCACGGTCGCATAAGACAAATTTAATTTCATCTTTTGCTTTAATCACATCTAAATTACGCCAAAGCATATTTTTGTCTTCGAGAGAGCGTGGCGTCTTTATATCTAAAATAACAGAAACCCTCGGATCGACAGGCGCAATATCCATGGCACCACCCGTTTCTAGCGAAACATCAAAACCTGCATCGCACAAGCTGCTCAACAAAAGATAACTCTCTTTTTGTGCCAATGGCTCTCCACCAGTGACCGTGACATATTTCGTACCAAAAGACTGCACTCGATTTAAGATCGCCTCAATCTCCATATTATTGCCACCAGAAAAAGCATACGCCGTATCGCAATAACTACATCGCATTGGGCAACCTGTTAGCCGCACAAAAACGGTAGGCAGTCCAATGCGCGAACTTTCACCTTGTAATGAATAAAATATTTCGTAAACTTTTAACGACATGCAAATAGTTTCATCTTTAAATTAATGCCTAAAAAAAACGCCAACAGCAAAGTTGGCGTTATTTTAAAGCAAAACAGCTTAACTCACTATTGCGCATCCGCTTTAATCGACTCTAATACTTTCAAACGCGCCTGTGCGTTTGGTGTCACAGCAGCAGTTGGGTATTTTGCAATTAAATCACGCAATGCTTTTTTGGCATTATTGATTTGCCCTAGCTGTATCTGACTGTTGGCAATACTGTACATTGCATTAGGCGCTTTTGCACTATTAGGATAAATCGATAGCAACTTTTGTTGACTTGCCATTGAAGCTTGATAATTTTTTAATGCAAATTGAGAATACCCCAAGCCATAAAGTGCATCAGGCGTGTATTTACTATCTGGATATTGCGTAATAAATACATTAAAGGCCTCATATGCTTCCTTGTGCTTATTTTCTTGACTTAAGTTATAAGCATGCTTGTAGGCTTTATAAATTTCAGCATCAGCATTAACTGCCAGCCCTGAAACATCAGCATCTTCATCAAGGCTTGCTAGAGGTGCACCGCTCTCTAATTTACGAATACGCGCATCCGTGTCAGCATACAAATCTTTTTGCCGCCGCTCTGCCATTGCTACTGCATGATTGGCAACTTCTAATGCGCCTCTTAGCTCCGCAATCTCCTGCTTTAGCAGTTCGATTTCACTTTGCAAATCCAGCATCCCTTGACTGTATACACCCATGCGCTTATTTAAATCTTCAATCTCAACAACTTGCGTCTGGTGATTGGCCAAAGATTTAACCTCAACCTCTAAGATTTTTTTTCGCGCCTCAGTATCGTCAAAGAGTGCAGCTTGCGCATTAACAATCAATGCGCATAAGCTGATTGCAAGACTTGCTTGCAGTTTATCCATCGCTTAGCCCGTTATTCGTTTGGATAAACGATTTCTACACGGCGATCAGCTTGATAACAAGCTTCATCACTACAAGCTGGATTTGCGTTCTCTTCACCATAGCTAACTGTTTCAATTTGACTGTCTGACACGCCCAACAGATTCAGTGCCGCTTTAACAGAAACTGAACGACGTTGACCTAAGGCCAAGTTGTATTCACGTGTGCCGCGCTCATCCGCATTACCTTGCAGCGTTACTTTTGCATTAGTGTTTGCCTGCAAATATTTAGCATGCGCCTCGATATTTGGACGGAACTCTGCACGTATTGCATCACTGTCAAAATCAAAGTAAATGTTCCGCTGCGATAGAATATTGTTTGGGTCATTTAATTCATTAGTACTGGCATCAGCACTTGCACTGTCAATCACAGCACCTTGCACATCAGCACTGTCACTTGTAGATGTTGATGCACTATTATCTTCCACAGCTGCATCATCTTTCATTGGTGTACTTTTACAGGCCACCAAAAACATTGGTATCGCAAGTGCCATCAATAATTTAGTGTGAATTTTTGTTACGTTTTTCATACGTTTCTCCTTTTACGTTACGGTTTTTCTATACAGATTATATTGCAGTTACTTAATTAAAAAATTATTTGAGCATTGGTCCCCATGCTGGCTCACGAACATCTCCGCTGGCTTCACTTAGACTTTGACGTACTTTACCATCAAATGAGACAGATGACAAAGAACCCTTAGCTCCAACTTTTATTGCATATAGTATAACGCGTCCGTTAGGTGAGAAACTAGGCGATTCATCGAGGCGCCCATCACTCAGTAATTGCACCTGTCCATTCGTTAAATCTTGCATCGCAACCCTAAAGCGCCCACCATCATTACGGATATAAAGAAGCTTACTTCCATCTGGTGCAAAACGCGGGCTAACATTATAAGCACCCTCAAAAGTCACACGTGTAACTTCACTGCCACCATTGGCACTCGTTTTGTATATTTGCGGTTTCCCACCGCGATCTGAAGTAAAGTAAATCCACTTGCCATCGGGCGAAAATACTGGTTCAGTATCGATGCCACGACTTTTAGTTATTTTTTGTAGATCTCCTCCGCTCGCATTAATCGTATAGATTTGCGAGTTAGCGCCATAAGTTAACACTATCGCTAATTTCTTACCATCTGGCGACCATGCAGGCGCACTATTATTTCCCTTGTAATTAGCCACAATTTTACGCTCACCAGTTGCTAAGGTGTGTACAAAAACAATCGGCTTCTTTTTCTCAAAAGATACATAAGCCATTTTCGACCCATCTGGTGACCATGCAGGAGAAATAACAGGCTCATTTGAGTTGACTAATGCCTGTGCGTTGTGGCCATCTGAATCGGCTACATATAAAAAATGTCGCTCACCTAACTTCTTAACATACGCTATTCGACTAGCAAAGGCACCAGGATGACCTGTTAATTTCTCATAAATGACATCTGCTATTTTGTGCGCAGTCATACGCGCATATTTAGCCTGAAGCTGAAAGTCCATATCAACTAGTGGTTGTTGTTTTAGCACATCTGCTAACTGAAATGAAACATTTAAACGCCCATCAGGCAGGGTGACGATACTGCCCACCACAATGGCTTGCGCTTGCAACGCCGCCCATTCTGGATATTTAATTTGCGCGACATTAATGGGCAAATTTGGCATACCATTGATGTTAAGCGGCCTAAACAAGCCACTCCGATACAAATCATCACTAATAATTTTAGCCATGTCGTCTTTCATGCCTTTGCTATTACCAAAGGGCACAACTGCAATTGGTGTTTGTTGCGCACCGCCACCCGTGATTTCGATATCTAGTGCAGCTTGGGCTGTCAAACAGCAAAAGGCTATAACAACAAAAGTGATCAATCTAGTTATATACATAAATGTCACTATCTATTCCAAAGTTAAATAAACTGATTTTATCAAGGTAAACGCCTATCATTGTAATGAAGCTGTTGCATCTTTCAAGCACGTATTTATTGCAGTATAGCATTGGGTTTAAACTTTAAATTTAAGTTTCTAAACTGACTAAAGGCGTCAGGATCTGTTGGCAGCGGAAACGGCTCTGATGCGATGATTGCACGTTCAACTGCACTATCGCATGCCGCGTTACCGCTTGATTTTGTTAACACAGGTTGACTTATAAACTCGCCATTAGGCATTAAACTAACTTTAAAAGTCAATTCAAGATTCCCCTCTCCACATAGTGATCGATTCACATTACCCCGTATTTTAGCTTGAATCTTAGCCATGTATTCATTGACTACCCCCTGATTAGCAGCCAAGGTTGGCTTGCTGACCTCACCTCGCATTTCAGCTTGTAATTGTTTAAATGCGACATCATTTTCTATTTGGTTTGTATCGGTTTCTTTTAAGACCTCTTTTTGCAACGCTGCAATTTGATGTTTTCGCTCTGCTTCTTCTGTTTTCTTTTGTTCTGCCAGCTTTTCTGCCTCTTTCTTTTTCTTCTCTAAAGCAATATCCACTTCTGGCTTAGACTCCTCAACTTTAGGTTCTTCAATTGTTGATTTGACTACTTTCGGTGAATCAACTGGCTTTGGCTCAGGCTTTGGCTCCGGTTTGGGTTTGGGTTCAGGTTTTGGTATAGGTTTTGGCGACTCCTTTGGCTTTGGTGTATTACTAATATTGGGCAATGCATCCCACAGCTCTACCTCACTTACCGCCACAACAATGTGCGCTGCTTTCCAATTAAATGAAGAGATTAAAGCACCCAACAAAACGATATGCACCAGCATGGCGAGCAAGCCAGACTTCCAAGCAATTGAGGCTTCGTGAGTTCTAAACATAAGTCATCAATATTAGCGCGAGGTTAACAACAAGCCTACCTTTTGAATATTCGCTTGCTTCAGCAAATCCATCACTTTTACCATATCACCATATTCAGTTTTTTCGTCTGCTGCTACTACAACTGACCGCGACTCTTCATCAAGTTGAGATTTCACCTGAGCCAGCATTTGATCGAGAGGTAATGCCTTCCCATCTATTTCTGTATCGCCATTTTTTTTAACTGTAACCACTATTGGCGCCGCCATTTGTTGCAAACTTTGTCCAACAGAGGGCAAGTCCACGACTCCTGGATTAGTCATTGGCGCGGTCACCATAAAAATAACCAGCAAGACCAATGTCACATCAATATAAGGCACAACATTAATTTGGTTCATCATGCGGCGTTTACGTGCTCTTGCCATTTAATACTCCTTTTGCCCAAGAACAGTCACTAAGCGCGACGTTGCAAAATATTGGTAAACTCTTCGATAAAACTTTCATAACGCACTGCAAGCCTATCAACACTGGCTGCGTAACGGTTGTAAGCGATTACAGCAGGAATAGCGGCAAATAAGCCAATAGCCGTTGCAATGAGCGCTTCTGCAATACCAGGCGCAACTTGGCTCAATGTCGCTTGCGCCACATTAGATAAACCACGGAATGAATTCATAATGCCCCAAACAGTACCAAACAAACCGATATACGGGCTAACCGATGCAACAGAAGCAAGGAAAGGCAAGTGCGCATCCAAATTATCCATTTCACGGTTAAAGGTGGCACGCATTGCGCGTCTTGCACCTTCTACAATGTCAGCTGACTCTTGGTCGCCATCATTTTGGTGTTTTCTAAACTCGTCGTAACCAGCTTCAAATATATTGGCCATCCCTTGTAACTTACCCCGTCGTTTACTGGCAGTCACCGCATCATAGAACTTATCTAAATTACCGCCCATCCAAAAAGTAGATTCAAAATCATCAGCGTCTCTTTGCGCGTCTTTAATCGTGAACAGTTTCAAAAAAATATACCACCACGATAACAGAGAGGTGACTAACAAAATAAGCATCACAATTTGTACGGGCAAACTAGCACCCGTGATTAAAGTGATTAATGACATGTCATTGACTGCATTCATATTGACTCCATGCTACGTTTTATTGAGGCGGGAATTCCCGTTGGTTTGTAAGTTGTGGCGTTCACACAGGCAATCTTAACCTGTGCTTGTATGATGGTTTCTTGTTCTCTTAAAATGATTTGGCTGCATTCAAAGCTGCTTAATTTTAAATACGTTAATTGTGTATCAACGGCTAGCAAGTCATCAAACCGTGCTGACCTTTTAAATTGGATTTGCAAGCTATGTACGACAAATAATATATCTAAAGAGGCTCTTAATGCTGCTTGTTCAAAACCTAATGAACGCAACCATTCTGTACGAGCACGCTCCATAAAGTTCAAATATTGGCTGTGATACACCACGCCGCCTGCATCGGTATCTTCATAATAAACGCGAATAGGCCAATGAAAGACTGGTGAATTAATCATACACAATCATGATGTCTGCTGCCAAAGCTCGCCATTTACCAAATGGCTTGGCACAGCCAACCCAAAATGCTGATAGGCCAAACTGGTTGCCACTCGGCCACGCGGTGTACGCATTAAATAGCCTTGCTGAATCAAATAAGGCTCTAATACATCTTCAATCGTATCGCGCTCTTCCCCGATGGCTGCCGCTAAATTATCCAAACCAACCGGCCCGCCACCAAACTTTTCTAATACCGCTTGCAATAGCTTTCTATCCATTACATCAAAACCTAACTGATCAACATCGAGCATTTGCAAAGCAGCATCTGCGATTTCTGCACTAACCACGCCATCTGATTTTACTTGGGCATAATCTCGCACACGTCTTAGCAAGCGATTGGCAATCCGCGGCGTTCCTCTTGAGCGCTTGGCAATTTCTGCCGCACCTGTATCGGTCATTGTCAACTCTAACAAGCCTGCGCTACGCGAAACAATCCGCCCCAATTCCTCTATCGAATAAAATTCTAAACGCGAAACAATACCAAATCGATCGCGTAAGGGATTTGTCAACATACCAGCGCGCGTTGTTGCGCCAACTAGCGTAAATGGCGCCAAATCTAAACGCACAGATCGCGCAGCTGGCCCCTCACCAATCATAATATCAAGTCGATAATCTTCCATTGCTGGATATAAAATCTCCTCCACCACTGGAGATAAGCGATGAATTTCATCAATAAACAAAATGTCATTGGGCTCTAAATTGGTGAGCAATGCCGCCAAATCACCCGCGCGCTCTAAGACTGGGCCTGAAGTTTGCCGCAAATTAACGCCCATTTCTCGCGCAATAATGTGTGCCAGCGTGGTTTTTCCCAACCCTGGCGGACCAAACAACAACACATGATCTAACGCTTCACTTCTGCCACGTGCTGCATCAATAAAAATAGCCAATTGGCCGCGCGCTTTTTCTTGCCCAACATATTCGTCTAATACTTTAGGCCGTAAAGCGCGCTCTACCGCTTCCTCTTGAGGACTTTCTGCTGCTGGTGCTATTAAACGCTCAGTTTCAATCATGGAATCTCAATTATCTTGGCCTGTGGTGTGAACTTTGCCTACTTTATAGCGAGCACATTACTTAATGTTCAGTGCTTAAAAGTTACGATTCTACCTTAGAAAGACTTTCTATCAAATGTTTCAACTCAACAGGCTTGCCTAAACGGTTGCCTTGTCCATAAGCCACGCCAATTGCTCTCAACTGATGCAAAATAGCGTCATTTTCCACATATTCAGCAACGGTCTTCATGCCTAATGCTTGCGCTACTGCATGGATAGACTGCACCGTTGCATAATCAATCGCATTAAGGTGCATCTCTTTTACAAAAGAACCATCAATTTTTAAATAGTCGACGGTAAATTTTTTCAAATAGGTAAAAGAAGACATACCACTACCAAAATCGTCTAAAGCAAATTTGCAACCTAATTTTTTCAATGTTGCGATTAACTGCACTGTTTGCATATGATTCACAATCGCTGCAGTTTCTGTAATTTCAAAGCAAATGGCTTTAGGCGGAATAGCATAAATAGCAAATTGCTCTTGAATATAGTTCAAAAAATGACTATCGCTTAACGATTTACCAGACAAATTAATTGAAAGTAGGTAGTTCACTTTACTCGAGTGCGCATCAAGCAATTTTCTGCAAGCAGAGAAGGTTTGCTTAATCACCCATCGATCGACATTTGGCATCAGGTTATAGTGCTCTGCAGATGATATAAACGTCTTGGGCAAAGTAATTTCACCTTTCGCACCAATTTGTCGAATCAAGACTTCATAATGTTGTTGATCTGGCTCATCTAAAGAAAGCGGCACAATGGGCTGACAATACAGCACAAAGCTATCGTCATTAATCTTATCGGTAATACCAGATATGGCATGTACAGCATGATGGCGCTGCAAGTTGGCGCTATCGCCATGGTTGTATAAAAAGCTTTGATTGCGCCCAGCGTTTTTGGCGCCAACACATGCGGCATCTGCAGCATGCATCACATCGCTTGCAGTAGCAAAGCTGGCATCAATCATGACAATACCAACACTAACACCAATATTAAAAGTGCGCTCTTGATAGATAAAGCGGTAATCTTTAACCAACTTAAATAGTTGAGCAATAATAATATTTGCGTCTTTTACGCTTTTATCTCTCAACAACAAGCCAAATTCATCACCATCCAACCGCGCTAACGTATCGCTTTGACTCAGCTGACTTTGAAATAATCCGCCAATTTGTTTAAGCAACGTATCGCCTGCAATATGACCACAGGTATCGTTAACCAGTTTAAATTGATCTAAATCGAGATAGCAACAAACATGCTGCCTCTCTAGTCGACTTACTTCCAGCAAACAGGTTGATAACCTTGCTTCAAACTCACGTCGATTAATCAAGCCAGTTAAATCATCATGCTGCGTTTGATATCGCAGTTGTGCTGTCACTTCATCAACTCTTTCTTGCATATAAGCATAAGCGTTTTTAAGTCGCTGCGACATGGCATTAAAGCCTGCTTGCAATATTTTCAACTCGCCACTGGAGTCTTCAACAATCACATGCGAGAAATCGCCATTACCAATCTTATCTATTGCAATAGCGATATCTTGGATTGGTTTAGTAATGTGTCGGCCAATAAACCAAGCAACCAAAGCACTAAAGAGTAAGCCAAGTAGTCCAACCAACACCATATTTTGAAATAATTCGTTTTCCAGCGCATGCAATTTGGCTTTACTTAATTCAACATACACATAACCTATCAGGACATCTTCTTTTTCATCTCGCATCCTAATCGGTGATGAAAAAATCACACTCTCTGCTTTGCTCAATGTTTCTAAACGATTAGTCGCCATTTGCTGAAGCAGAGCCTCATCAATCGATAGTCCACTACTTGCCAGCACATTGCCATTTGGGTCTGCAATAATCACCGCGCGTAACGCTTGCTGAATAGAAAGCAACTGCTGCGTCAATGTTTGCAAGCGTTGTGTATCTTCCAAAATCAGGTCATTTTCTGCCGCTGGTGCCAACTGTGCGGCAATCATACGTCCGCGTTCATGATGGGCGCTGTCTAAGGTTTTAAAAACCGTTGCTATTGCATTACCCGCCAACATGATAGAGAAAAGTATAGCCGGCAAAGTCCCTAATAAAACAACTCTTGATTTAATCCCCAAATTTTTCATTTATGTTGACAACGCTTTTAGTGCTTGCTTGATACCTGCTGAAACTGAACTATCTTTGTCTAATAATTTAACAGCAGCCATCGCCTCACGTTCGTTATATCCTAATGCCAGCAAGGCATTTAATACATCCTGCGCGGCTGTCTTTTGTCCTACTGCGGCATGTAAACCAGTCGCCTCAAATTTATCTTTGAGCTCCAACAATAAACGTTCTGCTGTTTTTTTGCCCACACCTGGAATGCGCGTTAATAACGCAATATCTTGGCTACTAACTGCTGCCACCAAATCGTCAATAGAAACGCCACTCAGAATAGCAAGAGCAGATTTCGCACCAATGCCATTCACTTTTAATAGCTGTCTGAACGTGTTTTTTTCTTGCGCAGTGCCAAATCCATAAAGCAATTGGGCATCTTCTCTCACCACCATATGAATAAGCAACATCAATGGCGACCCCACTTCCGGCAGACCATAAAAGGTACTCATTGGCACTTCAACCTCATAGCCAACACCAGCGCAATCAATCACAATCAAAGGGGGTGTTTTTTCTAACAATTTGCCATCAAGGCGAGCAATCATTTTTTCATCCTAATATTAAACTAACCAATTAATCGGCCATTCTTGACCCGAAAACCTTTTGTTGATAACTGCCCTAATCCTTGCCCACCATGCACATGGCAAATAGCGCACGCTAGTGCATCGGCAGAATCTTCACTTGGTGTAGCAGGCAAGGATAATAAACGCTTTACCATCTCTTGCACTTGCTCTTTTTTTGCATGGCCATTCCCAACCACAGATTGCTTGACCTGTAATGCCGTATATTCAGCCACTTCTAACTCGCGAATGACCGCGGCACTGATTGCCGCACCACGCGCCTGACCCAATAAAAGGGTCGATTGTGGATTCACATTCACAAACACTTTCTCAATCGCCACCTGAGTTGGTTGATAGGTATCAATCACCTCAAACAAGCCCTCTAAAATGATTTTTAATCTTGCAGGCAACTCTTCTCTATCTGTTTTTTTACCACTCGCTGTTTTAATCGTTCCGCTAGCGACATATTGAATTTTTTCGCCAACTTTCTCAATCACCCCAAAACCCGTGAGACGCAGGCCTGGATCAATCCCAAGAATTCTTAAATTGGTCACGGCTGACTACGTTCCAGCAGGCCTATCAAATCTAGCCACTGATTAATCATCTTCAATCACTGCAGATGTATAGACTTCTTGTACATCATCTAAATCTTCTAGCGTATCAAGAATTTTCTGCATTTTTGCACCTTCTTCACCCGTTAATATCACTTCTGTTTGTGGCTTCATGGTCACTTCCGCCATTGCTGCAATGTGCCCAGCGGCTTGCAATGCTTCTTTCACTGTCATAAAGCTTGTCGGCGTTGTAATCACTTCAATACTGCCATCATCATTGTTAATAATATCGTCGGCACCTGCCTCTAGGGCAATCTCCATAATGGCATCTTCATCGGCCCCAGGCTCAAAAACCAGTTGTCCACAATGATCAAACATAAAAGCAACAGAGCCATCAGTGCCAAGATTGCCGCCATTTTTTGTTAGCGCATGACGCACATCGGCTACCGCACGTTGCTTGTTATCCGTCATACAATCAATAATAATGGCAGCGCCATTAATACCATAACCTTCGTAGCGGATTTCCTCATAATTAACGCCTTCTAACTCACCAGTGCCTTTTTTAATTGCACGCGTAATATTGTCAGATGGCATATTCTCATCTTTAGCCGCAATAATCGCTGCCCGCAAGCGAGGATTCATATCAGGATCGCCGCCACTCAAACGAGCTGCAACGGTAATTTCCTTAATTAATTTGGTAAAAATCTTACCGCGCTTCGCATCTTGACGTCCTTTGCGGTGTTGTATATTTGCCCATTTACTATGACCAGCCATAATGCTTAACCTTACCCATTTTTTTAAAAAACTAAATTCTATCATGTTCGCTATTTTGCTTAACTAATCTTGCGCCATTGTGGGGTCAATAGGTCGTTGTTGATTAATACTAAAATATGAAATTAAGATTAATGCCATCCCAATCAGCAACATTCCCCATAATTCAGCCTTATTTGGTACTTCATTCAATTGTATCCATGCCGCCATCACGCCAACAACAGGCGCCAACATACTGGTCATACTAGCTACACCAGCTTGCAAACGTTGGAGCGCATACAGCCACAACAGCCAAGCCAGCGCATTACAAAAAACAGCGTTATAGATAACTGCACCAATAAAATAGGGCGTCCAGTGAATAGCAGGCGCCGGCATTAAACACGCAGCAATTAAAATTGGCACACTACCAAATAGCATTTGCCAAGCTGTGAGTGTCAATAAATCAAGTTCGGGTGCTTTTTGATGCAGTTTTTTGGCAACAATAACGGCCAATGCCCAGCAAACACCTGACAGAACAGCAAGCAACATACTGAACTGATCGGCACCCAAATGAAGTGGGTCGAGGATAAACACAATACCCATTGCCGCCAAAATGGCTGCTAGCCATTGTATGCCTTGCAACTTTTCTCCTAACAGCGGCCAAGCCAATAGCATGACCCAAAAAGGCATGGTATACGTTAATACTGCCGTTTTGCCTGCGCCGCCTTCTACAAGCGCCCACATGAGCAAGCCTGTAAACCCACTGGTTTGCAATAAACCAAGTAACAGCAGTGTAGGCCAACATTGAATCTTTAAGGGCTTGCGCATGATGGCAATCAACATGAATAAGCAGGCGGCACCAATGGCTGTTCGTAGCGCAATAAATTGAAACACGCCAGAAAACTGCAAAGCAGTTTTCATCACCACCCAGTTATACCCCCACAATAATGCGAGTATCAGTAATGCTAAAAATGCTTTAATGACTTGTGTATTATTCATCATCCATACTTAATTATTTGCAGAGTGCATTATAAGGTGTATATTTTTATCTCATTGCGAGAGGGAGAAAAAACATGAAAACATTAAAACAAATACTCAAAGAAAAACAACATCAAGACGTTATCAGTATTGCACCAGACAAAACTGTGTTTGAGGCCTTAGGTCTTATGGCAGACAAGGGTATCGGCGCACTGGCTGTCATGGAAAACAATACACTTGTTGGTATTTTTTCAGAACGCGATTATGCGCGTGAAGTGGCATTAAAAAACAAAGCATCCAAAACAACAACAGTGAGCGCGGTGATGACGAGCAAACTGATTTATGGTCAGGCCAGTGATTTTGTTGCTAGCGCAATGAACACCATGACCAACAAGCGGGTGCGCCATTTACCTGTGATGGAAGACGATGAAATGATAGGCATGCTATCGATTGGTGATTTGGTAAAAGCCACGATCGAATATCAAGAAGAGCTGATCCAACAATTGGAAAGTTATATCCGCAGTTAATGGATATGAGTAGTTAGTTAATTAATATTCATGGTTAATTAGATTGGGCGCTCAAAATCATGAGGCGCGTTCATGATTTTGGTGAAGTCGCAATCATGAATGTTATCTATCTTGGCTTCTCTCGTTTCGACATAATAGCTTCACGGTGATGCAATGCATTGCCGCTTAATTTTAATTTAGGAGATTATTATGTGGACAACACCAGCAGCTACTGAAATGCGTTTTGGCTTTGAAGTAACAATGTACGTAATGAATAAATAAGCTTATATTCAAAAAGGGAGCAATTGCTCCCTTTTTTTATGCCCTGAATCAACTGACTTATTCACCAATAATTTTTACCAGCACACGCTTGTTGCGTCGTCCATCAAACTCACCATAAAAAATCTGCTCCCAAGGACCAAAATCCAACTCGCCTTCCGTCACCGCCACCACCACTTCGCGCCCCATCACTTGGCGTTTGATATGTGCATCTGCATTATCTTCGCCCGTATCATTATGGCGATAATGTCCTAGTGGCTCATGCGGGACTAGCGCCTCTAACCATACTTTATAATCATGATGTAAACCGCGCTCGTCGTCATTAATAAAAACACTGGCTGAAATATGCATGGCATTCACAAGGCACAAGCCTTCTTGAATCCCGCTCTCACGCAAACACTCTCCGACTTGACCAGTAATATTCTGAAAATCCATACGCGCTGGAATGTTAAACCACAGCTCTTTTTTATAACTTTTCATGACACATTCTCCACTTTTATCTTGAGGCATATCCTCTTAGGTGCTTGTATTTATTTTAACATCAAACGGATAAGCAATAAAAAAGGCCTCATTGAGGCCTTTTAAAAATGCGTTAATGGCTAGCTTTTGACTTCGACTGCTTGTTTAAATGTTTTACCTTCATTATCTGTTGCCACCAATTCAAATGTGCCTGGTTTTTCGGGTACAAAGTTAAATTGAAAGTAAGGATCTTCTGCTGTACCAACATTCACATCAATGGTCATCACAGGCTTACCATTATAAGTAAAGCTTGCTTTATTGATATAAAAAGCAGGCAAAAACCCCTGCGATGCTAAATCGCGTTGCAAACCCGTACGCATGATATGTTTAATATTCACCTTGGCAGAGGTTGTCGTTCCAAATTTCTCCGGCGCTTCTACCTTCATTCTGATTTTGCCCGCCGCCGCTCTTACCGCTTCCTCATCATTAGACACCATACCGCCACAACCCCCTGCAGCACGAATGGGGCGGGATGCTAAATAGAGTTTCCCGTTAGCATCTTCACCCACTAAACGGACAAATGCATCTGTTTCAAATCGAATACGGGTTGATAAATGAAAGTCGCCCAATGCATCGGTTAGATGATAAGTCGCAGTCAATGGAATTGGATTGGCATCTACAAATGCATACAGTTTAACGATTTTAGCACCAGCTACTTTTGCTGCAGCAGTATCAATCGAATAGGAAACTGGCACTTGCGCGCCACTTTCAGCACGTTTAGGTGCTTCAATTTTCATAAATTCAACTTCTTGCATTGGCCTTTGTTCAAAAAAAGCTTCTTTCATTATAGGCCAAAGCTTAGGGTCAGCCTCTGCATAAGCGGACACACTGATGATTAATAGCATCGCAGCTAATATCCAAAAAACATTTAATTGATTACTCACCTTCATGACTCACCCCACTCAACGCTATCATCATTATTTTAGGTATCGCTATTTTTAATCGCCTTATCTGCGATAAATGAACGGCTTAACTAATATTAAGACTACTAGCTCCTATTTTAGTTTTTTTCTAATAAAAATCTGTGACCAGCATCACATTCATACTGAGTCATTGCATAACAAAAAAACGAACAAATACCTAAACCATTTTGCTAGGCTCACCTGAAGGTCGCATTTCATAGTCAGGATCGCCAAACTCTTCAAAATTGAGCTCAACACCATTGCCGGCAGGATCTTTTAAATTAATTTGACGTACGCCACTTGCCAGGGTTCTTGTTGTATACGGAATATTGTGTGCATTGAGGTTCGCCTCAATAGATGGCATATCGGTACAAGTGAACGAGACATGATCATAGGTGCCATGCACATGCAATTGCGGCGGTTCTGGCGTTTTATATTCTGCCAAATGCACCACATCATTATTACCAATATATAACCAATATCCATAAGAAGTGCTAGCAACCCGTTTACCGACAGTTAAGCCTAAAATATCGCAATAAAAATCACGTAACAAATGCATGGTTTCACGATCAGTACGGAAATTAACATGATTGATTTCGGTTAATGGCATAACAACTTTCTTTCTGACAGACTCAAATATTTAAAGACTTACACATTGTAGCGCATGGCTTATTCGCCTTCAAACGCACACAATGCAAACGATGATAGACCCAATTCTTGCAAGCGTTTCACACCACCTAAATCAGGCAAATCAATCACAAAAGCGCATTCAACGACCTCACCACCCAGCTTCTGAATCAGCATAGCAGCCGCCTCCGCTGTTCCGCCTGTTGCAATCAAATCATCCACCAGTAAAATACGCTCGCCTTGCGCAATCGCATCAGCATGAATTTCAACGCGGTCAGCGCCATATTCCAACACATAATCATGCCCCATCGTTTCCGCTGGCAACTTACCCGCTTTACGCACTGGCACAAACCCCACACCCAGCTTATAAGCCAACGCCGCCCCAATAATAAAACCACGCGCCTCAATACCAACTATTTTGTCGATTTGTTGGTCTTTATAACGGATATAAAAATCATTAATGACTTGCTGAAAACCTTTTTGGTCAGCGAGTAAAGTAGTGATATCGCGGAATTGGATACCTAGTTTTGGGTAATTGGGGATGGTGCGAATAAGCGATTTTAGAATCATTACTCATCAACAAAATAATCAGAATCTATCTTTTTCACTTTATAGGTTGAAACGGTGGAAACACCAACATCGTTTTCTATCATGAGCTTTGCAAGTGTGAATCCGTCAATTAATACCACTTTATTTTGTATATTCTTGACATAATCTTTTGCAGCTTTTGTAAAGTCAGAGGTTGTAATAAACACCCCTTTATGCGCTCGATTACCTTGTAACGCACCTACAAATTTTTGTATTTCAGGGCTACCTACACTTCCCTCCCAACGCTTTGCTTGAATATAAATTGAATCAAGGCCAAGTTTATCTTCATCAATAATGCCATCTATTCCGCCATCTGCACTTAATTGTGTTGCTCTGCCAGCCTCAGCTCTTGAGCCTCCATATCCCATCGCCAACAACAGCTCAACAACTAACTTTTCAAAAAAAGCTGGCGAACAAGATTTAATTTCGGAAATGATATCTGCTGATAGTTGAGTATTAATCTTAGCAATGCCACTCTCAATACTTTCTTCTGGCGTGGATTCCAAATTATTCGAGAAAACATTTTGGTTGGATTCATTTTTCCCTGCATCTCTAAACTCAATAAACTCAGGAAATTGCTCTAAGAACTTTGAATCAATTCGTGTTGGGTTAGATCTGATTACATCCAATCCTCTAGGTGTAATCTTTAAAAAACCTCTTTTAGGTTGCTCCAACAATCCTGCTTTTTTTAAATACGTTCTTGCCCATCCAGCTCGGCTTTTTATTGTTGTCATTTGCCCGCTTGGCAACAGCTGCTTTTGCTCTTCCGGCGACAACTTAAAGCTCTCAGATAAAACTGAAACGAGCGGGCTAAAATGATATTCCTGACCATCTTTAATAAGATTAAGAAGAGGCAACATCAAAGTTTGATAATCTGGAATCGCCATTTAAAGTCCTAAAATGTTATCACGAGTCGAGAACAAGACACATCCGCGTAGACAGTACGATTAGTACGGCACGCGGATGTAACGACGTTATCGTGAAGTGAGTGCATTTTAACCCACCGTATTTTGAGTGCGGACGCGAATGTGTAACTCGCGAAGTTGCTTCTCATCCACCGCGCTCGGCGCATGTGTCATCAAACATTGTGCTTTTTGTGTTTTGGGGAAGGCAATCACATCGCGGATGGATTCTGCACCCGTCATTAAGGTGACCAAACGATCTAAACCAAAGGCTAAGCCGCCATGTGGTGGCGCGCCATACTGTAATGCTTCGAGCAAGAAGCCGAATTTTTCTTCTGCTTCTTGTTTGCTAATCTTAAGCGCGTCAAATACTTTAGATTGCACGGCTTGTTTATGAATACGAACAGAACCGCCGCCGACTTCCCAACCGTTTAATACCATGTCATAAGCTTTTGATAAACACGCGCCTGGGTCTGTTGCTAATAAGTCTTCATGGCCATCTTTTGGACTGGTGAATGGATGATGCAATGCATTCCATCGGTCATTTTCTTCATCACGTTCAAACATGGGAAAATCAAACACCCATAATGGCGCCCATCGGCGACCATCGACATGTCCTTTATCATGACCGACTTTTTGACGTAATGCGCCTAATGCTTCGTTGACAATTTTAGTGGTATCGGCACCAAAGAAAATAATGTCGCCATTTTGCGCGCCTGTGCGTTCCATAATGGCTTTTAATGCGGTTTCGTGAATGTTTTTTACAATAGGGCTTTGTAAGCCTTCTTCGTTTAATTGCGTCACATCATTGACCTTGATGTAAGCCAAACCTTTTGCGCCATAAATTTTAACAAACTCAGTATAAGCATCAATTTCTTTACGGCTAATTTCAGCGCCGTTCGGTACACGAATCGCGGCTACACGACCGTTGTCGCTATTGGCTGGGCCTGAGAACACTTTAAAATCGACATCTTTCATCACATCTGAAAGTTCAGTGATTTCTAATGTAACACGCATATCTGGCTTATCTGAGCCATAACGGCTCATGGCTTCGGCATATGGCATGCGTGGAAATTCGGCTGGCAAATCGACATTTTGTACTTTTTTCAACATCTGGCGAATCATCTCTTCGACCAAGGTCATGATGTCGTTTTCTTCTAAAAATGAAGTTTCCAAATCAATTTGGGTAAATTCTGGCTGACGGTCTGCACGCAAATCTTCGTCGCGGAAGCATTTGGTGATTTGAAAGTAGCGATCAAAACCCGCTACCATCAATAGCTGTTTAAATAACTGTGGTGATTGTGGTAAAGCAAAAAACTCACCATGATGAATACGTGATGGCACCAAGTAATCCCGCGCACCTTCTGGGGTACTGCGATTCAACATGGGTGTTTCGACCTCGATAAAGCCATGTTCATCTAAGAAATCACGAATCACTTTTGAAACGCGATAACGCAATTTCATATTCTCTTGCATCACTGGGCGACGCAAATCAATATAGCGATGTTGCAAACGCACTGTTTCCGTCAAAGTGTCGTCATCTAACATAAATGGTGGCGTGAGTGATGGATTTAAAATTTCAATCTCACTGGCTAACATCTCTACTTCGCCGGTAGGAATATTTTTATTAACCGTACCTTCTGGACGCGCACGCACTTTACAAGTGACTTTTAACACAAACTCATTACGCACAGATTCGGCAATGGCAAAGGCTTCTTTGGTGTCTGGATCAATGACGATTTGCGCCATGCCTTCACGGTCGCGCAAATCAATAAAAATCACGCCACCGTGATCGCGACGGCGATGCGCCCAACCACAAAGGGTAACAGTTTGTCCGATAAGTTCGCGGTTTACATGGCCGCAGTAATGTGTACGCATCATAATGTTTTGATCTATTTATTTAAGTTAAATTGTTTTGGATTGTTTGGCTTTTTTCGCTAATTTGGCATTGACTACTGATTTAATTTCCGGCACCACAGTACCCATGCTAATAATGTATTTCAAGGCTTGATCAACGCTCATATCAAGCTCTATCACATCTTTTCTTTCTATCATCAAAAAATAGCCCCCAGTTGGGTTTGGCGTTGTTGGTACATAAACACTCACGTAATCACCTAGTAAGTGATTACTCACATCACCACCTGGCTGACCAGTTAAAAAAGCAATGGTCCATGCACCTTTGTGCGGAAACTCAATTAATAAGGCTTTACGAAAAGCATTGCCAGAATCTGAAAAAATAGTATCAGAAACTTGCTTCACACTCGCATAAATGGATTTTACCACTGGCACGCGTGACAGTACTGCCTCCCATAACAAGATGAGTTGCTGCCCAAAAATATTGGTCGCAATAAGTCCCATCAAGAAAATACCCAAGACTGTCAAAATAGCACCCAATCCTACCATGCTAAATCCAAATAACTGCTGTGGTTGCCACTCTTCGGGTAGCAATAATAAACTTTGATCCATGGTATGAATAAGTGCGCTCAGCACCCAAAAAGTAATCACAACGGGCACCAATACCAGCAAACCTGTAATAAAGTATTTTTTCATCAAATTAAAGCGGTTATCAAAGTGATCATTTCGTGGTCACCGTATCGGCACTAGCGTGAGTAACAGCTGGCGCTTCTGCTGTTTTTTCAGGTGTCATTTTAGCTGTTGCTTTAGGTTTATCTTTAAAGTCTGTGGCATACCAACCTGTTCCGTTCAACTGAAAAGTTGGCGCTGATAACATTTTAGAAAATGTCGCTTGTTTGCAGCTTGGGCAATCCATTGTGCTTGCGTCACTCATTTTGCGCACCACCTCATCTTGATAACCGCATTCAGTGCATTTGAAATCATAAATTGGCATAAAGGTTAATAGTTTACATTAATCAAAAGCGAGATTATAACTGATGTAACCCAATTGGTTAATCTATTCAAGTATTTAGGCTAGCAAATACACAAAACAACAACAGCCATAAAAAAGGCCTTCAATAGAAGGCCTTTTCATCAAATGGATAAAAGCTTAAAACGGAATATCGTCATCAAAATTATCAAACGCCGCACCCCCGCCTGCAGCCGTTGAAGATGCTGGCTGGGTTATTGGCTTGCTAGCGGCTTCACTTGGAGGCGCTTGGTTATAATCCTCAGGTGGACTATCTTGCCCACCATCATAGCTAGCACCACCACCATCACCCTTAGTGCCAAGCATTTGCATTTGGTCACCAATAATTTCTGTTGAGTAGCGCGTTACGCCGTCTTTTTCCCACTTACGGGTTTGCAGACGACCTTCTACATACACTGGACGGCCTTTTTTTAAATATTCGCCAGCAATTTCTGCTAAACGCCGATACATCACAATGTTGTGCCATTCTGTTTTTTCTTGCTTTACGCCGCTTTTGTCTTTCCAGTTTTCAGTTGTGGCAATACTAAAATTACAAACAGCTTCTCCATTAGGCATATAACGGACTTCTGGATCGCGCCCTAAATTACCCACTAATATCACTTTATTGACTGATGCCATTATTTACCCCCTATCAATTTCAATATATTTTGCTCTATTGCAAGTTGCGCTTCAACCGTTTGTTGATTATTAATTTTAACAATTAAAGTACTTTCTTGCGCCAATACAGCCACCTCTTCCACACCCAGCATGCTTTCTACGGATTGTTTCAATGTTGTCGCCTGTTTTTCGCCCAATGCTTCAACATGATACATCTTTGTTTTAACGCTAGGGGGTGTTTTCATCCCAAAAGCAGAGATTAACCAAATGCCCATTAGCACCGAACAAAATACAAAAACACTAGAAAACCCATAATGACCTGACAAGAAACCACCAACAACCGCACCAATAAAAATACCGAGTGATTGAGCGGTATTGTGCACACCAATGGCTGTTCCTTTAGACGCGGCAGGCGCCATTTTAGAAATTAAAGAAGGCAGGGTGGCCTCTAATAAATTAAATGCCAAAAAATAGAAAAACAGCGCAGTAACCACGCCCCAAAAATGGTGAATATTGGCGGCAAATAACAATTGTGCAAACAACATGGTGGCAACCGCGCCAATAAATACTGGTTTTAATTTTGCGTATTTTTCGCCATAAATAATGGCAGGCAACATCATGATAAAAGAGACCGTTAACACTGGCAAATAGACCAGCCAATGTTGATTCTCACTCATGCCACTGGTTTCTTTTAACGCAAAAGGCACCACAACAAACATCGCCATTTGCGCCGCATGCAAACTAAACGCACCAAAATTGAGGCGCAATAGTTGGCTATTACTGAGTACTTCTTTAATTTTATCTGGCGCTGTTTCGGTGTCGGAATGAAAATGACTATTGACGGGATCAGGCACCAAAAACTTAACAACTCCGATAGCAAAGATAGACAAAATTGCAGTCATCCAAAAGATACCTGGCACCCCAATAGACTCATTGAGTAGAGGTCCTGCAACCAATGATAATGCGAAAGTCACCCCGATGGTGCCACCGATAGTTGCCATCGCCTTAGTGCGGTGCTCTTCTCTTGTTGAGTCGGCAACCAATGCCATCACAACGGCAGAAACGGCACCCGCACCTTGAATTGCCCGTCCAATAATGACAGTGATAATATCGTTGCCCATGGCAGCAACCACGCTACCAATCACAAAAATCAACATGCCAACATAGATGACTTTTTTACGTCCGTATTTATCGCTTGCAATACCAAACGGTAACTGTAATAAAACCTGTGTCAAGCCATAAGCACCAAGCGCCAAACCAACCATGGTGCTGTCTTGACCCCCTTCTAATGTTTGTGCATAAATGGCAAAAATCGGCAGGATTAAGAACATGCCAAGCATGCGTAAGCCATAAATTGCGGCTAAACTGATGGTAGCGCGTTGCTCTGCTGAAGACATCTTTTCAGAAATTTGCATGAAACCTTAGCTGAAATCAAAATAATTGCGTATATTAGCAGGTTGCCCCAATTTTTAGTTAAAGCAATGATGGAATTTATTAAAATTCGCGGTGCTCGCACCCACAACTTAAAAAACATTTCTCTCGATATTCCACGTAATCAACTCGTTGTTATTACAGGCTTATCGGGATCTGGCAAATCATCTCTGGCGTTCGATACGCTGTATGCAGAAGGCCAACGACGTTACGTTGAAAGTCTCTCTGCATATGCACGACAATTTTTAGCGCGCATGGATAAACCAGATGTCGATTTAATTGAAGGCTTGTCGCCAGCCATCTCTATCGAACAAAAATCGACTTCTCACAATCCGCGCTCTACTGTCGGCACCGTGACAGAAATTCATGATTACTTGCGCTTACTGTATGCGCGCGCTGGTGACCCCGAGTGTCCTGAACACGGCATCAAGCTTGAAGCACAGACGGTGAGCCAAATGGTAGATGCTATTTTAAAACTGCCTGAAGAAACCAAACTGATGATTTTGGCGCCAGTGGTGTCTAACCGTAAAGGTGAGCAGCTAGATTTATTTGATGATCTAAAAGCCCAGGGCTTTGTGCGTCTGCGTGTAGATGGCAAAATTTATGAAATTGATGCGTTACCACAGCTAGCAAAAACAACCAAACACAATGTTGATGTCGTTATTGATCGCTTAAAAATACGTCTTGATATGAAACAGCGTATTGCAGAAAGTTTTGAAACTGCATTGCGACTAGCAGATGGCAAAGCCATTGCATTAGAAATGGATACCGATAAAGAACATCTGTTTTCTGCCAAATTTTCTTGCCCAGTGTGTGATTACTCACTCGCAGAATTAGAACCACGTTTATTTAGTTTTAACAGTCCATTAGGCGCTTGTCCAACCTGCGACGGTTTGGGTAGCGTCAATTTCTTTGACCCTGCACGTGTGGTTGCTTTTCCGACATTATCACTCGCTAGTGGCGCAATTAAAGGTTGGGATAAGCGTAATCAATTCTACTTTCAAATGCTATCCAGCTTAGCCACCCACTATGGATTTGATTTAGAAACGGCATTTGAAGAGCTTACGCCAGAAGTCAAACATGTGCTGCTCAACGGTTCTGGTAAAGAACAAATCGCCTTTAAATACATTAATGAGCGCGGTACTTTTTTTACCAAATCGCATTCCTTTGAAGGCATTTTAAACAATATGCAGCGCCGCTATCGTGAAAGCGACTCATCGGCTGTGCGAGATGAACTTGCCAAATACATTAATGTTTCCAGCTGTCCTGATTGTAACGGCACGCGTTTGCGTCGTGAGGCGCGTCACGTCAAAGTCGGTGACAAAAATATTCATCAAGTCTGTGAATTGCCATTGAAACATGCCCATACTTTTTTTGATACGTTGGCATTAGAAGGCTCGAAGTTAGCCATTGCCGATAAAATTGTGAAAGAGATTGGCAACCGTCTAAAGTTTCTAATCAATGTTGGCTTAGAGTATTTATCACTGTCCCGCTCCGCAGAAACATTATCAGGCGGAGAAGCGCAGCGTATTCGATTAGCTAGCCAAATTGGTAGCGGCTTAACAGGTGTCATGTATGTATTAGACGAGCCTTCTATCGGCCTGCATCAACGTGACAATGACAGACTGCTAGAAACACTTAAACGTCTACGCGATATTGGTAACAGTGTGATTGTGGTCGAACATGATCAAGATGCGATTATGACGGCTGACTATGTAATCGATATTGGTCCTGGCGCTGGTGAACATGGTGGTGCCATTGTGGCAGAAGGCACACCAGCTGAAGTATTAGCCAATCCTAAATCGCTAACAGGCCAATATTTAAGTGGTAAAAAGCAAATTATCTATAAAAAAGCACGCACAAAACCTGACCCTGCACGTTGGATAGCACTCAATCATGCAACTGGTAATAATTTACGTGATGTTTCTGTAAAAATTCCTGTCGGCTTGCTCAGTTGTATTACGGGCGTTTCAGGCAGTGGAAAATCAACACTCATCAATGACACGCTTTACCGTGCGGTTGCACAACATTTGTATCGCAGCAATGCCGAACCAGCCGCCCACAGCAGTATTGAAGGATTGGCTTTTTTTGACAAGGTCGTTGATGTAGACCAAAGTCCAATCGGGCGCACACCACGTTCCAACCCTGCAACTTATACCGGTTTATTCACACCAATTCGTGATTTATTTGCTGCTATGCCTGAAAGTCGAGCACGGGGTTACGGTCCAGGTCGATACTCATTTAACGTAAAAGGGGGTCGCTGTGAGGCCTGCCAAGGTGATGGTGTAATCCGCGTTGAAATGCACTTCTTGCCCGATGTTTATGTGCCTTGTGATGTGTGTAAAGGTCATCGCTATAATCGGGAAACGTTGGAAATTCATTTCAAAGGTAAAAATATTCGTGAAATTTTAGAGCTGACAGTTGAGCAAGCGTATACCTTTTTTAGCGCACAACCAACCATTGCGAGAAAACTCAAAACCTTATTAGATGTTGGTTTGGGTTATATTACATTAGGTCAAAGCGCAACAACCCTATCAGGCGGCGAAGCACAGCGTGTCAAGCTGGCTTTGGAGCTGAGTAAACGTGATACAGGTCGCACACTTTATATTTTAGATGAGCCAACCACTGGTTTACATTTTGCGGATATTCAATTATTGCTAGATGTGATTCATCGCTTACGCGACGCAGGTAATACAATTGTCATTATTGAACATAATTTAGATGTGATTAAAACAGCTGACTGGATTATTGATATGGGCCCAGAAGGTGGTGATGGTGGCGGCATGGTGATTGCAGAAGGCACGCCTGAGCAAGTGGCCGATAATCCTGCTAGCTATACGGGTCAATATCTTAAAGAAATGCTCAAATAAGGCACACAATGTCAGTTAATGCCTGTTGAATATACGGGCAATTTATAGATAAGCTTTTGCTTCTGCTACAAATACGCGATAAGACACAATGTGCTCTGCTAAAGCAGCGCCATCTTCCAAGCCTAACTTAGTAGCGACATCTGTGTGTAAGGTTGCCGCAGTGAGTAAGGGCTGTTGATCAGCATCCAAACCAGAGGCGATATGGACTGCCGCATAAACGACAGCAGCTATATCAGCGGCATGCTCGTTTAGTGGATCGGTATAGTAACGAACCACATTTGAGATTACTTCAGGAAAATGCCAATGTTTTGCCAATTGTTCGCCAACTATATGATGATCGACGCCTAAAATAGCTTGTTCAACTTGATGACGCGTTAGGACACTTTGACCCGCGCAAGCAATCTCAATATCAGCAGCAGCTTGCGGATAAGCCATATACATCGGTAATTGACCAATTCTGTGCATTAAGCCTGCTATATAAGCAGTATCTGACTGCAAGCGCAATGTCGTTGCAAGCTGTCTAGCAATACTGGCGGTAATCAAACTATGTTGCCAAAATTGGGTTAAATTTACACCCGGCACCCCTGAAAAGGCGGATGTTACACCTGAGGCGACGACTAGTGCTTCTAACCTTGCCAATCCAATTAAAGAGATGGCTTCTTCTATCCTACCAATCTTGCGACTAAACCCAAAATAAGCGGCATTTGACAAGCACAACACGCGCGCGCACAGCACTTGATCATGATGAATTTTATCGGCTAAGGGTTTAATATCCACATCATCAGCATGTAACAACTGCATAACCTCTTGCACCACTTTGGGCTGCATCGGCATATGATGCGCTTGCTCAAAAAATTCGTCCATTCACGTTATCCTTAGCCAAATTAATTACTCAGCTAAAGCTTAATTGTCAATAGAACATATCCATTGCTGGAAAAAAGCGAGGAACCAGCCTCACTTAATTGATTGGCAGATTATGAGAAATATAGATAGGTAAACATCACCATAATAATAAGCGCTAATATGAGCTTAAGTATCAATGCCACCACAAACCCTAAACCAGCAGCAAATCCTACTCGCGCCACATCTGCCGAATGGTTACGCGCAATCAATTCACCAATTACAGCGCCAACAATGGGCCCGATTATCAAACCGACAATACCGCCAACAATTCCAACTACCGCACCAATGAGTGTGCCATAAAGCGCCAGCTTACTCGCATTGGCTTTTTTGGCGGTTAAATAGGACCCAAAGAAATCAACTAACCATGCCAATAATGCGATCACCCCGATTATGATCATGCTCGTTTGACTCACACGCGAGAAATCGTCTATCCAAGCGGCTAGCAATAAGCCACAAAAAATTAACACAATACCTGGCAAGATAGGGACTAATAATCCAATAAATCCTGTAACAACCAACAACACAACAAGCAACCAATACCAGTCCATTTACGGCACCTGTACTTGGTATAATCGCGCTTGTATTGTTGCTGTACGTCGATTGATATAGCCGGTATAACGATGTTTATCGTAAAAGCGAGGATTTGGCACTATAACCGCCAATTTTGCCGCCTGTGTTGCAGTTAAATGATGGGCACCTGTTTTGTAGTAGTGACGTGCGGCCGCCTCTACCCCAAACACACCATTGCCCCACTCAATCATGTTGAGATAAATTTCATAAATGCGCTGTTTGCTTAGGATATTCTCTAGCATGATTGTGATGATGACCTCTTCACCCTTTCTAAACAAAGAACGATTACTAGATAAAAACATATTTTTAGCCAGTTGCTGCGTAATCGTTGAACCACCAGCAACCAATTTGCCTTTTTTAATATTCTTTTTATAAGCTGCTTCTATGCCTTGCCAATCAAAGCCTTTGTGCTGCAAAAATTTTGCATCTTCACTGGCAATCACTGCGCGCTTTAAATTTTTGGATATTTTTTCATAATCAACCCACTCATGTTTGATGGTTGCCTCTGGATTTTCTGCGCGCAACTCACTTAATCGAATACGCATAAATGATGATGAAGAGGGGTTAAACTGAATCCACCATGCAATATTCAACAACACCCAAAGATTAAATATCAACAACCACAACAAAAGCACGACAATCAGGCGATTGACGTAACCCAAAAAAACCAACGGCTTTGCATTTGGCTTATCGTTAAAGAACCAAACTAACAATTAGTTAGCCCTCAGTTGTGCAATCACCGCCTGTGTATCAGGGCGCACGCCGCGCCACAAGTAAAATGCATGTGCGGCCTGCTCGACTAACATACCCAACCCATCTACCGCCCTTGCACCAGCAGCGCGCGCTTGCTGCAAAAAGGGTGTTTCGCGACCATACATCATGTCATACGCCAGTGTATTCGATGAAAAAATGCCATTGGGTATAGGTAAGGCAGAATCCGTCAATCCTGCGGAAGTTGCATTAATGACAATATCAAATGCTTGGCTTCCCAAGCTTTCAAAAAGTGAAGCGGTAATCGTTGTAACAGGCGCCTCTTTTATTGCAGCCACTTTTTGCTGCATGGTATAAACCTTTTCAATAGAGCGATTTACCACAACAAACACGCTAGGCAATTGCTTAGCAATATCGGCAGCCACACCTTGTGCGGCGCCACCAGCACCAATCAACAACACACGCTTTCCCTGCAAAGCAATTGCTAGATTGTGCTGTATATCGGTCACTAATCCAACACCATCCGTGTTCTCTGCAACAATCACATTTTCACGAAATAATAAGGTATTAGCCGCCTCCGCATTCATCACACTCATATTGCGCTGATGTGCCAGCTGAAACGCCTCAAACTTAAATGGCACTGTGACATTCACACCTTGATAACCATCAGCCACCAATTGCTTCAGCGTATCAGCAAAACCATCTAGCGGCGCCAATATCGCCTCATAACTAATATCTTGATGCGTTTGTTTTGCAAACGCAGCATGAATCATCGGTGATTTGCTATGCGCAATTGGATGACCTAATACCGCATATTTATCTGTCATACTTTAATTATGCCAAGGCAGCCCAGCATGACGCCATCCATTAATTAAGGTACGTTGATGCTCAGCATTCGCCTCACCCTCAAAGCCCTCCAACATATTGTAGGCTTCTGCAAACCCCAAAGATGCAGCCAAAGCGGCTGCATGATGTGAGCGCCCGCCAGTGCGACACATAAAGATAACCAACGCCTCTTTATCAACTTGCATTTCTAAATGCGCGGCAAAATCCGGGTTTGCCACCATGCCAGGATAAAAGGCCCATTCAATATTCATAGCATTAGGCACTTGACCAACCAATGCAAGTTCTGCATGTGTACGCACATCAACCAAAACCGCATGTGCTGCTTTTTCCATCACGTCATATGCTTCGGTAGGGGTCAGTGCACCAGAATAAGCGAGCTTATTGTCTTCGGCCCGTTTTTTTGCGCGTTTGAGTATTTCATTAATCGCTTCCATCGTCCTTAATCCTTTCTTCATCAAGATTACATGCATGAGATGATGCGTTTTCAACATGCACCAATATTAGCTGAGTATATCGTTTTTTCATTTGAAATAAACAACCATATTAAGCACCAATACAGTGCAATTTTTGCAAAAAAGCACTGTATTAGTGCAACCATACACTATTGAACCCCCGAATTTGGCTTGCACCCTCGTTTTAATGCTTTTTATAATGGCATACTTCCTGCTAATATTCGGTATTGAATTCTTTTTTTTAAATAATTATCTATATTCAATTTTACGTTTAATTCATTCAATATTAGGAGATTGTAATGTCCGTAGCAAATGTAATGAAGCTTATCAAAGAAAACGACATCAAATTTGTCGATTTCCGCTTTACAGACACTCGCGGTAAAGAGCAACACACCAGCGTTCCAGTGTCAGCATTTAACGAAGAAAAATTTACAGAAGGCCATGCTTTTGATGGCTCTTCTATTGCGGGCTGGAAAGGCATTCAAGCTTCTGATATGCAATTGATGCCTGATGCATCCACTGCAAATATTGATCCATTTATGGACGAACCAACATTAATCTTGACCTGTGATGTGATTGATCCAACAGATGGCAAAGGCTACGACCGTGATCCACGTTCCATTGCTAAGCGCGCTGAAGCTTACTTAAAATCAAGTGGCATTGGTGATACCGCTTACTTTGGCCCAGAGCCAGAGTTCTTCATTTTTGACAATGTTGCTTGGAATGTTGGCATGGGCGGCAGCTCAGTTAAAATCAACTCTGAAGAAGCCGCTTGGCAATCAGGCGACTCATTTGAGGGTGGCAATACAGGTCACCGTCCAAAAGTAAAAGGTGGTTATTTCCCAGTTCCTCCCGTTGATTCATTGCATGATATTCGCTCTGCAATGTGTATGACTTTAGAAGAGATGGGTGTGCCCGTTGAAGTACATCATCACGAAGTAGCAACTGCCGGTCAATGTGAAATTGGTACGCAATTTTCTAGTCTTGTGCAACGCGCAGACTGGACACAAATTTTAAAATACGTGGTTTTAAACACCGCGCACGCTTATGGCAAAACAGCAACCTTTATGCCAAAACCACTCCTTGGCGACAACGGCTCTGGTATGCACGTACATCAATCTGTATGGAAAGATGGTAAAAACCTGTTTGCAGGTGACGGCTATGCTGGATTGAGTGAGTTTGCGCTTTTTTACATTGGCGGCATTATTAAACATGCGCGTGCTTTAAATGCAATCACCAACCCAAGCACCAACTCATACAAACGTTTGGTACCAGGTTTTGAAGCGCCAGTTAAATTAGCTTACTCTGCCAAAAACCGCTCTGCTTCTATTCGCGTACCATTCGTACACTCTGATAAAGCACGTCGTATTGAGGCACGCTTCCCAGATCCTACTGCCAACCCATATTTGGCTTTTGCTGCATTACTCATGGCGGGTCTTGATGGCGTACAAAACAAAATTCATCCAGGTGAAGCAGCAACTAAAGATTTATACCATCTTCCACCAGAAGAAGATGCAAAAATCCCAACGGTTGCCTCTTCATTAGAGCAAGCATTACAAGCACTGCAAGATGGCCATGAGTTCTTAACTCGTGGCGGCGTCTTCTCGCAAGATTGGGTAGATTCCTACATTACATTCAAAATGGATGAAGTGACGCAACAACGCATGACACCAACACCATTAGAGTTTGATATGTACTACAGTTGCTAGTTTTTTTTATAGCATCAAATAAAGGACAGCTTGCTGTCCTTTATTTATTATTGCGTCGCAAGTCTCAATTACACAATTCTAAATTACATTATTCAACACTATTGCATAGAGCAAAATTGCTATGGTCAACCAATTTAACAATATCATCGTTGCTAACAATCACACTCTCATCTAAACTAGTTATATGTATAAATTGCTCCTAATTATTTCGCTGTAATTCGCTTCCAGTCTACCTTTTCTCAGCATGGCAGATATCTATAAGCATGTTGATGAAAGTGGTCATGTCACCTATTCAAATGTAAAAATAAAAGGTAGCAAAAAAATAGACCTCGGTTCTAAAGGCACCAGCTTTGGTACCAATCAAGACAGCGCATCCAAAACTAAATCTTCGACACCAACGCAATTTCCTAGCGTCGATAACGATACACAAAAACAAAGAGACCAAGCACGAAAAGAAATCTTATTATCCAAACTCGCCGCCGAGAGAGCAGCGCTAGTAGCCGCCAAAAAAGCCTATGCAGAAGGCGAAGCGAATCCAGAAATCTCTACCATTAGAAATGCAAATGGCACTACGCGCACCTTCCGTAATGTACCTAAGTTTCAAGAAAAAATGAAACAGTTAAAAATGAATGTCGATGTGCATCAGCGCAATATTATTTTACTAGAGCAAGAAATAAGCAGGATTAAGTAATATAAAGCTGGCTTATATTTTGCTTAGATAAGGGCATCAATCTCAATTAGTGCTAGTATTATTCATGGTTCAAAAAATCCCAGCATGTTTTACAGGTTTAGAATATCTTGCCAGCTCTGTCATTTTGCTGAGTGCCAATAAGCAAGTGATCTACATGAATCCAAGTGCAGAGATATTATTTGCGCTTAGTTCAACTCAGGTGGTCAATAACGATATATCTGCCTTATTTATCAATTGCGACATTTTAGATACCGCTATCGAAAACGCGACTAAAAACAATAATCCATTAAGAGAGCATGAGCTAATCATCACCACGGTTCGCCAAGAGTCTTTTTCTGTCACCTGCACCATCACACCAATTGACATGCATGACGCAAAAATACTACTAGAATTTCAACAAATGGATCAGCAATTACGCATTGCAAAAGAAGATCGCATGTTGATTCAACAACAAGCAAACTCCGAATTATTGCGTAATTTAGCGCATGAAATTCGCAACCCATTAGGTGGATTAAGGGGCGCAGCGCAATTGCTAGAGCACGAGCTGCCACACCAAAATTTGCGTGAATATACGCAAGTGATTATAAAAGAAGCCGATAGACTACACAGTCTAATGGATAGGCTATTGGTGCCGCATCGTGTGCCTCAATATGAACCAACCAATATTCATGAAGTGCTTGAGCGGGTACGCAGCCTTTTATTAGCAGAATCGCCCAATAATATTATCGTACAGAGAGATTACGATACCAGCCTGCCAGAACTAATTGGCGATCGTGAAAAACTCATCCAAGCAGTACTCAACATCGCACGCAACGCTGTGCAAGCACTATTGTCACATCAAGTACAAGAAGCAAAAGTCACATTAAGGACGCGTGCGGAACGACAAGTCACATTAAGCAAAAAACGTTATCGCGTCGCCATTAAACTAGAAATCATCGATAATGGCCCTGGTATCCCTGCTGATTTATTGGATAAAATATTTTATCCTTTGGTCTCGGGTCGCGAGGGTGGATCAGGCTTAGGGCTTGCTTTAGCACAAACATTCATTACCCAACATCATGGCATGATTGATTGCAAAAGCCAGCCGGGCAATACCTGTTTCACTATTTTGTTACCAGTAGAAAGTACTGTCATTAAACATGCCATGATTGCACAATAAAATTCGAGTAACAATTTAAGCAAAGCACACACATATGAAACCAATTTGGATATTAGACGACGACAAATCGATACGCTGGGTATTTGAAAAAGCACTTGCCCGCTCGGAATTAGCCTTTAAAACTTTTTCCTCTACTGCCGATGCGCTAGCTATGCTCGATACAGAGTTACCGCAAGTGATTGTGAGCGATATCCGAATGCCAGGTGGTTCTGGCTTAGATTTTTTATCAGAAGTAAAAGAAAAGCATCCCGATATTCCTGTCATTATCATGACTGCTTATTCCGATTTAGAGAGTGCAGTTGCTGCATTTCAGCATGGTGCGTTTGAATATTTAGCAAAACCGTTTGATGTCGATCAAGCGATTGATGTGATTAAACGTGCTGTCGATGAAACACTACGCCAAGAAGTTGAAAGCATTGCCTTGGAAGAAACACCTGAAATAATTGGACAAGCGCCGGCCATGCAAGAAGTATTTCGCGCCATTGGCCGCCTTAGCCGCTCACACGCAACCGTATTGATTAATGGCGAGTCTGGCAGCGGGAAAGAGTTGGTCGCAAGCGCCTTACATCGGCACAGCCCTCGAGCAGATAATCCGTTTATTGCGATTAATACCGCTGCCATTCCGAAAGATTTATTAGAATCAGAATTATTTGGACATGAGCGTGGTGCCTTCACTGGCGCACAGGCAGCTCGACTCGGACGTTTTGAACAAGCCGATAAAGGCACATTGTTTTTAGATGAAATTGGCGATATGCCTGCCGATTTACAAACAAGACTATTGCGCGTGCTCAGTGATGGCCAGTTTTACCGCATTGGCGGTCACCAGCCTATTAAAGTCAATGTAAGAGTCATTGCAGCGACGCATCAAAACTTAGAAGAATGCGTTAAACTTGGCTTATTCCGCGAAGACTTATTTCACCGTTTAAATGTGATTCGCTTACGCCTACCTGCATTGCGCGAACGACGCGAAGATATCCCATTACTAGCAAAATACTTCTTACAACAAAGCGCAGTGAATTTAGGGGTGGATGCTAAGGTATTGTCTACAGACGCACTCAAGTATTTAAGCACAGTCAATTGGAGCGGCAATGTACGCCAGCTAGAAAACGTCTGTCACTGGCTGACTGTGATGGCACCAGGCCAAAATGTCGACGTGGCTGATTTACCCCCAGAGCTAAAAGAAAATGGCTCGCAAAAAGCAACAAACAATAGTTGGCAAGAGGCATTAGCGCAAGAAGTGGCCGATGCCCTCAATCGTGGTGAACAAGGTATTCTCGACAGCATTACAAAAGACTTCGAACGGGTCATGATCAAAAAAGCCTTACAACACACCGGTGGTCGCCGTATTGAAGCCGCAACACAACTTGGCATGGGTCGCAATACGCTCACCAGAAAGATACAAGAGTTGGGTATAGAGGATTAATCAACATAGACTGCCGCGCTACGCTCGCAGTGACGGCCGTGCATGACACAGAAAGCTGTCATCGCGAACGCAGTGAAGCAATCCATTGAACACCAGACAGCCGCGCTTTGCCGACAGTGACAGTGATTCATGATTGAGAGGATATGATAGCCCTCAAACAATACAGCTATTGATGTTTACACCTTAACTTGTTGGCTTCGCCAAACTGGAAACGAGTTATATTTTTGGGCATCTATCTTGCTAACAAAAAACACCTGCGCCAATCGCGAATCTTTTAATGTTTTGCCAAAAAACGTATTAGCCGCATGGTAATGCCTACCTTCATACAATATCAGGGTGTTATAGACATTATTAATGCGTACTACCTCATCAAACATATCATGATAAGAGGTATCCATAATGATTTTTCCTTCATCAAAGCGCCTATCATTATCTTTGAGACTCCTTTGATATTTTTCTTCATCAAACTGACTATTTGGTTTGAATAAAGAAGTGCCTGCATTTAACGGCGCATCGGGTGTTAAGTATAAAACAGCAGCAAACACAGTATTTTGATCAGCATGAATCACACCTCGCCCAAACTCAGCAGAAACACTTTGAAAGCTAGTGGTAATCGCCCATTGCATATAATCATGCTCTGGGTTGTGGAACAATGAGATTATTCTTTTGCAAACACGCTCAAACATGGGTTTATTAATAATAGATAAATCTTTTGTACGGCAGCCAGGAAACACATACTCCACTCCTTTTAGCTGGCGTCTAAATTGGTACTTTTGGCTTAATGCAAAGGTTCTCACCGCATCTGGATCGTCATAAAAGTTTTCAACAATAGTAACTGGATATAAATTCATGGTTAACCTTAAAGACTGCATTGATTATATTCAACATTTTGAATATCAATAAGTTTAAATGAGTACATGGTTAACAGCAACCATAGTTGACTTTTCTGTAAGATGGAGCAGCGCAACAACACAAACTATGTTGCAGCATTGACAACAACCAACAGAACACCAAGCTAACCACGCACAATGACCAATAAAAAACGGCAACCGAAGTTGCCGTTTTATATCACATTACAGCGTAATGCTGTATCAGATTGATTTTATCCTAGAAGAATAAGATCGCACCAAGTGATACTGTTCTTGCTTTTGCTGTCTCATCAGCAGCGCCTCTGTTGTTCACATCACGCTCTGACTCTGAATATTCAGCAACCAAGTTCAAGTGTTTTGTGATTGGGTGGTATGCACCAATAACCCACATTGAATCTTCGATATCACTAAATCCATCAACACGGTTACCATCTAAAGTAGACTCACCATATGACACACCAACTTTAGTTGCTGTTGGTAGTGCGTATGTCGCTTGCACATACCATTGGTCTGAATCACGTGAGCGACCAGTTTCATCAAAACCACCTGCTAATTGAACTGTTTGACCAATACCATCACCACTACCATAGTAAGCAGTTAAACCTAAACCTGCAACATTAACAGTTGTACCAATATCGAAAGCTGTTGCGCGGTCATCGCTTAGAGCAACTTCAGAACCAGACACAAATGCAGATAATCCTTCAACTTTTTGTGAAATAAATGATGCCCACACTTTACCAGCAACATCACCAGTCCACTCATAAGATGCTTTACCCTCGTAAGCTGATTGTGAACCACCACGTCTAGTACTAAACGCGCTTGTTGTGTCAGTTGAAATATCGCCGTCGCCAATAGCATTAAATGCTTGCGTAACACCAACTGTGAAACTAAAGCCATTCCAATTTGGTGATGTGTAAGCCACTTGTGATTTCCAGTCAGCATACATAAAGCCAGTACCAATACGACCTAATGTTGTTGTATTACCAGCTAATGATCCAGCACTTGAACCCACGCCTAACAAGGTCATGTCGTTAAGAATCGCATCTGATGCATAGATACCAAGATCTTTACCAAGTTTGATAGAACCCCATGAAGCATCACCAAATGTTAAGAATGCTTGACGGTTTTCTTGTTGTGAACCTTGGAAACCAGCTTGTGTTGTAGAAGCACCTGGGTTAATAGAGATCGTGAAAGCAACATCTAAATCATTTTGACGTGTTTTACCAGAAACTGATAGGTAATTTGGTAGCAAACCTGTTGTGATGTTATTTACTGAATCAGCATTACCATCACCTAAACCCAATGGACCTGCACCTGCTCCAGTATCGCCGCTGAATGATGTATTTGTGTAGTAAGCGTTTACCACACCGCCGATGTCTAGTGTCCAATCACCAGCTGGGATCATGATACCAGCTTGTGCGCTTGAAGCACCAGCAACTAACGCTGCTGCAACTGCTAATTTTAACTTGTTGTTCATGTAATTCTCCTAAAGTTTTTTACTTAAATTTTTACTGCTTTTTTACTACTTATATTTATATATGCTCACTTTAATTGATGACTATTATCTAAACTAGTCAACATAGTGAGTATTGTTTTAAACATTCTTTAGCTGTAATGGTTAATTGAATTGACCATTTAAGCCAAGAAGGTTATGGGCTAGTATGCCAAAGCTTGGTCTTGCCAAGCAAGCCTTAACTTATTTTTACCTTGTGTTTTTTTCATTTGTTGTGTTATTACAACAAATTTGCTTGCTTGTGGCTTTTTTTATGTTGTTTGTCAAAGCATATTGCATTATCGCGCTTTGCTCGCAGTGACCTTTATTGTCTTTGCGAGGAACGCAGTGACGAAGCCATCTATTGGCTTGCAATAAGTGGTTTGCCATGCAGAAAGGCATGTGAGAAATGCTATAAAAGTCTATCGTGTTGCGATCACTATCATCAATGATAGTGATCTAATGATAGTGATCTAATGATAATGATCTAGGGTTAATTGCAGTGCTTTGCTGTCATATTCACTGGTCATCAAGGCTTTACCTATCCCTTGCTGCAAGACCAATCGGATTTTTCCATCTTGTACTTTTTTATCCAATCCCATCAGTTCAAGATATTTTTCGACACCTAATGCTGGGGGTATTTGTGGTAGCTTGGCGGATTGAAAGATGTTTTGCATGCGTTGTACGTCGCTTGTATT
Organism: Methylophilaceae bacterium; assembly: GCA_018398995.1. NCBI lineage: Bacteria > Pseudomonadati > Pseudomonadota > Betaproteobacteria > Nitrosomonadales > Methylophilaceae > Methylophilaceae bacterium. Next base: position 1,267,104 of record CP073759.1, on the reverse strand, counting down.
TAGCCAGCCCATACGTAATGACAGATTGGCCGCCATCATGGTGCCTGCCGCTACTGCCTCGCCATGTAACCAAACGCCATAGCCCATTGCATTTTCAATTGCATGGCCAAATGTGTGGCCAAGATTCAGCAAGGCACGTTCGCCTGCTTCTTTTTCATCGGCGGCTACAACATCGGCTTTATTGTTGCATGAGCGATAAACAGCTTCGCAAACGACAGCTTCATCCAATGCCATTAATGATGACATATGCTTTTCTAGCCAATCAAAAAAAGCGGCGTCACGGATAAGCCCATATTTAATGACTTCAGCAACACCTGCCGATAGTTCACGTTGAGGCAAAGTGTGCAGCGTATTGGTGTCGATTAACACGAGTTGTGGCTGATAAAACGCACCTATCATGTTTTTGCCTTTTGGGTGATTGATGCCAGTTTTGCCGCCAACACTAGAGTCTACTTGCGATAATAAAGTGGTGGGGATTTGAATAAATGGCACCCCGCGCAGATAAGTTGCGGCGGCATAGCCAGTTAAATCGCCAATAACACCGCCACCCAAAGCAATCAGTGTTGTATTTCGTTCACAACGCGCATTAATTAAGGCGTCATAAATCATATTGAGTGTTTCAGTATTTTTATATTGTTCGCCATCTGGCAGAACAATCTCAACCACCCGCACTCCAGCATCACGCAATGGCTGTGCAATTTTTGCTAAATACAGTGGCGCAACGGTTGTATTACTCACAATTGCCACCTGCTTTTGCTTTAGGTGTTGTAATAATAATGCTGTTTCGTTCAGCATGCCTGGCCCTATGTGGATAGGGTAGCTGCGTTCGGCTAAGGCGACATTCAATATTTGTTTCATAATGCTTTATAAGTTTTCTTAATTTGATTAATCAGCACACTGGCTGGCTGTCTTCCAGTATCGACAATACAATCGGCGACTTCTGTATAAATAGGATGCCGTTCTTGATAGAGTTGTTCTAGCTTGGCTTGTATATCAACATTTTGCAATAGCGGCCGCTGTTTGTCATGGCGCATTCTTTTATATAAATCATTGACAGTTGCACGTAGGTAAATGACATAGCCATTATGTTGAAGTGCCACTCTGTTTTCGGCAAATAAGACTGCACCACCACCCGTTGCTAATACAATATTATCAAGTTGTGTTAGTTCATCAATGACCGCCGCTTCTCGCTTTCTGAATCCTTCTTCACCTTCTAAATCAAAAATCACGGCCACTTTAACACCTGTTCGTGCTTCTATTTCATGGTCGGCATCATAAAAAGTTTTGTCTAGTTGCTTTGCAAGCTGTTTACCAATGGTGGTCTTACCTGCGCCCATCAGTCCGATCAGAAATAAGTTATTTTGCTTGGACACAATAAAAATGCCTATCAATAGAATGATAGGCATTTTAAGGCAAAGTCGACGTTCTGTCAGGTCAAGTTAAGATTGCAAACTTGACTAACAACGTTAACATTAATGCAAGGCCAAGGTTTCATCCATAATTTTTGGCGTTACAAAAATCAACAACTCGGTCTTATCGTCTTGTCTTCTGCGCGTTTTAAATACATTGCCAATGACAGGCAAATCGCCGAAGAATGGCACTTTATTGACCTGATTTCTTTCTTCTTGTTCATAAATGCCACCCAATACCGCTGTTTCGCCATTAGACACCAGCACCTGTATTGTGATGTTTTGTGTATCAATAGACGGCACACCGGCAAAGACTGTACCTACACGTTCTTTTCGCACATCCAAATCCATGATGATTTTATCATCGGGCGTAATTTGCGGCGTGACTTCCAAACTCAATACGGCCTCTTTAAATGATACGGTGGCAGCACCACTAGCTGCAGCCTCCAAAAACGGAATCTCGGTACCCTGTGCTATTTTTGCTTTTTGTTGGTTCGCGGTGGTGACGCGCGGGCTTGAAACAACCTTACCACGATTATCTGTTTCTAAAGCGGTCAGTTCTAGATTGAGTAGCAAGCCTGCTGGCAATCTAAATAAACTGAAGGCAAGACTTCCCAGATTGGTAGAGCTAGTTACAGGGAAATTAGAAGCCAAACCACCAGTACTTGCTGTTTGGACCACTGTCGAACCATCTGCGCTTATCCGTTGCACAGCACTAGTAGAATCTAGGCTACCGCCAATCGCTAGCGTATTTTGCCCCGGCGTTGTGAACGACTCCACACCGAATCTGGCGCCAAGCTCTTTACCAAATTTTTCATCTGCAATCACTAAGCGCGACTCTATCATTACTTGCCTTACAGGAATATCCATCTTATCAAGTACAGCGCGAATCTCTTCTAATTTTCGCGGCGTATCTTGAATAAACAGTGTGTTGGTTCTTGGATCTGAGTTAACCGAACCACGCAATGAGAGAATAGAGTTTCTGTTCATCATCCCTCCAGCACCAGCGCCACCAAAACCGCCGCCGCCACCACCTACGCCGCCTGCACCACCCATATCGCCCCAAAGTAAAATTTTAAAATCATCGGCTTTTTGGTACTTTAATTGAAAGACCTCTGTGACTAAAGGCTCTAACTCTTCAACTGCTTTTGTTGCTTCAAGTGCAGCCTTCTCTTTTGCTGCCACTTCTTCGGCTGGGGCAACAGTAATCACGTTGCCTACTTTACGCATCGTTAAAGCTTTATTTTGCATGATAATATCAAGTGCTTGATCCCAAGGCACATCTTTTAATCTCAGCGTTAAGTTGCCGACCACATTATCACTAGCGACAATATTCAACCCTGTAAACTCGGCAATCACCTGTAAAACTGAACGCACTTCAACATCTTGAAAGTTGAGTGATAGCTTTTCTCCGCTATACCCAGGCTTCACACCTTTAACTAGCTTATTTGGATCTTCTACGACTTTACGTACATCAATAATAAATTTTTTATCCGCTTGATATGCAGACTGCTCCCATTTACCTTGTGGCTCAATCATCACGCGGCTGTTATTGCCCTGCTTGATGGTATCAACATACATAACAGGCGTGTTAAAACCAATGACATTTAAACGGCGTTGCAAGGCGGCAGAAACATCGGTATCTGCAAAATCCACAATGATTTGCTCGCCTTGTTGTTTGATATTGATGCCAGTATTTGGATCTGCTAAATCAATAATGACACGCCCTTCACCGTTTTTACCTCGCGCGAAATCAACATTGGTGATGGCATGATTCCCTTTATTCGCTGGGCGCTCAGCAAAACGCGTTTCAATTGGTGTCTTTGCCACCTGTTCCGCTACACCCAGACTAATGATGACATCACTGCCATCTAATACAGTATTGTAGTTCACTGTTTTTGCCAGATTTAATACTACTCTTGTACGATCTTTGCCTTGTGCTAGGGCAATGCTTTTCAGCAAGCCTTGACCACCTTTGATATTACTTTCTTTTAGGTTGTTGCGTACATTAGGAAAATCCAGCGCGATTCTGGCAGGGCTTTGTAAGGCAAAACTTGCTGGCGGACTTGCTAAGGGTGAGGTCATTTTTATACGAATACTCACTCTGCCGCCTGCCAATGAGGCAAAGTCAACACTTTCTATGTTGTTACTGAAGTCTCCTTCAGCTGCCAAACCAGACGCCATTATACTTAAACTGGATATCAGTAGGATGCCAATCCATTTTTTCATTATTACCGTCATGTTTCTTCCCATTATTTATTCTTGTAAATTGATACTAGCGTCACGTTCAACCCAATCACCATGAAAATCATCCTGCACAACTTCTTTTATGGTGATTGCACCATCTTGAATTGAGTTGATTAAGCCAAAATTTGGCCCAATATAATTGCCAACTCTTAATTGATGTAATACACCATCGGGTGTTTTAATTAATGCAAATTTTGAACCTTGTTTACTCATTGAGCCCACATAGAGCAAACTCTCCAATGGAAAAGACTCCATCAGTTCTTTTGGTCGATTTGTATTCGGCTGTAAAGAGCCAGCACCACGCTTTGTTTGCCGTGCTTTAAAGGGATCTACCAACGTATCATCTGCGTTATAGGGCAAAGGCGTATAGGGCAAAACCTCTGGTAAAGGATCAACTGTCATACTCATATTTACAGCTGCATTTTCCATAAACTGATCAAGATCGTCACCCTGCCCACCATCGCATCCAGCTAAGAAGCAAGAAAGCAAAACAACCACGGCAACATTAAATTGCATGCTACTCAACCTCATTTCTGAACCCTTTTTTATCTTCTTCTGCTTTTCTCTCGGCTACTTCCGATGCGTCAAGATAACGATAGGTTTTTGCTACTGCTTCTAGCACCAACTTGCCACCCCCACCTTTAACATCTTTTTGCAAGGGCGTAATTGATAAATTATCTAACGTCACAATACGTGACAATCTTGAGACGTCTGTGGCAAATGCACCGATATCGTGGTAATTACCTAATACTTTAATTTGTATGGGCATCTCAGCGTAGAAGTCAGCCACTACCTCCTGTACTGGCTTAAATAATTCGAATTCCAAACCACGCCCGAGGCCAGATTGATTAATATCCGTTAATAAGCCATCCATCTGAGAACGATCTGGTAATTGTTTTAATAGGGCACCAAATGTTTTCTCAATATCAACCATTTGCTGTCGATATGCTTCGATTTTAACCGCTTGGCTTTTTTTCGTTAGGAAGGTTTGTCTCAGCTCCTCTTCCTTCGCTTGCGCTTGATCATAAGCTTCTATTGCTGGGCTCCATAACAGAAAATAGCCGGCAATCAATAAAAACAATGCCAATATTCCCAACAACACTAATTTGACTGGAACCGGTAAACTACCCGCGCTTTTCAGATCAATATTATTAAAGTCATCTAATTTCATGATGGCACACTCGTTGATTGAGCAGCTTGCTCTTGGGTTTCGGTTTGCTCTTGGGCTTGCGTTTGTTCTTGGATTTGCGTTTATTCTTGGGTTTCCACTTGCTGTTGGTTTTCTGCCTGCATTTTGAGATTAACATTGACCGTAAAATCGTTTTCTTTGATGTTATTAACTTCCATTGTTTTAATTTCAATTAACACTGGATTTTCTAACCACTGAGAGGCACCTAAATTTCTCACCAACGTCGCCACGCGTGCATTTGTATCAGCAACACCTTCCATTGCAATTTGGCTTTCGGTTTGGTGAATACTTTTGAGGTATAAGCCTTCAGGCAACTGGCGCGCTAGCTCATCCAACAAGACAACCGCTTGACTACGATTGCTTTGCAAATTTTCAACAATGCGCTTTCTTTCTAACACATCATTGATTTGATTTTTCAACTCGCTAATACCGGCAATTTCCATCTCTAAGACTGTAATTGCCTGTTATAACCGTGTATTACGCTCTAACTGGGACTGTTTTTTTGCCCCTATATAACTCCACCCAATAAAGAGAATTGCTGCGGCAGAAACCGCAACAAATAGCGCCATTAAAGCAAATTCTCGTTGCTTTTCGGCACGTCTAATCTGGCGATGTGGAAGTAAGTTAATCCGGACCATTTACTCGACTCCTCGCATGGCCAAACCACATGCAACCATCAATGCTGGGGCGTCAATTGCAACCTTCTGCGGCTTAACTTTTGCACTGAGTGACATGCGATGAAATGGGTTAGCGATGATGACATTGATTTGTGTTTTGGCTTGTACTGCGCTATCAATGCCAGTAATGGCGGCACCACCACCTGCCAAAACAATATGATCAACACGGTTATATTGGGTTGAGCTTGTGAAAAACTGTAATGCTCGAGCTACTTCAACCGATAATGTCTCGACAAAAGGCTCTAATACTTCTGCCTCGTAACTTTGCGGCAAACCACCCTTTCGCTTGGCAATCTCAGCTTCTTCCAACGACAGCCCAAAACGGCGTTGAATTTCTTGTGTCAATTGCGCACATCCAAAAGCCTGTTCACGGATGTAGATTGACTGGTTATTGTGGAGTACATTCAGATGCATGATGGTTGCGCCCATATCAACAATCATGACAGTTTGTCCTTTACCAGAATTTGGCAATTGTGCTGCCACTAACTGATAAGCAGCTTCAGTGGCATAAGTATCCACATCCATCACAATAACCTTGAGCCCCGCATCCTCTGCCGCCGCAACCCGATCTTCTATTTTTTCCTTACGCGCCGCCGCAATGAGCACTTCTACTTCCTCGGGATTGTTGGGCGCAGGGCCAATGACTTGAAACTCAACATTCACTTCTTCTAGTGGGAACGGAATATATTGATTTGCCTCGCCTTCTACCTGCACTTCCATCTCATCTTCTCGCAAGCCTGCCATTAACATGACTTTTTTGGTAATCACTGCTGATGAAGGTAGTGCTAATGCGGCGTTTTTCTGTCTGGTACCTAATAGTTTCTAAGCAAGTTGCACTGCATCAGACACTTGCTCCAAACTCACCACATTACCGTCGACAATCGCATCTTTAGGGATAGCCGCCATTGCATAACCTTCGAGGTGATACCCTCTGCGACCACTGCTGGATAGTTCCACCATCTTAATAGCAGAGGTGCTAATGTCTATACCGATTAATGGGGGGGTGCTTTCACTGAAAAAGTCGAATTTCAAATTAGCATCTTCTTTCTATTTTCATTAGTTATGCGCAAGTGCGATAAATTGCATTAAATCGTAGCAATAAGGCTGAGCGCTGTAAAGAAGTTTCTAACTTTTTAATGGCTCAAAAATAGCTCTGGGTCTGCTTTTTGCGATTTAAGCGACATTAAATCTGAAGAAAGTGCTGTAAGTGGTTTGGTTAATGTGCATAACATTATATACTTCTGTATTACATTAGTTTGATATCAAAATACCAGTTATGAGCCCTAAAAAATGGTGGCATTATCTTATTCTTTTTGCATTAGTGAGCGGCATGGCAGTGACGGCGCTTATCGCGTTATCGATTACACTCATCTACCCAACTTTGCCTTCATTAGAAAAAATCACTGACTATAAACCCATACAACCCTTAAGAATTTATTCAGCAGATGGTTATTTAATGGGTGAGTTTGGCGAAGAAAGACGCGCCTTTACAACAATTGAGAATATTCCAACGCAAATGCAAACTGCAGTATTGGCGATCGAAGATAGGCGTTTTTATCGCCATGGTGGTGTTGATCTAAAAGGCATTTTGCGGGCAATTAAAAATAACCTCTCTGGCGTAAGCCACGAGGGCGCAAGTACCATTACGATGCAGGTGGCTAAAAACTTTTTTACTGGGCCTAATAAAAAACGTAATTTCATCACTAAAATCAAAGAGGCGCTTCTAGCAATCAAAATAGAAAAAACGTTAGAAAAAGATCAGATTCTTGAACTCTATTTAAATCAAATCTATTTAGGCCAACGCTCATATGGATTTTCCGCCGCGGCCCAGGTCTATTTTGCCAAATCACTTGATGAACTAACGCTTGCTGAATGTGCGCTATTAGCCGGCTTACCAAAGGCCCCTTCAAGTTATAACCCATTTAATCGCCCTAAAAAAGCGATTGCAAGACAGCAGGAAGTATTACGCGATATGCGTCGGTATGGGTTGATTGACCAGGCGCAATTTGATGAAGCAGTTGCACAAGCGCTGGTGTTCAAGAAAGCAGAAAAAAGTGCGCTCGCCTTGAATGCTGACTATGTGGCTGAGTTGGTTCGTCAACAATTGTATAAACGCTATGGGGATGATATATACAATAGTGGCTTGAAGGTGCATACCACCATATTAAAGGCTAATCAATCAGCGGCAAATCAAGCTGTTGTTGATGGCATCTTAGATTATCAACAAAGACAAGGCTATAAAAAAGCTGAAAAATGGATTGATTTGTCTCAGCTTAATCAGACCAATCTGGCAGAAGAGATGGAAAAAAGCTTGTCCAACATCATGGCCTATAACGGTTTTATGCCAGCGATTGTGACCAAAGTATCGCCCGACATGGTTGATGTTTTTACCAAAAATGGTGACACCGTTAGTATCACAGAACAAGGTCTGCGTTTATTAAAAAGTAACCTAGCGCTTAAAGATAAAAAGCAACACAAAATTAAACCAGGTTCAGTTGTGCGCATTATTAAAAATAAAGATAGTTGGCAGATTGTGCAATTACCAGAAGTTGAATCTGCTTTGGTCGCATTAAATCCTAAAAATGGCGCTATTACTGCGTTGGTAGGCGGCTTCAATTTCTACAAGAACAAGTATAACCATGTCACACAAGCCTATCGTCAAGCGGGCTCCAGTTTCAAGCCGTTTGTTTATTCGGCAGCTTTAGAAAAAGGGTTTACCCCAGCGAGTATTATTGAAGATGACCCTATTTCAATGACAGGTAGAGAGGTGGGTTCTGGAAAAAAATGGGAGCCAAAAAACTATGATGGGGAATATGACGGTCCAATGCGCATGCGCACAGCGTTAATCAAATCCAAAAATACGGTCTCTATTCGTATTTTAGAAAGTATAGGCACAAAATATGCACAAGATTATGTACAAAGGTTTGGGTTTTTACCAAAACATAATCCAGCCTATCTCACCATGGCTTTAGGCGCTGGTGAAGTAACGCCGCTGGAACTAGCCAACGCTTATGCTATTTTTGCAAATGGTGGTTACCGTATTGAGCCACATTTAATCACCAAAATAGTGGATAGCGAAGACAATATAGTGGAGGAAATGACTTTCCCTATTGCAGAAAAAACAGCACCCCTTGTCATTGATGAGCGTAATGCATTTATCATGACTTCTATGCTCCGCGATGTCGTGCAAAGAGGTACTGCAGCAAGAGCCAAAACACTTGGTAGGCAAGATTTGGCAGGCAAAACAGGCACCACGAATAATACAATTGATGCTTGGTTTGCTGGCTATACGTCTCACGAAGTCGCTGTTTCTTGGATGGGCTATGATCAACCACGTTCACTTGGCAAAGTTGAAACTGGTGGGCGGGCGGCGTTACCTATTTGGATTCAATACATGAAAGCAGCGCTGAAAGATAAACCAGATTTACCCTATCACGAACCAGCTGGGCTAATGTCTTTACGTATTGATCCAATCACGGGCACGCTAGTTGAATCTGGTGATTATGGTATAGATGAGTTTTTTTATAATGAAAATCCGCCACCGTTCCTAGAACTGAATCTACCACCACTAACGGATGTGTTTGACTCTGGTTTTAATCCATTGCAGCCCAATACGTCGACATTTGCCAATCCACCTGCTGACATTAAGCCAGACGTAATGGATAATCAAAATAAAGACGGTTCAACTAGTGGAGCAACCTCTGAGGATACCAAAATCAAAACGCAACGTAAAAATCCAACGAGTACCGATAATGCCAAAAGTGTATTAAACCCTTCTGGGTTTTAATACACCCTTTGATTGAATATGGCACGCGAACGCACAGATCAGCTAAGGCAAACGATTGCTCAACAAGCTGCCCGTATGATGGTAGAGGATGGCATTAGCGATTTTGCTTATGCAAAAAAGAAAGCAGGTCGTCAGATAGGTGTTTTAGATAAAAGTGTTTTGCCTAGTAATGCTGAAATTGAAGCAGAAGTGAGAACCTACCACGAGTTATACAATGCTGATGAACAGCCGCATGAACTCAAGATGCTGCGACAAGCCGCATTAGCGACGATGCAACTATTTGAACGATTCAATCCGTTTCTCACTGGTAGCGTGCTGGATGGCACAGCAGGTAAAAATGCGCAAACCAATATTCATTTATTTGCAGACAGCGCAAAAGATGTTGAGATTTTTTTACTCAGCCAACAAATCCCCTTTGAGAGCGACGAAAAAACCTATCGGGTATCCGACCGGCCCAGTAAAAATAAAAGAGAAAAAGCACACAAAACTGTACCTGTGTTCACTTTAGAAACCGAATACGGGCTGCAACGGCTGAGCGTATTTGAGTTTGATGATATGCGTATTGCCACCAAACGCCCAAGTGATGGCAGTAATGCGGATAGGGCTGATATTGCTGGCTTACAAGCATTGCTCGCGCAAGCAACCTAAAATAAAATAATCCTTAAAATAATCCTAAAGTACTGTTATCTCTCATCTTGAGTCTGCAACCAACGCGCCACATCCATTGCAAAATAAGTCAAAATACCATCAGCACCCGCGCGTTTAAATCCTAACAAACTCTCCATGACACAAGCTTGTTCATCTAACCAGCCATTTTGCGTGGCTGCTTTTAACATGGCATATTCGCCACTCACTTGGTAAGCATAGGTCGGCACACCAAACTCTTGTTTAACACGGCGTATAATATCCAAATAAGGCATACCAGGTTTGACCATGACCATATCGGCACCTTCTTCAATATCCAGCGCCACTTCTTTCATTGCTTCATCCGAATTGGCAGGATCCATTTGGTAGTTATATTTATTACCTGTACCAAGGTTAGCAGATGATCCTACTGCATCTCGGAATGGGCCATAAAAGGCCGATGCATATTTGGCTGAGTAGGCCAAAATACGGGTGTAAACATATTCCTCATTTTCTAATGCGGTGCGAATAGCACCAATACGTCCATCCATCATGTCGGATGGGGCGACAACATCAGCGCCAGCTTTGGCATGGCAAAGTGCTTGTTTAATCAAGACTTCTACCGTTTCATCATTGAGCACATAACCATCATCATCAATAATGCCATCCTGCCCATGCGTGGTATAAGGATCTAATGCAACGTCGGTAATAATGCCTAAATTTGGGAATGCTTGTTTTAACGCTTTGACAGTTCGCGGTACTAGGCCATTGCTGTTATAGGCTTCTTTAGCCGTTAGACTTTTATATTCTTCAGGTATCACTGGAAAAATAGCCAAGGCTGGAATACCCAATTGCACACATTCTGCTGCCGTTTTGAGCAAAACATCAATCGATTGACGTTGCACGCCAGGCATGGAAGGCACTTCCTCTGTTCGGTTTTCGCCTTCTAATACAAATACAGGGTAAATTAAATCATTATTTGTCAGTATATTTTCACGCATCAGACGGCGTGAGAATGCATCCTTACGCATGCGACGTGGGCGGTGAGCAAGCAATTGGTTAGCCATAAAACTTCCTTCATTATCTTATCAATCCGGCACAGCTCATTCTGATGATGCTGCACCTTAATTGTATTAAGCGTGTTATTTTAAGTGTACTTAGGCAAAGACTTTTTTGAACTCTGCGCCCGGGTCTGGCTGTCGCATAAAGGCTTCACCGACTAAAAATCCATTGACGTTATTACTGCGCATCAACGCAACATCTTCTGGGGTAAAGATACCTGACTCGGTAATGACAAAGCGATCATCTGGTAGTTTATCTAATAAATCCAATGTTGTTTGTAGGGTTACGTCAAAAGTCCTTAAATTACGGTTATTAATTCCGACTAACGGCGTTTCTAACTGCAGCGCCAATTCAAGTTCTTTACCATCATGTACTTCAACCAATACCGCCATGCCTAGTTCATGCGATATCTCTTCTAATAATTGCATTTGTTTCAGCTCTAATGCCGCAACAATCAACAAAATACAATCGGCGCCCATCGCGCGCGCTTCTACCACTTGATAAGGGTCTATCATAAAATCTTTGCGCAACACTGGTAAATGACAAGCTGCGCGTGCTTGTTTTAAATACTCAGCTGAGCCTTGAAAATATTGTTCATCCGTCAGCACAGACAAACACGCTGCGCCTGCCTGCTCATAACTTTTTGCTATTTCAGCGGGATTGAAATTCCCACGAATCACCCCTTTGGATGGGCTGGCTTTTTTAATTTCTGCAATCACCGCAGGCAGATGGGCTGCATCTTTTTTTGCCAGACTACCGACGAAATCACGTGGCTCAGATTGCGCTAAAGCTTCTTCGTGTATTTGTTTTAATGATTTAATAGCGCTTGCCTTAGCAATTTCTTCGCGTTTGGTCGCTAATATTTTATTTAATATATCTGACATTGTTTTTGTCTACTCTTTATGTTTTCTAATCATATTGACAGATGATTGACGCAACTGATGGCTATTATTGATAGGTAACGCCATTGTGTTTAATCCAACCAGGTTCATGACGGTTTCTGGGATCAAGATGGGTCCAATGCACCACACCGCCTTTAGCGTTGTATACATACGCTCCTCTAAATCCAACTTCATCGCCAACTTTTAATGCATCAATACGTGGCGCTAAATCGATATTATGAGCCAATAACAGGGTCTGTCTATTCTCAATTGCGACTAAAAATCGTTGATGACGCGAACCTTCATTATCATCTGCTAATAGTCGTATAACGCGCCCTTTGCCATCCACCATCTCATCATTTGCTTGTCGGGCAAATAGCTGACTGGCCGAAGCAAATTGTGTTGCTGGTTGTACCTGATCTGTTTGCTCTGTTTGTTGCCACAACGATTCAAGCGAGGCAAGCGAAGATGGCGCTATTTGAGTCAGTACTACTACAAACAATAATAGCACTGCAATCAGATGTTTTTTCATCTCGCCTGCAGCGCTAACAGTGTTGCTAGTGCCTTACCCTCATCTATCATTTGTGCCGCTTTTTGTATCCCAGCTTCTAGGCTAATCACCAAGCCAGCCACGTAAATCGCCGCGCCTGCATTCATTAATACAATGTCGCGAGCCGCCCCTTTTTTTCCATGCAGTACATCCATAATCATGGCTTTTGATTCTGCCGCGTTCTGAATTTGAATGTCTTTTAACGTATGTAAACTTAACCCAAACTGAATTGGATTGACTGTATATTCAGTCACTTTGTCATCTTTTAATTCGGCTACATAGGTGTCACCTGTGAATGAAATTTCATCCATTCCATCTGCACCATGCACGACTAATACATGCTCACTGCCTAATTTTTGCAATACTTGCGCCAACTTACCCGTTAACTCTTGATCAAAAACACCCATCAGTTGACGTCGTGCTGAAGCAGGATTGGTGAGCGGGCCCAGCAAATTAAAAATAGTACGCACACCTAAGGCTTTTCGGACAGGCGCCGCATATTTCATAGCACTGTGATGGTTGGGCGCGAACATAAAACCAATGCCAATTTCATCGACGCTCGCAGCTACTTCATCTGCGGATTTATTCACATTAACGCCTAAAGCCTCAAGCAAATCAGCGCTACCGCATGTTGACGATACCGAGCGACCACCATGTTTTGCCACTTTTGCGCCTGCTGCTGCGGCAACAAAGGCAGAGACAGTCGATACATTAAACGTTTGAATACCATCGCCACCAGTTCCACAAGTATCAACAAGATACTGTGTCTGTTTGGTGTCTACTTTTGTTGATAGTTGTCGCATCACTGTCGCGGCGGCAGCAATTTCATCCACCGTTTCACCTTTAAGACGAAGTGCAATTAATAGTGCCGCTATTTGGGCTTCGTTTAACTCACCCATCATGACTTGCTGCATCACCGCCAACATTTGGTCATGTGATAAATCTTTTGCTGCTAATAATTGATTTAAGGTATCTTTAAACATCATTAATACGCTTTAATAAAGTTATCTAGTAATTCATGCCCATACTCTGTTAACACAGATTCAGGATGAAACTGCACCCCTTCAATAGCTAAGGTTTTATGGTGTACACCCATAATTTCGCCATCTTCTGTCCATGCAGTGATTGCTAAACAATCCGGCAAACTTTCTTTTTCAATCACCAATGAATGATAACGCGTTGCCGTATATGGATTGGCTAAACCTTTGAACACGCCTTCATTATTGTGATGAATAAGTGAAGTTTTGCCATGCATTAAGGTTTTGGCTTTAATGATGTTGCCGCCAAAAGCTTGCCCAATGCTTTGATGTCCTAAACAAACCCCTAACAACGGAATTTTGCCAGCAAACGCATGAATAAGCGGTACAGAAATACCTGCTTCATTTGGTGTACAGGGGCCTGGTGAAATCACAATATGGCGCGGGTTCAGTTCAGCCACTTTTGCCAAATCAATTTCATCATTGCGATACACCTGCACATCTTGGCCTAGTTCGCCAAAATATTGCACCAAGTTGTAGGTGAAAGAGTCGTAATTATCGATCATGAGCAACATATTAATACCCTGTCTTCGAGGCTGTTTCTAAAGTGAAGTCCAGACCAGCTTGCACCAATTCAGCCGCACGCAAAACCGCTTTTGCTTTATTTTGTGTTTCATCCCATTCGCTTTGCGGCACAGAGTCAGCAACAATACCAGCGCCAGCTTGTACATATAACTTGTCATTTTTAATCACGCCAGTTCTAATCGCAATCGCGACATCCATATCGCCGTTAAAACCCAAGTAGCCAACCGCGCCTGCATAAATACCACGCTTACTTGGCTCAAATTCATCAATAATTTCCATTGCTCGCACTTTAGGTGCGCCCGACACTGTGCCAGCTGGGAATGTGGCTTTTAATACATCAATTGCATCCATATTTGGCTTAAGCTGACCTTCTACATTACTCACAATATGCATCACATGCGAATAACGTTCTATCATCATATTATCCGTTACTTTCACTGTTCCAGTTTGCGCTACACGACCAACATCATTTCTGCCTAAATCCATCAATTGCACATGTTCTGCACATTCTTTTGGGTCAGCCAATAACTCTTTTGCCAGTGCCACATCGTCTTCTCGTGTTTTACCACGTGGGCGCGTACCCGCAATTGGTCTTGAAGTCACCACACCATCTTCCAATCGCACTAAAATCTCAGGCGAAGCCCCAACAACATGGTGATCGCCCATGTCGTAATAGAACATATAAGGCGATGGATTGAGACTACGTAATGCGCGATACAGTGATAATGGCGAAGCAGTAAAGTCTTGCGATAAACGCTGACTTAACACAACTTGCATAATATCGCCTTCTAATATGTAGTTCTGCGCCTTCTGAACAACCGCTTTAAAATTTTCCTCACCAAACTCTGAAGATGCTTGTGTCGCTGTAGATTGTTGAGATATTGGAATTTCTACCGTTTGACGCAATTGTTGCATCAATGTCTTAATGCGTTGATGGGCTTGCTCATAAGCACCTTGCTCTTTGGGATTGGCATACACGATAAAATAAAGTTTACCGCTTAAATTGTCTACAACAGCTATTTCTTCTGACACCATTAACAAGATATCTGGCGTACCAATTGCATCTGGCTTTTGACTATGTGCTAATCGCTTTTCGATATAGCGAATTGTCTCGTAGCCAAAATAGCCAGCTAAACCGCCGGTAAATCTTGGCAAACCTTTATATGGCGGCGTTTTAAAGCGTGCTTGAAAGGTTTTAACAAAATCGAGCGGATTGGTATTGTCGTGCGACTCTAATACTTGGTCATCTTGCAGTACTTGCACCTGAAAACCATTGGCAACAATACGTGTTTTTGCAGGCAGTCCAATAATGGAGTAGCGACCAAAACGCTCGCCACCTTGCACACTTTCTAATAAATATGAGAAGGGTTGGTTAGCGAGTTTGAGATATAAAGATAATGGCGTATCTAAATCGGCAAACGTTTCTTGAACCAATGGAATACGGTTATAGCCTTGTTGCGCTAAGGCATCAAATTCGTTTTTGGTAAGAGCTTGAAGCATGATTTTCCTTAAAAAGTTGTCTACGATTGGCGTAAGCAAAAGCATACGCTTGGAGCTAAATTAAGCCCCACCATCGCCCACTTACAGTTGCTTGCATTTTAAGGAAATCCATAATGAATGCTACTTAACAGTTGCTAATGCATCACGCATTGATTTAACGACAGAGTCATAGCGATGTGGATCAGTATCTTTTGGCTTACCAAAAATAGCACTGCCTGCCACAAAGGTATCAACGCCTGCTGCGGCAATCTCAGCGATATTGTCTGGATTTACACCCCCGTCAATTTCTAACCAAATTTGACGGCCAGTTTTGGCAGTGTACGCATCAATGATTGCACGTGCTTGATTTGCTTTTGCTAATGTTTGTGGAATGAACTTCTGACCGCCAAAACCAGGGTTGACTGACATGAGTAAAATCATGTCAACTTTATCCATGACATGCTCCAAATAGTGCAATGGCGTGGCTGGGTTGAATACCAAACCAGATTTACAGCCTAAATCACGAACCATAGAAAGACTACGATCAATATGATTAGATGCTTCTGGGTGAAAAGTAATGATGTCGGCACCTGCTTTAGCAAAATCAGGAATAATACGGTCAACTGGCTCAACCATTAAATGCACATCAATCAATGCACCCACATTGTGAGATAAATCGCGAATTGCCTCACAAACCAAAGGGCCAATCGTTAAGTTGGGTACATAGTGATTATCCATCACATCAAAATGCACAATATCGGTTCCAGATTGAATCACATCTTCAATCTCTTGGCCTAACTTAGCAAAATTAGCTGATAGGATACTTGGGGCAATTCTATATTCACTCATAATCGTTTCCGTTATCTATTGATGATTTTTGGTAAAATTAAAACGCTATTTTAACGCGATTTCTACATTTGGATAAGCGCTTTGCTGAATGTTTTGGTGAACTAAACCAGTTTTCAAACGTTAGTTTATTTTCCAACAACATGAATGACTTGGTAAAATAGCGAAATGCAGTTGTATACAATAGGTGTCAATCACACCACCGCCCCTATCGAAATTCGTGAGAATGTCGCGTTTAGCATCGACAATATGCACGAAGCATTGTTCGATTTAACCGTTAAAAGCGCGACAGAGGCGGCAATCTTATCTACTTGCAATCGTACAGAGATTTATGTGCAGTCAGCTGATGCGCTGCCAGTGGTGCATTGGTTAGCCAATTATCACAAGCTAGATGTTAATCATATCCAACCTTACACTTACACACTCGCTAATCAAGAAGCGGTCAAACATGCCTTTAGAGTGGCTTCTGGCTTAGACAGTATGGTACTAGGTGAGGCGCAAATATTAGGGCAATTTAAACAATCGGTAAAACTCGCGCAAGAAGCGGGCACATTGGGCACGCATTTGCATAAATTATTTCAGCGTACGTTTGAAGTAGCAAAAGAAGTGCGTACTAACACTGATATTGGCGCTAGCTCCATCTCTATGGCTGCGGCAGCGGTTAAACTGGCACAGCGCATCTTTGGTAACTTATCAGAACAAAACGTATTATTTATCGGTGCAGGGGAAATGATATCCCTCTGCGCCAATCACTTCGCCGCGCAAAAACCCAAAAGCATCACCGTCGCAAATCGCACAAAAGAACGTGGGGCTGCGCTAGCAGATAAAATCCATGCAGAAGCGATTTTGCTTAATGATCTGCCAGAGCGATTTGCAGCGTTTGACATTGTGATTACCAGCACGGCGAGTCAATTGCCAATTGTTGGCTTAGGCATGGTTGAGCGCGCGATTAAAGCACGCAAACACAGACCAATATTTATGGTCGATTTGGCCGTCCCACGCGATATTGAAACCGAAGTGGCACAACTAGATGATGTTTTTTTATATACGGTTGATGATCTTGCGCAAGTGGTTACCGATGGCATTGGTAATCGCCAAGAGGCTGCAATGACAGCAGAAACGATAGTCAGCGCCCAAGTTGAAACATTCATGCAATGGCTGCATAAACGTGGTTCTGTGCCCACAATTAAGGCCTTAAGAGACCAAGCAGAAATGATGCGGGCGGCTGAACTCGATAAAGCAATCAAATTGATTCAAAAAGGTGAAAGTGCAGAGAAAGTATTAGAGATGATGAGCTTGTCTATCACTAAAAAACTGCTACACGCACCTAGTCATGCGCTCAACCAAAGTCACGGTGACGAACATGAGCGATTAGCGCAATTGCTCCGCCACATTTATCAAATTAAGAATTAACTCAACATGAAACCCAGCATATTACAAAAGCTCGCCAATTTGAGCGAACGCCTTGATGAATTGAATCGTTTAATGTCTACCGAAGACATTACCAACGACATGGATAACTATCTCAAAATCACGCGTGAACACGCAGAAATCACGCCCATTGTTGAGCAATACCGACGCTATTCGCAAACTGAAGCCGATATTAAAGAAGCACAAAACATGCTGAGCGATCCTGAAATGAAGGCCTTCGCACAAGAAGAAATTGAAGCGGGCAAAGATCGATTAACAGAAATTGAATTGGACTTGCAAAAGTTATTGATTCCGAAAGACCCCAATGATGATAAAAACGTCATTTTAGAAATTCGTGCAGGTACAGGTGGCGATGAGTCTGGGTTATTTGCTGGTGATTTATTCCGTATGTACAGCCGTTATGCAGAGAAACAACGTTGGAAGCTAGAAGTATTATCAGCCAGCGAAGGCGAAGTTGGTGGTTACAAAGAAATCATTGCTAAAATTGAAGGACAAGGTGCTTACTCTAAGCTCAAATTTGAGAGTGGCGGCCATCGAGTGCAACGTGTGCCCGATACAGAAACGCAAGGTCGTATTCATACTAGCGCTTGCACAGTGGCTATTTTACCTGAAGTCGATGCTGTAGCTGATGTGGTGATTAATCCAGCTGATATTCGCCTTGACACATTCCGCGCTTCTGGCGCTGGTGGCCAGCATATTAACAAAACCGACTCTGCTGTGCGTATTACCCATGCGCCAACGGGCATTGTGGTTGAATGCCAAGATGGTCGAAGCCAACACGCCAATAAAGCACAAGCCATGATGGTATTGGCGGCAAGGATTAAGCAAAGAGAAGAGGATGCGCAGCACGCAAAAATTTCATCTGAACGCCGCAATCTCATCGGTTCTGGCGATCGCTCACAACGTATTCGCACTTATAACTATCCACAAGGTCGCATTACTGACCATCGTATTAATTTAACGTTATACAAAATTGATGCGATTACCGAGGGCGAACTTGATGAATTGATTGTGCCTTTAGCGGCTGAGCACCAAGCCGACATGTTGGCAATGCTGGGTGATGATAATTAACGATGAAGGTTCATGCAGCATGGCATGAGGCAAGCTTAGCGCTCAAACAAGCAACCCAAAATGACGAGGCACGACTGGAAGCACAGTTATTGCTAGAACATGTGTTAAACGTTAACCACGCTTGGTTAATAGCACATGCTGACGATGAATTGGATCACCAAAGCCAATCTGCATTTCAAATAAGCATTGAACGGCGCGTCAAAGGTGAGCCAATAGCTTATATTTTGGGTAAACGCGAGTTTTATGGTTTACCGCTATTGGTCACTTCAGATACCTTAATTCCAAGACCAGACACAGAAACATTAGTCGATGCCGCTTTATCCTTAATACCCAACAATACAGCGAAGTCTATTTTAGATTTAGGCACAGGCTCAGGGGCAATTGGTTTGGCCATTGCCAAACACGCACCAAACACAAAAGTCACCGCTGTAGATTATGCAACAGCTGCTTTGCTAGTTGCTCAAGAAAATGCGCAAAATCTCAATATTCATAATGTTGCGTTTTTACATAGCGATTGGTTTAACGCGCTACAAGGTCAGCGCTTTGATGTCATCGTCAGCAACCCCCCTTATATCGAAGCGCTCGATGCCCATTTAAATCAAGGTGACTTAAGGTTTGAGCCCTTCGCTGCGCTAGCTTCTGGCAATGATGGGTTACATGCCATTAGACATATTATTCGTCACGCCAAACAACATCTAAACATCAATGGCTGGTTACTGATTGAGCATGGCTACAATCAATCGGGCAAAGTGGCTAGCTTAATGCAAGAAGCGCAATTTAATGCCATACAGCATATTCATGATTTAGGAGGTATAGCACGCGTGACCATTGCGCAACATTAGCGTCTTATTATTGTGAAAGAGCCCGCGCTATCCATGCTGAGACAACAGCATCTGCAGTGAGCGCTAGCTTGGCAAGCACCAAAACTCATCCGTTAAAGTTTAAAAACGAATGGTCGTTAACAAGGTTGTTGATAGCTGTTTTATCCTTTACTGAAAGCGCAACCATGTTAGAAGAGCATCATTTATCCCTTTTAGCTTATACCAGTGTGGCTTGTCATCACATGTCACATGAAGAACTTGTCACGCTATTATCCAACTGCAGAAAGAAAAACGATGCGCGACATGTATCTGGCATGCTGTTGTATATGGATGGTTGTTTTTTTCAAGTACTAGAAGGCGAACGTGCAATTCTGGATAGGTTGTTTGAAAAAATATCAAAAGATGTTCGCCATCATCATGTCATGAAGTTAATTATGGAGCCGATAGAGGCGCGCACTTTTGGCAATTGGACGATGGGATTTAAAAATATGACGCCAGCAGAGCTAGTATCCATTACCGGTCTTACCGACTTTCTAGATCGCGACAACAAGGGCTTTAATGGCATTGAGTCTAAACGAGCACGACAATTGATTGATGCTTTTAGAGACCATCGCTGGCATCGACATGATTTAACGCAATATCAACGTATTAACATGGGCAGCTAATACACTTTTTTAAGAGTATGATTTTTTGATTTCCAGCATAGTATAATAGCAGCATGTCTGAACTTAACTCTGTTGGCATTGTTGCGCCAAAAACTGCACACTTTAATAAACCGCTCGTGCTTAAGAGCGGTGAAGTATTGCCTGCGTTTGATTTGATTTATGAAACTTATGGCCAACTAAATGCGGATAAATCTAATGCTGTTTTAATCTGTCACGCCTTGTCTGGCACACACCATGTAGCGGGTAAATATAGCGTTGAAGACAAAAACCCTGGCTGGTGGGACAATTTAATTGGACCTAACAAACCCCTAGACACCAATAAATTTTATGTCATTGGGGTGAATAATTTGGGTGGTTGTCACGGCTCTACCGGCCCTGCAAGCATTAATCCAGCAACGGGCAAACCGTTTGGCGCCAGCTTCCCAGTTGTCACAGTAGAAGATTGGGTGAACTCTCAAGCCATGCTTGCCGACCACTTAGGCATCCAAAGCTTTGCAGCAGTCGTTGGAGGCAGTTTAGGTGGTATGCAAACGTTACAATGGAGTATTGCTTACCCCAATCGCATTCAACATGCTTTAGTGATTGCATCAGCACCCAATTTAACAGCACAAAATATGGCGTTTAACGAAGTCGCGCGTCAAGCGATTATTACCGACCCTGAATTTTATGGTGGCGACTATTACGCGCACAACGTAGTACCTAGACGCGGCCTACGAATTGCGCGTATGTTAGGCCATATTACCTATTTATCTGATGATGCCATGGGCGCGAAATTTGGTCGCAAACTCAAAGACACCATTAAATATAGCTTTGACGTAGAATTTGAGATGGAATCTTATTTGCGCTATCAAGCGGATAAATTTGCAGGTGAGTTTGATGCCAATACGTATATTCGTATGACACGCGCTTTAGATTATTTTGACCCAGCAGGCGATTTTAATGGCGACTTGTCTGCCGCATTAAACAAGGTAACGGCTAAATTTTTAGTCATTTCATTCACCAGCGATTGGCGCTTTTCAACCAAACGCTCACGTGAAATTGTAAAAGCATTGTTAGATAATGAGTTGCCAGTGAAATATGCAGAAGTGACGGCCGCGCATGGTCATGATGCTTTTTTAATGCCCGATCCGCATTATCATGCCATTGTCAGTAGCTATTTAAGCCAGATTGAGACCTCACCAACATGACAACAGATTCCACTATTAATCATTTATACCGTCAAGATTTCGCCATCATTGCTGGCTGGCTTGGTTTCGGCTCTAAGGCACTTGATTTGGGTTGTGGTGATGGCTCTTTGCTTAGCTATGTACGCGATAGTTTAGAAATAAAAGGCTATGGCGTTGAAAAAGACGATACCAAATGGCTCGCCGCCATGCAAAATAACATTGACGTCATTCAAATGGATTTAGAAGCGGGATTATCTGAGTTTGAAGACAACTCATTTGATACGGTCATTCTTTCCCAAACCATACAAGCCATGCATCACACTGAGGCTATTCTGCAAGAAATGTTGCGCGTTGGTCGTGAAGCAATTGTGACATTTCCCAATTTTGGTTATTGGCGCAATCGCCTGCAAATTATTGCAGGCAAAATGCCTGTTTCTGAAGATTTGCCTTATGAATGGTATAACACGCCCAATGTGCATTTATGTACGATCAACGACTTTGATCAATTGTGTAAAGCCAATAATATTGCCGTTATTGAACGCAAAGTGATTACCAATGGCAAGGTCATCACATTCATGCCCAATTGCTTTGGCAATCTTGCCATGTATCGCCTAAAACGCGGTCCTTGAGCTGTCTATTACCGCATATCTTGCGGCGTATCAACATCTCGATGAATACGATCATCATGCCAATCAAGCCAAGTAATGGTTGCTGCTGTTAGTAAGTCACGCGCGCCTGCGTCGCCTTGCAAATTGACTAACTGATGATACCAACCCGCCCCAAAAGCCACAGGTTGTCCGCGTTTACCATTAAATCGCGGCGCAACAACGGACTGTGGTGTTGTCGTTAGCGCAGCCAATTGCTGGATTAATGTCACTGGTATCCAAGGCATATCGGCAAGTACAATCAGCCAACCACTTGCTTGATGTGTTGCCCGTACAGCGGATGCAATTGCATAGGCCATACCGTCTTTTGCTTGCTCGCTTTCAATGACCGTATATCCTATGTCTTGCAGTATTTGTTTACGTACAATTTGCTGGGTTTGTACTACGGCGACACTATGAGGGAGCGCCTCTTTTAATGCCATCGCACTTTGAACAAGCATGGTTTGTTGATTCGGCAATACTGCCAGTAACTTATCTTGCTCGCCTGAAGAGTCAGCTTGAAAGCGCCGACCAAATCCCGCTGCTAATAATATCCCTTGCATGATGATGTTGGTATTAGATGCGGCAACTATTTAATGTATCTTCTGCAATATCTAGCGCAGTTTTTGCGTCATTTACATTAAATAAGCGATTCGCTTCAACACCATTTTTCACCGCTATTAATTCCGCAGCAATCGAAACAGCAATTTCACTGGGCGTTTTGCTACCGATAAACAGCCCAGCAGGGCCACGTAAATTTTCCACTTGATCAAGCGTGACATCAAAAGAAAGTAAGCGCTCACGTCTTTGTCTATTATTGCTGCGCGAACCGAGTGCGGCAACATAAAATGCAGGTGACTTCAGCGCTTCCATCAACGCCAAATCATCTAATTTTGGATCATGCGTTAATGTAATGACTGCTGTACGTGCATCGGGTTGCATTGCCATCACGACATCATCGGGCATTTCACGGCGCAATTGGGTATTGGGTACATGCCAACCATCGGCATACTCTTCTCGTGGATCGCAAATAGTGACAGCAAAATCTAAACTGAGCGCAATATTAGCCAACAGTTGAGAAAGCTGGCCAGCACCAATCAAAATCAAACGGTAACGCGGGCCATAAATACTGGTTAACTCACCGTCTTTTAGTTCAGTTGTCTGATCTGAAGTGGCGATTGCTATGCTACTTTTCATCGCATTGATATCCAAACGTCGCGCCACCAATTGACCTTGATTGAGTACACATAATACTTCATCAAGCGCGTTAGCTTGTGTAATCGGCTCAAGTACCAATTGCATACTACCGCCACAAGGTAAGCCTAGACGCCGCGCTTCTTCGGCAGTTTCACCATAAGTAACTAACTCGGCGCGTTTTGGCATTCCCTCTTTACGCAAACGATACATTAAGTCGTCTTCAATACATCCACCAGAAATGGAACCCGCTGCCCGTCCATCATGCCGTAATGCAAGCAATGCGCCAACAGGTCGCGGCGACGAGCCCCAAGTTTTAACCACGGTCACCAGTAACAATGGGCATCCATTTTGTAGCCAGCGCTGCGCTTGGGTAAGGACTGCTAAGTCTTGACTATCCATCGCTTAGGCGCTTAATTGGTCACCAATTGGTAACTGCGTAATATGTTTACCTGTTGCCGCAAAAATAGCATTCGCTAACGCTGGTGCGAGTGGCGGCACACCCGGTTCGCCAACGCCAGTTGGACTTTCTGCTGAAGGCACAATATGCACTTCTACGGTTGGCATTTCAGCTATTCTGAGTACAGGGTAGCCATCAAAATTGCTTTGCTCAACTACACCGTCTTTTAACGTGATTTCACCCGTTAATGCTGCGGCTAACGCATAACCAATACTGCCTTCCATTTGCGCTTTAATCACATCAGGGTTGACTGCTATACCACAATCAACGGTACAGACTACCCGGTCAACGATTAGATTATTTTCAGCATCAATTGTGATATCGACAATCTGCGCAACAAATGTATTAAATGACTCATGAACTGCCACGCCACGCCCTTGTCTAACACCTTCTTTTTTTGCTAGCGCATTGGCTTTATCTGCCGCCAAACGCAATACGCCAGCATGACGTGGCTTATCTTTCAACATCGCCAATCGATAAGCAATCGGATCCTGCTGTGCTATTTTTGCAAGCTGATCAATAAATACCTCTGCTGCATAAGCAGTGTGCGTACTGCCGACTGAACGCCACCATTGAATAGGAACAGCAACGCTGTCATTTGTGGTGTGTAAATCGACTTGTAGATTAGCAATTTGATAAGGCAAGTTGCTTGCACCCTCAACAGAGGTAGAGTCAACACCATCTTTGACCATTTGTCCTTCAAATGCCGTGCCTTTGGCAATTGATTGTCCAACAATTGTATGATGCCAAGCACTTGGAAAGCCCTGTTCATCCAGTGTCGCATTCATTTTATGCACATACATCGGCCGGTAATGTCCTGCCTGCATATCATCTTCGCGAGACCAAACTAGTTTAATCGGTTGTTGTGAGTTTACGGCTTTGACAACATGCGCGGCTTCGACAATATAGTCAGACTGTGGATTACCACGACGACCAAAACTACCGCCTGCATATAGCGTATTAATCTTAACCGCTTCTGGTTTAATACCGAATACTGCTGAAAGTGCATACTGGTCTATACTGTGTAACTGATTGCCGTTCCACACTTCGCATATACCGTCTTTCAATTGCACAACGCAGTTCATCGGCTCCATCGCGGCGTGTGCTAAGAATGGAAATACGTACGCATGTGAAACCACTTTTTTACTCTTTCCAAGCACACCCAATGCATCACCGTCTTTGCGTGCGACATTGCCAGGTTTTGTAACCAGCACTTTATAATCGGCAATAATTGCATCCGTACTTTTTTTGAATGCTTTACTTTCATCCCACTCAACTTTAAGTGCATCACGGCCTTTTTTGGCTGTCCAATAGTTGCTGGCCAATACCGCAACACCTGAAGGAATCTTAACCACATTAACAACGCCTTTGACCGCCCTTGCGTCTTTATCGTCAAACGATATCACTGTTGCGCCAAAGGTTGGCGGGTGTGCCACAACCGCTACCAGCATATTATCCAACTGAATATCTTGCGTAAAAATGGCTGAACCATTGGTTTTTGCTTTGCTGTCTTTACGAGGCGCTACTTTACCAATCAAGGTAAAGTCTTTTGGATCTTTTAATGTCACTGTTTCTGGCACAGCTAAAGTAGAAGCCGCCTCAGCAAACGCACCAAAGTTAGCTTCTTTACCACTTGCGTGACTTAACACACCTGCTTTCACCGTTATTTCACTGGCTGGTACATGCCAAGCAGTCGCCGCCGCCTGTACTAACATCGCACGCGCTGTTGCACCAGCATGACGCATTTGTTCGAAAGAATTCGCTATCGCAGAACTACCGCCTGTGCCTTGATAAGGACCCCAAGCCAAGTTGTTATAACGCTTAGCATCACCAGGGGCGCCTTCCACTTT
This sequence comes from Methylophilaceae bacterium, assembly GCA_018398995.1. Taxonomy (NCBI): domain Bacteria; kingdom Pseudomonadati; phylum Pseudomonadota; class Betaproteobacteria; order Nitrosomonadales; family Methylophilaceae; species Methylophilaceae bacterium. Next base: position 1,241,489 of record CP073759.1, on the reverse strand, counting down.
AACTTGCGCCCAATCTGCGTCAAGCTCTTCCGCAATCAACGTCGCAAGACCAGTATATGTGCCTTGTCCCATTTCTAAATGTTTAGCAATGACCGTTACTGTGTTATCAGCACCAATCCTCACAAAGGCATTGGGTTCAAATAAAATAGCATTTTCCATCACCGCATCGATAGCGGCAGTTTCACTATCTGGGCTTTTGGTACAACCCGGAATCATGATGGCAATAGTTAAACCAAGACCTGCTTTTAAAAAACCACGGCGCGAAACATTCTGTAGATGATTCATCATGGTCTCCTATGCCAAGTCTTTAGCTGCTTGATGAATGGCGGCACGAATCCGAACATAAGTCGCACACCGACAAATATTGCCATTCATCGCATTATCAATGTCTGCATCGGTTGGTGCTGAGTTAGCAGCTAATAACGCTGTGGCAGACATGATCTGTCCTGATTGGCAATAACCACATTGCACCACATCTAAGTCTTGCCACGCTTTTTGAATCGCTTGACCCGCTTTGGATTCATGCACCGCTTCAATTGTTGAGATTGTCTTACCTACGGCGGCAGAAAGTGGGGTTAAACATGAGCGAATAGGCTGTCCATCCAAATGGACCGTACAGGCGCCACATAAACCTGCACCGCAACCAAACTTAGTACCTGTCATTTGTAAACTATCGCGTATCACCCACAATAAAGGGGTGTCATCATCATAGTCGGTACTGCGTGTTTGACCGTTAATATTGAGTTCAGTCATGCGGGTTCCTTACATTTAAAATTCATGTCGAAAGTTTTTATCGTCAATCAATTGACTGCAGTATTGTGAAATTACTTTTACAGTTTCTAAAGCGTTTTATTCTTGTTTACTAAACTATTTGCTATTACTTGAAAAAGATTGCTAGTATCTTTTAGAGATTAGTCTATTTTAGATACCATATTAATCAAGTCAATTAGGCACTAAGGAGTAACCTATCATCATGCGTCAAACCGATATACCAACACCAGATATTCACAAAGCTTGCTGCCCTTCACGCCAAATACTCAGTCGCATTGGCGATAAATGGAGCGTTGTTATCCTGAGCAGTCTAGAGCAAGGGCCTGTACGCTTTGGTGAACTCAAACGCATGTGTGATGGCATCTCACAAAAAATGCTCACCCAAACACTACGCTATCTTGAGCGAGACGGGCTGGTTCATCGGCGTGTCCTAACTGAAAAACCTTTACATGTAGAATATGCATTAAGTGACTTGGGTATTAATTTGCTGACACTGCTTAACCCCGTGATTGATTGGGTGCATCGACACTGCATACAAATTTCACAGGCCCATGCCAGTTTTGACAACGATAGTTGAGTTGCTTACATGAAGCCATGCAATTTCATCATTACAAGCATGTATTACCATAAATAACCAACACTAAACAACAAGGTCTTGTCCGTCTTTTCCTTACCTGTGGCTGGTTGATTCGCATAATCGACATTGAGTTGAGTAGAAGCGTTTAGGTTCTCTGCAATTGGCACCCTTAAGCCAGTTTTCGTAAACGCCAAGGTGTTCGCTATCTCCTCTAAGCTAAATAAGACTTCGTGCTGATGAAAGAATTTGATGTTCTGAAATACCAATTGATCATATTTCAACGCCCATCGCCCACTGGCATAACGCTCATCTTCGGCATCATTAAAGTCCGTGCTAATATAGTTAAGACCACCTTCAATCGACAAATTCAAATCTTCGCGCTCATAAAGCTGATAGCCAGAACCTACACCAGTGCTTGATCGTAAATGAATGTCTCTAAATTGATCATTTTCTAAAGAAGCGTTGCTATATAAATACCATTGCTTGCTTAAAAAATAGTCATGTTGAATATAGCCTTTGCTATTAAATGCGGTACTTTCACCCTCTGCTTTTGCTCTATTCAGGTAGGCACCAACCGTGAAGCGCTTGTCTTTTGTTCTCGCAGTCGTCTCAAAATCAGCTCGCAATTGGCTATTATCAGTATTACCGGATGTGACTGCCCCGCCCACATTGGCATAACCTGACCACTCGATACCTTGACCAGACACTGCTGGACTTGGGTTGAGATAAGTCAGCGCTTGTAAATTTAATTCTTTACTCATTTTCAAGCCAGCATTCAACATGTTGACTCGACCCACACTTCTTTTTTCTAATCGAGCGTCATGGATAGCCTCATCAGACAAAACAACCTTAACGGGTGCATCGGTATTTAATGTTGCAATTGCTGACCACAGAATCTTAATTTCGCCTGCATAATTGGTATTGAAAATAAGCTGATCAGTTTCTTTTTTAACGATAGTGCCTGTCATCCTGTCGCCATTCTTCAGTATGACAGTATCAGCCATGACTGTATGACTCAATAAAATGGACAATAGCCCAACCATTTTTATTACCTGCATAGACTCCCAAAAAATGAACATACTGATACCAAAGCCGTTGGCTCAGTATTTAATTGAAAAATGAACACCACGCTATCGGTGCGGTTAATGTTGCCAAAGATTAAAACAGTATTTCTATCTGTCGACTGACAGGTCAGAAAGTTCCCAATCATTGGCTGCGGCATTGCTCACTAGCATACTTAACTAAACAATAAGCCCTTTATTTGTCAGCAAAACAAGGTAAACTACAGCAATGTTTTTTATCAATCAACAACGCTACTTGGTTTTTTTAATCATGTTGCTCGGCCTGTTATCTAGGCCAGTTTACGCTATTAATTGGGCATGGCAGCTCGAAAATGCAACCATTTTTGAAAGCGTCATTGCCATTAAGCAGGCTAATGGTAAGATTATCCGCCATCATTTTCAGTGTGATTTAACCGATGCATTAAATGAAAAAACGGAACTGTCTTCCTCTATTGAAATCGTCACACCCATATCCCATCCAGAGGGTGTATTAATTGTTACTTGTTACCAAGCAGCAAACACTCAAATGATTGCCATCGTTGATCCGTTAGAAGCTAAGGTGGTCTACAAAAAAATGGGTAGTTATTTTGTTGACTGGCACTTGGAAAATGGGAAAATCATGATTGATTACGATAAGCCGTGCGAAGATACAAAAGATCATACATGTGCTGATCATTCTGATAATCAGTTTGTTACCGTCTCGCAATCTTGGCCATAAGTCTTCGCAAATACGCAAATCAATTATTGTTTTGCGTCCCTCATCGAAACCATCAACAACGTTAATCAATTCAATATGGCCAGACTCAACTTAACCAATATCCTATTTAATCAACGTATGTTGGCTTGTATTGTACTCGGATTTAGTTCTGGCCTACCCTTATATTTACTTTTTCAACTGCTCCCAGCATGGTTGCGTAGCGAAGGCATAGACCTCAAAACCATTGCCGTATTTGCCTTGATTCAATTGCCTTACACGTGGAAATTTGTTTGGGCACCATTGATGGATCGATACAATTTGATTGCGCCAATGGGCAGACGACGAAGTTGGATGCTAGTAACACAAATCGCGCTATTTATTACCATCTGCGCCTATGGATTCTTTAATCCACAATTCAACATCACGAGCATCGCTGTCGTTTCTACTCTAGTTGCCTTATTTTCTGCCAGCCAAGATATTGTGATTGATGCATTTAGGCGTGAGATTTTAAGTGATGAAGAATTAGGCTTAGGTAACAGCATTCATGTGAATGCTTATCGTGTTTCAGGCTTAGTACCGGGCGCACTGGCCTTGATTTTATCCGATCATCTTCCTTGGTCATCGGTGTTTTGGATTGTCGCTTTATTTATGATTCCTGGCATATTGATGACAATCTTTACCAAGGAACCACATCGAGCAGAGGCGCCAAAAAGTCTAAAAGCCTCTGTGATTGAACCATTCACCGAATTTATTAACCGTGCAGGCATTAAACATGCGCTATTAGTGCTGCTGTTTATTTTGCTTTATAAACTGGGTGACAGCATGGCAACCGCGCTTGCCACCCCGTTTTATATTGATATGGGCTTTAGCAATACTGACATCGGCACCATTGTCAAAGGTAGCGGTTTAGTCATGCAAATATTAGGTGGATTTATCGGCGGCATTTGGATGGTTAAAGTCGGTATTAATCGCGGCTTATGGGTGTTTGGTATGGTACAGCTTTTCACTATTCTCGGCTTTGCATGGCTTGCTCATGCAGGTCCATTTGCAACCATCGGCACTATTGAACGTGGCATGTTAGCCATTGTGATTGGTGGCGAAGCACTTGGTGTTGGCTTGGGAACAGTCGCTTATGTTGCCTATATGGCGCGCGAAACAAACCCAGCTTACACGGCCACCCAACTTGCCTTATTCACGAGTTTATCCGCGGTGCCAAGATCCATTTTTAATGCCCTGACTGGTAGCATGGTCGAAGCGCTGGGTTGGGAAATCTTCTTTTATGTCTGCACCTTACTGGCGATACCTGGGATGTTGCTTTTATTTAAGGTTGCACCATGGCATACCAGGGGTGCAGACCAACAAAAACTAACCACTCAGATGTAAGAGAGATAGCCCAAAACCGCTGCTTTTGGTGGAATTGGTTAGTGATGCATCGACCAGCGGAGAGAATAGCAAGCGGGAGTGAATCATGGTCGAGATTTGCCGTATGTCTAGGTGGTGCGCCAATGAATGGGCGCTACATATGTGTCACGCATCTTGGTAATCAATCACCAGTGGCGCATGGTCACTAAACTTTTCCTCTTTATAAATTGAGGCTGAGATGGCCTTTTCAGCCAATGCAGGTGTAACCACTTGATAGTCAATCCGCCAACCAACATTGTTGGCATATGCTTGTCCACGATTACTCCACCAGGTATAACAGGCATCCGTCGTATGAGGATATAGCTTGCGATAAACATCAACCCAACCAACACGGTCAAATAAATCGGTCATCCATGCACGCTCTTCTGGTAAGAAGCCTGAATTCTTTTTATTGCCTTTATAGTTTTTTAAATCGATTTCTTGATGGGCAATATTCCAATCACCGCAAATAATAACGTCAAATCCGCTATTAATGCACCGTTCAAGATGTGGCATAAAACGGTGCATCACGCTCAATTTAAAGGCTTGTCTTTCGTCTCCACTAGAACCGCTTGGTAAATACAATGACACTACTGCGAGCTTGCCAAAACGACATTCTATATAACGGCCCTCTGCATCAATATCATCAATGCCTAAACCAATAATGACTTCATCTGGTTTTTGCTTAGAATAAATACCAACGCCGCTATATCCCTTTTTTTGTGCATAATGAAAGTTACCGTAATAGCCAGCTGGGGCTTGCATTTCTTCAGTTAAATTATCAGCCTGCGCTTTTAATTCTTGCAAACAAATAATATCGGGCTGGGTTTGTTGCAACCATTGAAAAAAGCCTTTATTAGCGGCCGAGCGGATTCCATTTAAATTCAACGTTATAATACGCATTTAATTCCTTTAATTTAGATAAGCGATGTCAGTTAATTATCATGATTTATCACAAGAGTTCATCACATTTTGCATCGAGCAACAGGTGCTTAAATTTGGTGAATTTAAGACAAAGGCGGGACGCTTAAGTCCTTACTTTTTTAATGCTGGATTATTTAATGATGGTGATAGTTTATTAAAATTAGGCGAATTTTACGCCAATAGCATTGAAAAATCAGGTATTGCATTTGATATGCTGTTTGGTCCTGCTTATAAAGGCATTCCGCTAGCGGCCAGTATTGCAATTGCTTTTGCAAAACGGGGTCAGAATTTACCTTATGCTTATAACCGCAAAGAAGCCAAAGACCATGGAGAAGGTGGTACAGTTGTTGGTGCGCCGCTTAAGGGTCGTGTTTTAATTATTGATGACGTTATTTCGGCTGGCACGTCAATACGTGAATCAGTTGACTTGATTAAAGCAAATGGCGCAACTGCTTGCGGTGTGAGTATTGCGTTAGATAGACAGGAAAAAGGGTTAGGCAAGTTATCCGCAACACAAGAAGTGGCGCAAAATAACCAAATGCCTGTAATTAGCATCGCAAAATTGAGTGATTTATTGGCACACATTGAACGTAGCGATGCTTTAACATCATATTTAGCGGTAATAAAAAAGTATCAGCAGCGCTATTGCCTCACTGCTTGATCACAAATAATATTAAACTAAAGCCTGAACAAAAATGAATGCTGTTACCATTAAATTGCGATTGCATGCTGTGATGATTGCGAGCACATTAGTTTGTCAGTTTGCGCACGCTTATAGTCAAAAAATTATCAAATGGATTGATAACCATGGCGTTACCCATTACGGTGACAAACCACCTATGCCTGATGAAATTTCAAATCAATCTAGCGTACTAAACAAGCACGGCGTCATAATCAAAAAAACGATCATCGAGAAAGAAAAAGCAACAACCTCAGCTAAAGAGGGTAAGCAATCTGCCGATCAAAAACGCTACGACCGTGCACTGCTGTCTTCGTATACTTCTATTGAAGAAATTGAACTTGCTCGCAAACGAAACGTGAGAATAGATAAGCTGGCGTTAGAAGACTTACAGCAAAGACGAAAACGCATACTAGAGTCAACCGAGCAATTTGACAAAATAACCTTGCAAAAAATAGAAGCACAGATTCACAAACAACAAACAGTGATTGACAACATTAATCAACGTTACGAAAATGACAAAAAGCGCTTCAATGAATTAACAGCTAAAAACAACCAATAAACAGTATAAAAGTTCGACTAATAGCAATCATTAACTGGTTAGTTTTTCTTTTAACAAGCTATTTACTTGTGCTGGGTTCGCCTTGCCTTTTGACGCTTTCATGATTTGTCCAACCAGCGCATTAAATGCTTTTTCTTTACCGGCTTTATATTCTTCAACCATGGCTTGATTAGCAGCCAACACGGTATCAATGATGGCTTCGATAGCGCCAGTATCTGAAACTTGCTTCAAACCTTTTGCTTCAATAATCGCATCAACATCAGATTCTCCTAGCCACATTACTTCAAATACTTGTTTAGCCGCATTATTTGAAATAGTGCCATCAGCAATTCGCTTGATCAATTGTGCCAAAGTAACCGCAGCAATTGGCGAATCTGTAATGCTTTTATCTTCTGCGTTTAGCTTAGCACTAATGCCACCCATCACCCAATTTGCGGCCAATTTTGCATCGCCGCCAACATGAATAACAGATTCAAAATAGTCTGCAATATTTTTGCTTGCAGTTAATGAAGACGCATCATAAGGCGAGAGTGCATACTCACTTTCAAAGCGCGCTTTCATTGCTTCTGGCAATTCAGGCATAACCGCCTTCACCGCTGCCTTATCGGCCTCTGTGATTTCTAATGGCAATAAATCAGGATCTGGGAAATAGCGATAATCGTTCGCTTCCTCTTTGCTCCGCATGGCGCGCGTTTCGCCCGTATCAGGATTAAATAACACAGTTGCCTGCTGTATCTTGCCACCATCCTCAAGTGTTTCGATTTGCCACTGCGTTTCATAAGCAATGGCTTGTTGCATAAACTTGAATGAGTTTAAGTTTTTAATCTCACGTCGTGTGCCCAACGCTGAAGTGCCTTTTGGTCGCACGGAAACGTTGACATCACAACGGAAACTACCTTCTTGCATATTGCCATCACAAATACCTATCCATTGCACCAGCTCATGCAGTTTTTTGGCATAAGCAACCGCCTCCGCTGCACTACGCATATCCGGCTCCGTCACAATTTCTAGCAATGGCGTTCCCGCTCGGTTCAGATCAATACCACTCATTCCTTCAAAAGCGCCATGCACCGATTTACCGGCATCTTCTTCCAAATGTGCTCGGGTAATATGAATCACTTTTTCATAGGCTTCATTTTTGCCAGATGCTGGCACTTGTATTGTTACTTTACCTTGCCCAACAACTGGCGATTCAAACTGACTAATTTGATAGCCTTTTGGTAAATCTGGATAAAAATAATTTTTACGTGCAAACACAGATCGTGACGCAATGTCTGCATCAATCGCCAAGCCAAATTTAATGGCACATTGCACCGCCTCTTTATTGAGCACAGGCAACACACCTGGCAACGCAATACTCACTTCACACGCTTGTGAATTGGGCTCTGCGCCATAGGCGGTTGAGGCGCCACTAAAAATTTTGGTTTTTGTTTGTAGCTGAGTATGCGTCTCTAGCCCGATAACAACTTCCCACTCCATTATGCAATTCCTTTAGGCATTTTAGTATGCCAATCTGTCACTTGTTGATAGGCATGTCCAACATTCAGCATGCGTGCTTCATCAAAATAATTACCAATAATTTGCAAGCCAACTGGCAAATCATGACTAAACCCTGCTGGAATACTCATACCTGGCAAACCTGCCAAGTTGGTTGCAATCGTATAAATATCTTGTAAATACATCGCCACTGGATCACCCGTCTTTTCGCCAGTTTTAAAGGCTGTCGAGGGTACAGTTGGCCCCATAATAATGTCACATTGTTCAAATGCAGCTTTAAAATCATCGGCAATGAGATGTCTAATTTTCTGCGCTTTTACGTAATACGCATCGTAATAACCGGCACTAAGCACATAAGTACCAATTAAAATACGCCGCTTCACTTCTTCGCCAAATCCTTCTGCACGGCTTTTCATATACATTTCCATCAAGTCATCATATTCTGCGGCACGATGTCCATAGCGCACGCCATCATAACGAGATAGATTACTAGACGCTTCTGCAGGCGCTAGCACGTAATACACTGGGATTGATAATTCAGCGTTAGGCAATGATATATCGACAAACTCAGCGCCTAATTTTTTGTATTCTGCAATGGCAGCCTCAATGACTTTTGCCACATCGCCATCCAAACCTTCAGCAAAATATTCCTTAGGCAAGCCCACTTTTAAACCAGCCAATGGTTGATTTAATTTGGCAGTGTAATCTTCTTTAGGATGATTCAAACTAGTTGAATCACGCGCGTCAAAACCTGCCATCACATTCATCATCAATGCACAATCTTCTGCCGATTTTGCCATCGGACCTGCTTGATCTAGACTAGAAGCAAAAGCAATCATGCCGTAACGCGACACTAAACCATAGGTCGGTTTTAAGCCCGTAAAGCCGCAAAGTGAAGCTGGCTGGCGAATAGAACCGCCCGTATCGGTACCTGTTGCCGCTGCACATAACCGCGCCGCCACAGCTGCAGCTGAACCACCACTACTACCACCCGGTACTCGGTTAAAATCCCAAGGATTCTTAACACCACCAAAATAGCTCGTTTCGTTCGATGAGCCCATCGCAAATTCATCCATATTGGTTTTACCCAAATTCACTGCGCCAACATCATTAAACTGCGCGATAACATGTGCATCATATGGCGCAATAAAGTTTTCCAGCATTTTGGAGCCACACGTTGTTTTCCAATCTTTAGCACAAAAAATATCTTTTTGTGCCAACGGAATGCCAGTTAAGGTTGTCGCTGTACCATTAGCAATGCGCAGATCAGCAGCGTTGGCTTGCGCCAAACTTTTATCTGCATCGACCGTAATATAAGCATTAATCTCAGGATTGTATTGACCAATACGGTCTAAGAATATTTGCGTCATTTCAACGCTAGAGATGGTTTTATTCGCCAACATTTGGCTTAAGATTTTAAGGCTGTCGTTAATCATGGTTTTCTAAGTATTCAAAGCAGTCTAATTCGGGACAAGTTGTGTCGTCTATTTATTGTGTCTATTCAATCACTTTTGGCACCAAATACAGCCCACTATCAACAGCGGGCGCATTTGTTTGGAAGGCTTCACGCTGATTGGTGGCTGTCACAACGTCATCTCTTAGCCGCTGCACCACGTCTTGTGAGTGAGACATAGGCGATATACCTGTGGTATCAACCGCCTGCATTTGCTCAATTAAGGTCAAGATGCCGGTCAATTTGGTAAGCGTTTTATCGGCTTCTGCATCACTGATGTCGATGCGTGCTAAATGTGCAATGCGCTTAATATCGGAATTATCTAATGCCATAAATTACTTCTACTCTTCTGTTTCTTCGCTTTAGTGTAATAAACTTTAATTGCGACTTAATTTTAAGCCAAATATACGTTATTATACCTTGATTTTATATCCCATCTTATTTTAGGCATGTGATTAATAAGCTCGTTAGATAAAGCACAGGAAAAAACATATGTTCGGCTCGTTAAACAACTACTTTTCAAATGATTTAGCCATCGATCTAGGTACCGCAAACACACTCATTTTTTCACGCAACAGAGGCATTGTTCTCAACGAACCATCGGTGGTCGCGATTCGTATTGAGGGTGGCACCAACGGCAAAAAAGTATTACTCGCTGTTGGCACTGAGGCTAAAGGCATGCTGGGTCGCGCACCAGCGAATATTCAAGCGATTCGTCCTATGAAAGACGGCGTGATAGCCGATTTTACTGTAACTGAGCAGATGTTGAAATTCTTCATTCGCAAAGCACGCGACTCTCGCTGGTTTTCACCAAGCCCGCGTATTATTATTTGCGTGCCAGTCGGCTCTACGCAAGTAGAACGTCGTGCAATCAAAGAATCTGCCGAGCGCGCTGGGGCTAAACAGGTTTTCTTGATTGAGGAACCTATGGCGGCAGCGATTGGTGCAGAAATGCCCGTAGCAGAAGCAACAGGTTCTATGGTTGTGGATATTGGCGGTGGCACCACAGAAGTGGGCGTCATTTCAATGGGCGGTATCGTTTATGCCAAATCTGAGCGCGTTGGTGGCGATAAGTTCGACCAAGCCATCATCGACTACATTCGCCGCAATTATGGCATGCAAATATCTGAACCAACCGCTGAGGCCATGAAGAAAAAAATTGGCTCAGCCTTTCCTGGGTCGGAAGTATTAGAAATGGAAGTAACGGGACGCAACCTTGCAGAAGGCTTGCCACGTAAATTTACCATTTCTAGCAATGAAATTTTAGAGGCATTAACCGAGCCACTAAACGCAATTGTGGGCGCTGTAAAATCAGCTTTAGAGCAAACACCACCAGAACTAGGCGCAGATATTGCAGAAAAAGGCATGGTCATTACCGGTGGTGGCGCATTATTACGCGACATCGATCGCTTACTAATGGAAGAAACAGGGCTACCTGTGATTATTGCAGAGGATCCGTTGACCTGTGTGGCGCGTGGTTGTGGGCGCGCGTTAGAGGACATGGATAAATTAGGTAGCGTATTTGCGCATGAATAATCGTTGCGCATTTCAATTCAATCTATTGCAACGGTATGCTTAAGGGTGTTCATCAGAAATTAGAGCCTCAACAAACACCAGCTTTTTTTGTCCGTGGCGCAAGTCCATTCTCTCGAATGGCATTTTTCTGTGCTTTGTCCATCATTTTAATGGCCGTTGATGCCAAGTTAAATTACCTGTCCCAGGTCCGCCAAGCCTTTATTGGCGGACTACATCCTATAGAGGTCATTGCCAATATACCTAGCGAGTTTATTCGAGATGCCAAGCGGTATTTTTCTGTTCATAATGCGCTAGTCCAAGAAAACTATATGCTAAGGCAGCAGGCTTTCGAACATGCGATTAAATTACAACGGCTCAATAGCTTGCAAGCTGAGAATGCACATTTACGTAGCTTACTTGGCGGGGATATTCCCATTCATCCAAGAGCAATCTTAGGTGATATTTCACATACAGGCAGAGACCCATTCAGAAACGTTGTGGTTGTTAATCGTGGTAGCCAACACAATATACAAGCTGGGCAAGCTGTTGTTGATGCAAAAGGCATCATCGGCCAGGTTACCCGTGTTTACCCATTTAGCAGTGAAGTCACCTTAATTACAGACAAGAATTTATCTATTCCAGTACAAGTTGAGCGAAATCAATTACGCGCGATTGCGTTTGGACAGAGCGGGAATACGCTTGATATTCCTTATCTACCTTCCAATGTTGATATTAAAATTGGTGACAAACTGGTCACTTCTGGTATTGATGGCATTTATCCTGCAGGACTGGCTGTTGCGACTGTTACAAAAATCAATCAGGATTCTAAATCTCCTTTTGCAAAAATCGTGAGCACTCCTACAGCGCAAGTAAGCCACCATTTACAACTCTTAATATTAGAATTACCTGAGTCCAAAGCTGCCACTATTGAGCAGCCAAAAACTGTAGAAGAGGATCCGATAAAAACCACCGAGGAAAAGGTTCAACCAGATGCGCGCACCTAGCCGATTATTGGTTTACGGCACTTTATTTGTCGCTTTGCTTTTGCAGCTTTTTCCGTGGACAGGTGATGGCGTTATTTTACGCCCTGATTTTATGCTCGTAGTGTTGATTTATTGGATTTTTCGTGCGCCTTATTTTTGTAATATAGGCACTGCTTGGCTTGCCGGCGTACTGGTTGATTTGGCTACAGGCAGTCTACTAGGTCAATACGCTTTAGCATTCACACTTACAGCGTATATGGCACTGCTCTTTCAGCGTCGGCTGGTTCTGTTTAGCACATTCCAACTATTGTTTTTCACCTTTACTTTATTAATTTTTACACGCATCACCATGTTAGTGTTAAAACTGTTCTCTGGTCACGATGCACCAGATATGCATTATTTCTGGCCTGTGATTTCAGGTGTTTTATTGTTACATCTTATGCGTTTATTTCTTGGACCAATTACGCAGTCAGCATCCAATAAGGCCAACTAAACAAATATGCGCCGTCGGCCAGAACTAAAAAACCATCAAGATGAATTGCATCATTTCAAAGTGCGGCTAGCAGTGCTTGGCGCACTTGTGATTATTGGCTTTACTGTCCTTATGCTGCGGTTTTATTTTTTGCAAGTGACCCGTCATGATCACTATCATACGCTCGCAGAAAACAATCGGATTTCTGTCATTCCTGTTGCGCCTACTCGCGGTATCATCACGGATAAAAATGGCATCACAATCGCCCATAATTTTTTTGTATATGCGTTAGAAATCACACCATCAAAAGTTGATCATCTCGAAAAAACCATTACAGAAATTAGTCAGCTGGTTGAAATATCCAGTAGCGATATCAAGCGATTCAATAAACTAAAAGAACGCACGCATGAATTTGAATCTATTCCAATACGTACCCACTTAAACGAGATAGAAGCAGCGAGATTTGCTGCCAATCGTTTTCGATTTCCTGGCGTAGAAATTAAGTCAAGATTATATCGTCACTATCCAAATGGTGAATTAGGTGCGCATATTGTGGGCTATATTGGTCGTATTAATGATGACGATCTGGCTGAGCTAAAGGCATCTAACGATCTCTCTAATTACAAGGGTTCCGACCATATCGGCAAAAGCGGTATTGAGCAGTATTATGAAAAGCAACTGCATGGCACAACCGGCTTCCAACAAGTTGAAATTAACGCAGACGGAAAGGCCGTGCGTGTCCTCTCCAGCAAAGCGCCTATTTCAGGCAATAACTTAGTACTTTCTATTGATCTGACTCTGCAAGAGATCGCTGAGAAAGGCTTTGGTGATAGACGAGGTGCGTTGGTTGCTATCCAACCAAAAACAGGTGAAGTGCTTGCCTTAGTCAGCATGCCCACTTTCGATCCTAATCTGTTTGTTGGGGGGATTGATACAAAAAATTGGCGACGTTTAAATGAGTCTGCCGATAAACCACTGATTAACCGTCCATTACGTGGCATCTACCCACCAGGCTCGACATTCAAACCGTTTGTTGCACTGGCAGGTCTTGAGGCAGGCAAGCGTCATCCGCCATTTAATATACAAGATGCAGGGTATTTCACGCTGCCTAACAGCAGCCATCGCTACCGAGATTGGAAAGTTGGGGGGCACGGCTTGGTCGATATCTCGCGTGCGATTACTGTTTCTTGCGATACGTTTTTTTATGGCTTAGCCATTGAATTAGGCATAGAAAAACTCACTTCATTTGTTCGTCATTTTGGTTTTGGTGAAAAAAGTGGCATTGATATTAATGGCGAAAACAGTGGATTACTCCCTACACCAGAATGGAAACAACGCCGTTTTAAACAGCCATGGTATGTTGGTGAAACTGTTATTGTTGGTATTGGGCAAGGTTATACCCTAGCCACACCTATGCAACTTGCTTATGCAACAGCTGTGCTTGCTAATGGTGGCGCGGCAATGAAACCACATTTAGTCACAACAATAATGGATGTAAAAACAGGCCAGACAACCGCAATACAACCAACACTGACTGAAACAATCCCATTAAATGCAGGCAATTTAGAAATTGTGACTAAGGCCATGATCGATGTTACCTTACCTGGCGGCACAGCATCGCTTGTTGGTAGAGATGCGGGTTATAGTATTGCAGCAAAAACAGGTACTGCACAAGTGATAGGTATTAAACAGAATGAAAAGTATGATGAAAAAAATATCAACGCACGCCATAGAGATCATGCTTTGTTTATAGCGTATGCGCCGGCAGAGAATCCTACAATCGCTATTGCAGCCATTGTAGAAAATGGAGGGCATGGCGGCTCAGCAGCTGGTCCGATTGTGCGGCAGGTGATGGATTACTACTTGCTTGGTAAAAAACCGCCCGAGCTAGCCACAAAAATTAACCCTCTTAAAATAGCGATTGATGCACCAATATCGGAAGTTGCTCATGATTAATCAAATTGCGCATGTGCTGACTAAACACATCGACTCCATTTTAATGAGTTGTATTCTGTTCACGATGTTGGTGGGCTTGTTTGTTTTGTATAGCGCTTCAGGAGAAAGCTTTTCTAGAATCAACGCTCAACTAATCAATATTACCATCGCACTATCTGCGATGTGGCTTGTTGCTAATATAGAGCCGCGATTGATGGAACGCATGGCGCCGCCACTTTATCTAGCAGGTGTGTTGCTCCTTCTTGGTGTCGCACTGTTTGGCAATATCAGTCATGGCGCCAGAAGGTGGTTAGACATAGGGATAATGAAAATACAACCTTCCGAATTAATGCGGATTGCTGCCCCAATGATGCTTGCTTGGTTTTTTTCTCAACGGGAAGCATCATTACGTTTAATCGACTTTATCATTGCTTTTTTCATCCTCATTGCACCAGTTCTTTTTATTCTTAAACAGCCCGATTTAGGCACCTCATTACTGGTTACTGCCTCCGGTTGTTTTGTTATTTTTTTGGCTGGGCTTGGCTGGCGTTTTATTATTGGTAGCTTTATTTCCGCTGGGGCACTTATTCCTGTTTTTTGGTCGATGCTGCATGATTATCAAAGAAGACGTGTACAGATTCTCATAGACCCTACACAAGATCCATTGGGTGCTGGCTACCATATTATTCAATCAACCATTGCACAAGGCTCTGGCGGCCTGACGGGAAAAGGCTGGCTAAATGGCACCCAGTCTCAGCTTGATTTTTTACCTGAACGCACAACCGATTTCATTTTTTCTGTATTCAGCGAAGAATTTGGCATGGTTGGCAATTTGCTGTTATTGTTATTGTTTAGTTTAATCATCGCGCGGGGCATTTATATCGCATCGCAAGCAAAAAGCACATTCTCGCGCTTATTAGCTGGTAGCATCATCATGACTTTCTTTATATATATCTTTGTTAATATCGGCATGGTCAGTGGCTTATTGCCTGTTGTAGGCGTGCCGTTGCCTTTAGTGAGTTACGGCGGCACATCGATGGTGACCATACTAGTCGGCTTTGGCATACTCATGAGTATTCATACACACAAAAATTTAGTCGCATCGGGATAATGGCATGATGAGTAAATTACATTTTTTTGTGATTGCCGGCTGTCTCATATTGGCATCTTGCGGTAGCAGCCCCAGCATCAAGCAAGCGCCAACCAGCAATAATAAAACGACCAAACAGGGTGGATATTATAAGAACGACGGTCCCGATGAAAGGCCGCCAAGTCATTTAGATAGCATACCTGATGCTACGCCTAAGGTTGAAGCACTACATCAATACTCTCGCAAACCCTATATTGCTTTGGGTAAAAAATATTACCCACTTGAGACTGCGAAAAACTACAAAAAAAAGGGCATCGCTTCTTGGTATGGAAAATTGTTTCATGGCAAAAAAACAGCCAGTGGAGAAACCTACGATATGTATAGTATGACGGCTGCTCACACCGTACTGCCATTGCCAAGTTACGTAAAAGTAACCAATGTTGAGAATGGCCGATCCGTTATCGTTCGTGTGAATGATCGTGGTCCATTTAAGCACGAAAGAGAAATCGATTTATCTTATGCGGCTGCGTATAAATTACGTTTAATTGAAAAAGGCAGCGGATTAGTAGAGGTAGAAGCAATTGACCCAACACAATATGTGCCACAAGACG
The DNA here is from genome assembly GCA_018398995.1 of Methylophilaceae bacterium. Taxonomy (NCBI): domain Bacteria; kingdom Pseudomonadati; phylum Pseudomonadota; class Betaproteobacteria; order Nitrosomonadales; family Methylophilaceae; species Methylophilaceae bacterium. Next base: position 1,225,261 of record CP073759.1, on the reverse strand, counting down.
TTACACGAGCACAACAATCAACGCCATTAGAAGATACAAGAGCGGCGCGTCATTATGTTCAAGCTGGTGCTTTTGGTGATGAGAATAACGCAATTTCATTACAAAACCGTTTATTGAGTTTAAATATCGAAGAAGTTACTAAAATTAATCGCATGTATAATGGCAGTCTATACCGGTTAACGGTTGGCCCTTATCTCACAAAAGAGCAAGCAGAAAAAATAGCAGAAACTATCCAGAAAAAATTAAATATATCCACAATTATCACAACCAATTAACAGAATATTATGCGCCAAACAATCATTCCATTTATTGCACTACTTCTATTTTCAATCTCTAGTCTAGCTGCAAATGTTCCACCCCCCAATCTTGAAGTAAATGCTTACTTACTAAGAGATTTTAATAGTGGCACCAACATTGCTGCCCATCATAATTCAGCAAAATTAAAGCCTGCCTCACTGACTAAAATAATGACCGCTTATATTGTTTTTGACGCCATTAAAGAGGGTCTTCTTACGTTGGATAAAACAGTACCTGTTAGCAAAAAAGCTTGGGAAGCTGAAGGCTCAAGAATGTTTATCGAACCTCAAAAAGTCGTGACCGTCGATGAATTGCTACATGGACTTATCATTCAATCTGGCAATGATGCGGCGATTGCTTTAGCAGAAGCGGTGGCGGGCAGTGAAGCGCAATTCGCCATTATGATGAACCAACAAGCACAAAAAATCGGGATGCGCCACACGCATTATATGAATTCAACTGGCTTACCTGATGAGAACCATTACACGACAGCAGATGATTTGGCGCTGATGGCGGAAGCACTCATACGGGACTTTCCAAAAGAATATAGTCGTTTGTACCAACAAAAAGAGTACACATACAATAAGATTACCCAAATGAACCGAAACCGCTTATTGTGGCTAGATTCTAATGTAGACGGAGTGAAAACAGGGCACACAGCAGCTGCAGGCTATTGTTTGGTGTCTTCTGCCAAACGCAACAACACGCGCTTGATTGCCGTTATATTAGGTGCCAAAAGCGAATCCATGCGCGCATCAGAGAGTCTACGTCTGCTCAATTATGGTTTTCAGTTTTATGAATCAACGTTGGTTTATCGCCAATCTAAAACCATTGCGAAACTGGACGTATATAAAGGGAGCGAGAAAACAGTCTCTGCTGTCGTCCCCAATCATTTATATCTTTCTCTACCCAAGGGCGATTACGCTCGTGTGAAAGCAACAATGACCGCCACACAGCCATTAATTGCACCTATCAAGGCAGGTCAAGTGATTGGCAAAATGACCTTTCTATTAGATGGAAAAGTGATTCAAGAGCAAAAATTAGTGGCTGCGAAAAACGTTGATGAAGCTGGTTTTTTTGGCAAAATTATCGATAGTATTAAGTTACTTATACAATAATGACCGATAAAAATACAGATACAGAAGAAAGCTTAATCGAATTTCCATGCGAGTTTCCGATTAAGGTAATGGGCAAAACACAAGATAATTTTAGTATTGAAATTATCAACATTATTCAGAAATATGTACCTGGTTTTGATGCAAGCAAGATAGAAATGAAAGACAGTGCGAAAGGGAATTACACGAGCCTAACTTGCTTGTGTCAGGTTGAATCCAAATTACAGCTAGATAATATCTATCGTGCATTAACCAGCCACCCACTGGTTAAATACGTGCTTTAAAGTTTACGATGTTACTGATTACGCGCAATCTTGGGCGCACTGACTACCAAACAACCCTTAAAAAAATGCAAGTGTTTACCCATAGTCGTACAGCGGAAACCCATGATGAGCTATGGCTAACGGAGCATGATAGTATTTACACCTTAGGCTTGAATCGCAATCAGGTCAGATTACCGCAAAACCACATTCCTGTTGTAAATGTCGATCGCGGTGGGAAAATAACTTATCATGGCTTAGGTCAGGTTATCATTTATTTAATGATTGATTTAGCTAGACGAGGGCTGAAGGTGCGTGATTTAGTCGATATCATTGAGGGCAGTATGATTGAATTATTAGCAGCGCATGCGATCCAAGCAACAACACAAAAAAATGCCCCAGGCGTTTATATCAACAATAAAAAAATTGCATCTGTTGGGTTAAGATTAAAAAAGAACTGTTGTTATCATGGCTTGAGTTTAAATGTTGATATGGACTTAACCCCTTTTTCTGCTATCGATCCATGTGGTTATGCTGGCTTGGAAATGACACAAATGAAAGACTGGAATGTTGAGCAAACACCGCATGCAGTTGGCGAGGCTTTACTCAGCATATTGGAAAATAAATTGAGCAAATGCAAGAATGAAATAATATGACGACATTCGACATGACAACAACAAGACCACCAAAAAAAATCGCTGGGGTCAAAGAAATTGATGCAGAAAAAACATCGCGTATTCCAATTAAAATTGTGCCGCAGCCAACGCTGCGTAAGCCAGAGTGGATACGGATGAAAATGCCAAATGGCAAACGTTTTCAAGAAATTAAACAAGCGCTCCGCAATAACAATTTGCATACCGTTTGTGAAGAAGCCAGTTGTCCCAATATTGGTGAATGCTTTAGTAGTGGCACAGCTACCTTTATGGTTTTAGGCGATATTTGCACACGTCGCTGTCCATTCTGTGATGTTGCACATGGCAAACCATTACCACCAGATGTGAATGAGCCGGCGAACCTAGCAAAAACGATTGCAGAAATGCAACTTCGTTATGTAGTCATTACCAGTGTCGATCGTGATGATTTGATAGATGGTGGCGCCCAGCATTTTGTTAACTGTATCAAAGCAATACGCTCAGCTTGTCCTAACATTAAAATTGAGATTCTAGTACCTGATTTTCGTGGTCGTTTAGACGTTGCTTTGCGCATTTTAAAAGAAGCCCCGCCTGATGTCATGAACCATAATTTAGAGACTATTCCTCGCCTTTATAAACAAGCGCGTCCAGGCTCTGATTACCAAAACTCTCTTAATTTGCTCAAAGCTTTTCATGAGATTTACCCACAAATTCCAACCAAATCAGGCTTGATGCTAGGTTTAGGCGAAACAGATGATGAAATAGTAGCGGTCATGAATGACTTGCGCGCACATCATGTCAGCATGCTGACATTGGGACAATATTTACAACCCAGCGTGCACCATTTACCAGTGATGCGTTATGTAGAACCTGCAGCGTTTGATGCACTAAAACAAAAAGCTGACGCCATGGGCTTTAATAATACGGCAAGTGGCCCCATGGTAAGAAGTAGTTATCATGCCGACTTACAAGCAGGTCATGTTATTTAACCGCCTCATTATATAGAGAGTATCGATGGTCCCTCATTTAACAACTGCATTAAGCGGTCCTCTTTTAGATTTAGAAAAACGCATGCTGCAGTCTATGCCAGATATTGAGCACTGGTTTCGTACACAATGGTTAGAGCATAGCTCCCCTTTTTATGCCTCTGTTGATTTACGTAATAGCGGCTTTAAATTAGCGCCAGTGGATACCAACTTATTCCCAGCTGGCTTTAATAATCTCAATCCTGAGTTTCTCAGTTTAAGCGTCCAAGCCGCTATGGTTGCTATTGAAAAAGTCTGTCCAGAGGCCCATCGTCTACTGATTATTCCAGAAAATCATTCGCGCAATACCTACTACATACAAAATGTAATTGCGTTAGTGCATATGCTTAAAGCGGCTGGCTTAGATGTGAGAGTCGGCAGCGTCTCGCCAGAAATAACAGAACCCACAGCGCTTGCCGGTCAAGATGGACAAACCTTGCTAATCGAACCTATTGTGCGTGAAGGTAATCGTATAAAGCTAAAAAATGCTGAGCTTGGTGATTTTGATAGCTGCGCTATTTTGCTGAATAATGATTTATCAGGTGGCATTCCTGAAATATTGAAAAATCTAGAGCAAAACTTAATTCCTCCCTTGCACGCTGGCTGGCATTCACGTCGCAAAACTAACCATTTTTCAGCCTACAATCAAGTTATCGCTGATTTTGCAAGCATACTTAATATCGATGAGTGGTTACTGAATCCTTATTTTGAAAGTTGTGAAGGGATTGATTTTAATGCCCGCACTGGTGAAGAGTGTTTGGCTATTAAAGTCAATGCGCTACTCAAGAAAATCAAAATTAAGTATGCAGAATATGGTATTGAGCAAGAACCCTATGTGATTATCAAAGCCAATGCAGGCACGTATGGCATGGGGATTATGACGGTTAAATCGGCGGATGAAGTGCGCGGACTGAATCGTAAAACACGCAATAAAATGTCCGTCATCAAAGAAGGTCAACAAGTATCTGAAGTGATTATTCAAGAGGGTGTTTATACATTTGAGAGCATTGATGGTGCTGTTGCTGAACCTGTGGTGTATATGATGGATCACTTTGTGATTGGCGGCTTTTACCGTGTGCATACCAATCGCGATACAGATGAAAATTTAAATGCACCTGGTGCGCATTTTGTGCCGCTGGCTTTTGAAAAGCCTTGCACTTTACCGGACTGTGCAGATTCACCTGATACTGTCCCTAATCGCTTTTATGCGTATGGTGTTGTGGCCCGACTAGCCTTATTAGCAGCTTCTATTGAACTTGAACATGCAGATCCGATGCGGGAGTTTCTCGCTGCATGAAGTTCCTCTTCATTCTCGACCCTTATGCCAGCCTAAAACTGGTAAAAGATACCAGCGTCGCTATGATGCGTGAAGCTGCTGCGCAAGGTCACCAATTATTTGTTTGCCAACAACAAGATATCTTTTTACGTCATGATGTTGTTCATTTAAAAACACAAGCATTTTCTTTTTCGAATGCAGAAAACTGGTATGCCTTATCAGAAATCACAGAGCAGTTGCCAACAGACTTTGATGCAATCATCATGCGCAAAGACCCGCCGTTTGATAATGAATATTTATACAGTACTTATTTATTAGAGCTTGCCAACAAACAAGGTGGTTATGTGATTAATAATCCAATCACTGTGCGTAGTTGGAATGAAAAATTATCTGTTGCCAGATTTCCACAATTTTGCCCTGCGTTTTTAGTAACCAGCCAAGCTGATTTGATTATTGATTTTTTAAACAAACAGCAAGAGATTGTGGTCAAACCGCTAGATGGTATGGGGGGGGCGAGTATATTTAGACTCACAAAAAACGACCTGAATCTGAATGTGATTTTAGAGACCATTACTCACTTCGGTAAGCAAACCATTATGGCGCAACAATATTTACCAGCAATTACACAAGGAGATAAACGTATCATTGTGATTGATGGCAATCCGTTACCTTATGCGCTGGCACGCATTCCCAAAGCAGGGGAAACACGTGGCAATTTGGCAGCTGGTGGTAAAGGCGTGGTGCGACCGCTTTCTACACGCGATTTGGAGATTGCAACAACAATAGGCAAAACGTTAAAAGAAGAAGGCTTATTTTTTGTTGGTTTGGATGTCATTGGTGATTATTTGACCGAAATTAACGTCACTAGCCCCACAGGTATCGTGGAGATAGCAGCACAAACAAACTGCAAACCGGCACAAATTTTCTTAAATGCTTTAATAAGCAAGCTAGAATCTAAATCACACTAGCGTTATAGTAGCGCTTATGCGCCAACTTTTCTTACTGTTCACGGCATTACTACTGATTAGCTGTAGTCCGAAAGAACCTCTCTACAATACCCAAGCCTACGTTTTTGGCACTTTAGTCGATATCTCTATTTACGGGGAAACCGATGCGCGTGCCCAGTCGATTGCTACTGCAATTATTCATCAATATAACGTTTTACATCAACGTCTGCATGCTTGGCAACCAAGTGAAATCAATACCATTAACCAAGCATTTGCAACAGGCCAAACACCGATTACCGTGAAGCCTGATATTGCAACCATGATTGCTGATATCACAAGCTTATCGACTCAATCTCAAGGTGCTTTTAATCCAAGTATCGGTCAATTGATTAATCTATGGGGATTTCAAAGCGATACGTTTACGCCACATAGGGTTGATACAAAAGCGGTGAACAATCTTCTGGCACAAAATCCAACAATGACCGACATCGTTGTTAATGGCAATCAAATTCATAGCACGAATGCCAGTGTGCAGTTAGATTTAGGTGGCCATGCGAAAGGTTACGCGCTTGATAAGGGGCTGGCTTATTTAAAACAACAGCGTATTAATCATGCGCTCATCAATATTGGTGGCAATATTATTGCACTTGGTAAACACGGCAATGCACCTTGGCGTGTTGGTATTCAACACCCTCGTCAACCCAATGCGATAGCCACTATAGCATTACCTAGCGGCTGGGCGATTGGTACATCTGGTGATTATCAGCGTTATTTTCATCTGGATGGAAAACGCTATTGCCATGTAATAGACCCCAAAACGGGTTATCCTGTGCAAAATATACAATCAGTAACCGTATTAATTCCACCGCAATCTAATGCAGGTGTATTATCAGATGTTGCATCTAAGCCTATTTTTATTGCAAAGGCTGATGCGAGATTAGAGGCTGCAAAAGCAATGGGTGTTAAGCACTTTTTAATTATATCTACTGAACACAATATTCAAGTTAGCCATGCGATGCAAAAACGGTTGTCTTGGTTAGATAACAGCACAGAGAAACAGCTGAAGGTCATTCACATTGATTAAGTTTAATAAGGGAAGCCAGCCGTTATTAGGCGACTGGCTCGTCATCGTCATCAGTGCAATAACGGTCATCTGGCTATTCCAGACACTATGGAGCAACGCACCTGCAAGCCAATTACAAATTCGCCAAGCAGATAAAATGATTGGTACTTATGATTTAAATCAAACACGCGAGCTTCATATACATGGCCCACTAGGTGAGTCACACATCAGCATCCATCAAGGTAAAGTACGTTTTAAGCAATCACCCTGCACCAATCAATATTGCGTACATCAAGGTTGGCTAGCACGAGCAGGGCAGGTCGCCATCTGTTTGCCCAATCAGATTAGTCTACAGCTCATCGGCGAAAAAAAGCCTTATGACTCGCTCAGCTATTAACACACACTGGCGCAATGAAAATAATTAGCCTACAAACCACCAAAGAAGATCATCACATTGCTAAACTCACGGCATTAGCAATTGGCTTGCATGTGCTGGAAGCCTTATTTCCATCGCCCTTACCCGGCGTCAAACCAGGGCTTGCCAACATTATTACGCTATATGTGCTCATCCAATACGGATTTGGCACGGCAGCATGGGTAAGTATCTTGCGCGTATTTGCCAGTAGTCTATTGCTTGGTCACTTCCTATCACCTGCCTTTGTGTTGAGCTTATCTGGCGCATTAGTTAGCTTAGGGGTATTGTGGCTTGCACAGCATTTACCAAAACAATATTTTAGTGCTATTACGTTGAGTATTCTAGCTGCATTTGCACACATTGCAGGGCAACTTTTAATCGTTAGATTGTGGCTTATTCCACATGCAGGCGTCAGTTACTTAATCCCAATATTTGCATTAGCTGCTTTATTATTTGGTTTTGTAAATGGCGTAATATGCTCAAGACTCATGCAAAAGGAACGCTTTTCTACTGGTCATGCTTAATCGCATGAGCTGATTGTTCAAAACTAAACTGGACATCCTGATAGGAATTGACATCCATACGATCACGTCGTGCTGGTAAAAAAACGGTTTTAAATAGCAACTGTTCTAATGTGCTGACAAACAGATCATCTTGCGCCAGTACACCAATACGCTCAATCTTGACTAATCGACCAGCCATATTAATAAATAGTCGCAAACTTATTGGCAAACCGGAATACGGTATTGCATTGAGCGCAAGCTCGTCAATTGTGGATTGAGGTAAAGCCTTTCGATCAACCTCTTGATTCGAATAAAACACCACATTAGCATCATGACCCCTTTTTTTCTGCTTGGCTTCATTGATAACCTGGGCATTTTCAGTGTCATGACTGATGATAGCTTTGTCATTGTTCGGCGGCTGTGCAACTGCCTGCGCTTGTGGTATTGCCAATACCATGTCTATATTGGCGAATGACGAACGATATCTAACCTTTGGTGTTAATTCTAAATACCAAATAACTGCTTGTATCATTAACACATGCAACATTACAGAGATGAATAAAGCTACAGCGACTTTTAACATGGTATTTATTAATGATTAACAACTAAAAGTCAGCTATTTATTTAAAAAATAGCTGACTATTCATCTATTACTCTGCACTGGGCAAATCACGCCAGTTAAGTTGTTTAAAGTTTGGTGATGGTCTTGTCTCGGTTGGTGGAGCATCTTCACTACCCCCGCTACCGTCTGGATTCTGATAACCAAACCGTGTGCGAACCGGCCCATTTGGATCATCTGTTTTATTACGATAGAGCGTAATATTTGTGATAATGCCTGGAAATTGGGTAAAAGATACATTCGACGCTGTTTGACCAGAAGCGAAATTAATTTGAAATCCTCTACCTGCACTCGTGGCATCACAAATGTCACCGACCACTCTATTTGCCGCAATATATAAAATGCCTGCATTAGGTATCATATCAACATTGATCATATAATTATCCTCCAAGTCCATAAACCAACCTAGAATATTAGCCGCCGGACTCTTGATGCCTTCTGTCGCGAATAAAACACTATTATTATTTAAATTTGCCCGTCTAATTGGGTAGCTAACGCCTGCAGGCAGTGTAGCGCTTGTTAGGAAGCCATTCATACCGATCGTGTCTTTGTATCAGCAATCCACTCAGCAAAGCTAGGCGCTACCAGCGCTGCAGTAATGCCCAATATTGCAACCACCACCATCAGCACAATTAGACTAAATCCGCGCCTAAAGAAATAAGCATCGCTTGTTGGTCTAGCTGAATCATCAGATGGTATTCGAATCATTAACACGAACCGCCTTTAGTCGTCACCCAGCAAGAGTTACTATTTCCCCATGGGGTAGCGGATGTCTTGGTATTTTGCTGATTCAAATTATATCTAAAGCCAGCCACAAGACCAGAACCTGAGGCGGTTAAGGTATAAGTTGTAGCAGCAGATGTACAGGAAACACCAAACTTTCCTACGGTTACAGATGTGCATGGCCCTGCCGAGGCATAGGTTCTATTATCTTGATAAAATTGCTCCATCAGTGCCCGCCTAGAAGACAGCTCACTCGTTGCCTCCACAATATAAGCTCGCATCACATAATCTCTATAACTAGGAATGGCAATAGAAGCCAAAATACCAATAATTGCTACCACAATCATAATTTCGATTAATGTGAATCCTTGTTGTATTGCTTTTTTCATATTGATACCTTACTTATACGTAGTCCAATCATGCACAATCAAGTTATGGACTCTCTAGCCTCAGCCGATAATCGGTAAATAGGCTGGGATGAACGGTAAAAGTGATTGCATATTCAGCCTGATGAAACAGAAGGTGATAAAATATCAACTTAACTTTTAGCGATTACGCATTATGTTTAAATCATTATTGACCATTACTATGTTGTGCATCGGGCTTGTTGCCTGCGGCACAACTGGGCCTTTGTATATTCCTGAACAGCGCTATCCGTTACCAGATGAAGCCCAACAAGCTCCCGTAACACAACCAGACAACCAACTGACCAAAGAATAAAGACAATCACGTGAATTTTTTTGAATTAAAAAATGGTGTGTTACACGCCGAAAATGTTGCCGTAACAGAAATCGCTAGCCAGCATGGCACACCTTGCTATGTTTACTCTAAGCAAGCGTTAATCCATGCATTTAATGATTTTCAAGCAGGGCTTTCTCATACCGATCACCTTATTTGCTTTGCAGTGAAGGCCAATCCCAACTTGGCTATACTGAATGTATTTGCGCAATTAGGTGCAGGCTTTGATATTGTATCTGGCGGCGAATTAGCTCGGGTGTTAGCCGCGGGGGGCGACCCGCAAAAGATAGTGTTTTCTGGTGTAGGTAAAACAGCTGATGAAATGCGTGACGCGCTAAATGCTGGAATTTTTTGCTTTAACGTGGAATCATCCAGTGAGCTTATCCGATTAAATCAGGTGGCTGGTGAAATGGGTAAAATTGCGCCTATTTCTTTACGTGTAAACCCGAATGTAGATGCCAAAACGCATCCTTATATTTCAACTGGCTTAAAAAATAATAAATTTGGCGTGGCATTTGAAGAAGCAATTGCAGTCTATCAACAAGCTGCAGCGATGCCGAATATTGCAGTGCACGGTGCTGATTGCCATATCGGTTCCCAAATTACCGAAATAGCACCATTTATTGATGCCTTAGATCGTATTTTAAGCTTGGTTGAAGCATTAGAAAAACAGGATATTCACATTACCCATATTGATGTTGGTGGTGGTATTGGTATTACTTATGATGCGGAGACGCCGCCGGCTTTTAAAGAATATACGCAAGCTATTTTAGCTAGACTACAGCAAAAACAAGTAAAACTCTTGTTTGAACCAGGTCGTGCATTAGTTGGTAATGCAGGTGTACTATTAACCAAATTAGAATACCTAAAACCAACTGAAAGTAAAAACTTTGCGATTGTGGATGCAGCAATGAATGACTTAATGCGCCCTGCTTTATATGATGCTTATCACGATATCGTGGCAGCAAAGCCACGCGCTGGCGCAACAACCGTATATGAAATTGTGGGCCCTGTATGCGAAACAGGCGATTTCTTAGGGCATAATCGCGCTTTAAACCTGCAGGAAAATGATGTGTTAGTGATTAAATCTGCTGGCGCCTATGCCATGAGCATGGCAAGTAATTACAATACACGTGCAAGAGCCACTGAGATTATGGTGGATGATCATCAATGCCATGTTGTGAGAGCGCGCGAACGAATTACTGATTTATTTGCTTTAGAAAAAATACTACCTTAACGATAGCAAAAGCGCTTGAGGTGAAATTGCGCCTGATGATAAATAGACAAATAAACTGTTGCCAGCGATGCGATGGCTACTGCATAAATATGACCAAGCAAGCCAGTCTCATTGCTTCAATCAAATACTTCAATCCTGCCGCAAACAATCGCTTTTATGTGTGCATTGTTTAGTTCGCTAGCGTCGCTTTTGTAGGTCGGTATGTCTGCAATTAAAGACGGCTGACAACAGCAATCTAATCAAAAACTACCGTTTTGTTGGCGTATGTCAATACACGATTATCAATATGCCAGCGCACTGCTCTTGATAAGACAATACGCTCTAAATCACGCCCTTTTTGCAATAAATCCTCTACTTGGTCGCGGTGCGATATTCTGGCAATATCTTGTTCAATAATCGGTCCTTCATCTAACACTTCCGTTACGTAATGCGCCGTCGCACCAATCAGTTTAACACCTCGCTCGAATGCGCGATGATAAGGCTTAGCGCCTATGAAAGCTGGTAGAAACGAATGGTGAATATTAATAATGCGTTGCGGATATCGAGCAACAAAATGAGGCGATAATATTTGCATATAACGCGCCAATACAATCAAATCAATTTGGTAATCATCAAACAATTTGAACTGTGTATTTTCTGCGTCTTTTTTTGTGTCTTTCGTCACTGGTACATGATGAAAATCAATGCCATAAAAATCAGCTAATGATTTGGTATCTAGATGATTGCTAATAATCAAGGGGATATCACATGCAAGCTCGCCCTGCTGATGGCGATGTAACAAATCAATCAAGCAATGATCATATTGCGACACCATTAATGCCACACGTGCTTGATGCGCAGAAAACTTCAGCTGCCATTGCATTGCAAATTGCGTGGCAATTGCTTCGAAGTGCTGAGCAAAAGCAGTTTCATCTAAGTCAAACTGGTCCAAATCCCACTCGACACGCATTAAAAATAATTTATTTTCCGCGTCTTGATGCTGATCTGCGTGTAAAATATTTGCATTGTGTTGATGTAGAAAATTGGCAATAGAAGCAACAATGCCTTTTGCATCTGGGCAAGTAATGAGTAATGTAGCGGTATTTTTCATGCTATCTTTTCAAGCTTTAAGATGTGTGATTATACCTCAAGCTGATTAAAAGTAACGGCAAGTCAGCTGTCACTTAACACTGATAAGCAACCTTAAATCGTGTCATAAAATCATGTATCATAGGCAACCATGACAAAACTAGAAAAAAATATTCAAGCCGATATTGTCCTCGCTAATCCACGCGGTTTTTGTGCGGGAGTTGATCGAGCGATTATTATCGTGGAGCAAGCTTTAGAAAAATTTGGCGCACCTATTTATGTGCGGAATGAGGTTGTTCATAATAAATTCGTGGTCGATGAATTACGGGAAAAGGGCGCAGTTTTTGTTAAAGATTTAGATGTTATTCCAAAAGGTAGCACGGTTATTTTTAGTGCTCATGGTGTCTCTAAAGCAATTCGCGCCGAAGCTGATGCACGTGGATTAACCGCTTTTGATGCCACCTGCCCTCTAGTCACTAAAGTACATATTGAAGTTGCTAAGATGCGTAAAGACGGCATGGAAATTGTCATGATAGGTCACAAAGGCCATCCAGAAGTTGAAGGCACAATGGGCCAATCAGAAACAGGTATGTATTTGGTTGAAACCCCTGAAGATGTGCTGAAATTAGCAGTTAACAATCCCAATAAGCTGGCTTATGTGACACAAACAACGCTGTCGATGGATGATGCTGCCCAGGTTATTCAATCGCTGAAGCAAAAATTTCCTGCTATTCAAGGTCCAAAAAGTGATGACATTTGCTACGCCACCCAAAATCGTCAAGATGCTGTAAAAATTATGGCAAAAGATTGTGACCTCGTCATTATTGTTGGCTCTCCTAATAGTTCTAATTCTAATCGTTTACGTGAAGTCGCTGAGCATCAAGGCGTAGAAGCATATATGATTGATAACGCCTCTCACTTAAAGCCTGAGTGGTTGATCAACAAGAAGAAAATTGGCGTTTCTGCAGGGGCATCTGCACCTGAAGTTTTAGTTAAAGAAGTGATTGCCACCTTGCAGCAGTTAGGCGCCAATCATATCTCAGAGTTACAAGGCGTTGTAGAAAGTGTTATTTTTAAATTACCCAAGGATTTAACCTCTGCAAAAAAAATATAAAACACCTATTTCTGCACTTGTGCTTATCTATAGCGTTGATTTAAAAGTGCTCATCTTAGAGCGCGCTGACAAAGCTGGTTTTTGGCAATCGGTGACTGGCAGCATTGAAGCCAACGAAACGCCTTATCAAGCTGCTATTCGCGAAGTGAAAGAAGAAACCGGACTAGACGCGCTTGCCTACGATTTTCAAGACTGGCAAGCTCAAAACACTTATGAGATTTATCCACATTGGCGTCATCGTTATGCTGAAGGTGTCACTGAAAATGTAGAGCACTTATTTGGTCTATGCTTACCAGCAATGACTGATATTACTTTAGCGCCAGATGAACACCTTCGCTATGAATGGGTTGATTGGCGCGAAGCAGCAAAGCGCGTTTTTTCTTGGACGAACGTTGATGCACTTAAAAGATTAGGTGAGAAACACCAAATGACGCTATAGCCATTTCCATTATCAATCGCATCGTTATAAAATAATTCTTTACGAAACCTTTAAAACTTCAACTATATGATGCAAGCTCAAGCTGTTGCTATTCAATTCGACCATTTTCAATCTAAAAAAGACGATGATTGCCAAGCACGAATTTTGGCTGCTCGTGAAAAATTAGGTAAACGCCTGGTGATTCTTGGTCATCATTATCAACACGAAAGCGTATACCGTCATGCTGACTTTTCAGGTGACTCGCTCAAACTTTCTAAATACTGTGAAAATTTGGATGCTGAGTTTATTGTCTTTTTAGGTGTTCATTTTATGGCGGAGGTGGCTGATATTCTCAGCCGGCCAGATCAAGTAGTGATTTTGCCAGATTTAGCCGCTGGCTGCTCGATGGCAGACATGGCCAATTTAGCCAAGGTAGAACGTAGCTATCGCGAATTAAACAAAGTGTTAGATTTCGATACGCAAATTACCCCTGTCACTTATATTAATTCTGCTGCCGATTTAAAAGCCTTTTGTGGCGAACACGGCGGCATTGTCTGCACCAGCACCAACGCACCTAAAATATTGGAGTGGAGCTTTAATCAACGCGAAAAAGTGTTATTTTTCCCCGATCAAAACTTGGGTCGCTGGAGTGGTCATCAAATGGGTATTCCACTAGAACAAATGCCGATTTGGGATCCTGACCAGCCACAAGGCGGCTTAACAATAGAGCAAATTAAGAATGCAAAAATTTTATTGTGGAAAGGGCACTGCGCAGTACATCAAATGTTCCGCTTGCAAAACATTGAACAATTCAAAAAACAACATCCAGATGGCCATATTATTTCACACCCTGAAGCGCCATTTGAAGTTTGCTTAAACTCCGACTTTGTTGGTTCAACCGAGTATATTTTAAAAACGGTGTCTGAAGCTGCGCCCAATACCAAATGGTTAGTGGGAACTGAATTAAATTTAGTCACACGCCTGGCCGAACAAATGAAACCGCAAGGCAAACTGGTCCAATTTATGAGCCATGTAGTGTGCGAGTGTTCTACCATGGCACGCATTGACCCGCAGCATTTGGCTTGGTGTTTAGAAAATCTAGTAGAAGGCAATATTGTTAATCAAATTACTGTGCCCGCGGAAGAAGCTCAGTTAGCTAAGCTCACCCTAGATCGCATGTTGGCCGCTTCTTAAGTGATCGATAATCAAGACTGTGTGCTGTGTAAACCAAGTACACACCTTATTTTATGGCAAGATGATTTTTGCCGTGTGGTACTACTAAATGATGCTGATTATCCAGCTTATTGTCGAGTCGAACTCAAAGCGCATGTCAAAGAAATGACAGACTTAGCACCAGCCGAACGCGCCCGTATCATGAAAGTAGTATTTGCTGTGGAAACTGCCCTGCGCGAGGTAATCCAACCAGATAAAATTAACTTAGCCAGTTTAGGCAACAAAACACCACACGTACATTGGCATCTCATTCCACGGTTTGAAACTGACAAACACTTTCCGAACAGTCATTGGGGAGAGGCCACGCAAGCAGGAAAGCAAACTGGGCTTTCGCTGACATTATTAGGTCAATTGAAAACAAAAATCACCGTACACCTTACTGGTGATTTAAGCAAATAAACTAATCAACTAGCAAACGCTTCACGACGTTGTTATTGATTAAATGGCTGTCAATAATCTCATCAATATCTTCATTATCGACAAAGGTATACCAAACTGCCTCAGGATAAACCACCATCAGCGGCCCCTCATTACACCGATCTAAACAACCGGCACGATTCACCCGTACCTTGTCTTTTCCATTTAATCCTAATTGTTTAACTTGCTTTTTCATATAGTCAAAAGCCGCTTCCGCGCCTTTGTCTTGGCAACAGGACTCGCCATCTGGCCGTTGGTTTAAGCAAAAAAAGATGTGGTGTTTAAAGTGTAATGTCATGGTGGCAATTGCGTAATAGATGAGTTGGTATTATAGCGGATTGGTAAAAAAATTAAGATGGCCGCACGACTGGCTGGGCATTAAGCTTGGCAGGCTAAGTCAGATATTTTCGCCATCTGTAAGGCAAACAAAAAGCGCCGCGTGGCTATGCTAGAGAACGATTATTTAGTATAAAGCGCATCTTCATTGGTAAACGTCCACGTCCTTGTGATGCCTAAAATATCGGTTGTTTTTTTCATCTCGTCTGAAAATTTTGCATAAGGCGCAGCTAAGTTAACAATATTAATCGCTGCTTCATCTAATAACTGAGAGCCAGAGCTTTTGTCTATTGTAATATTTTCTACAGAACCATCAGCGCGAATAGAAACAGTTAGTTGCAATGTGCCATACAGTTTCTGCGCTCTTACTGTCGCGGGGTAATTCATATTACCTATTCGCTCGACCTTTTGCCGCCACGCTTCTAAATAAAGTGCATCTTCTGCGGCTTTGGTGCGCGCACCCAATAAGCGCCGTTTTGGACGCTTTTGATAGGCCTCTTGTTGTTTGGCAATTTGCGCCTCTAAACGGTCAATTTCTAAACTAGCAGCGAGTAAAGCATCGCGATTGAATTTTTTTGACAGGACATTTTCTTGCGCCTGTTCAGGTTCAACGAAACGAGTCATCGCTTGTTGGGCTGCATCGGGTACTGTAGCGGCTGATTTTAGTTGTGTTAGCAAGTCCTCAGCTTGCTTCTCCAATTGAGTTACTCGTTTTTCCTCTTGCTCTTTATTGGCTTTTAATTTGACAGACTTTGCAGCTGTCTGCGCTTCTTTCTTTTCTTGAAATTTAATTTCTGCTATCTGACGTTGCGATGCTGGCAATGCTGTTTTCATTTGTCGGTTGTCGTCGGTATTACCTCCTCTGTCCAAATTAGCTTGTGCAATCAGCTCAGCATTATCGGGTGCTTGCTGGGTTTTAGCATTCACTAACACCACCTCAAGTGATGGCAAGCGCTTAATTGCATCTTTCAGCTCTGACTCAAATTGAATGGCTAATAGCACGGCATGCACCGCTAGCGAAAACCCTATTGCCATCCCAAAAGGGGTCAAATTTTTTAAGAAATTATCCACTTAATTCACATTAAAGCATCAAGAATTTTTTGATGAATACCGCCAAAACTGCCGTTACTCATGACCAATATATGGTCGTCAGGTTGCGCCATTTTTGCGATCGTAGCAATTAATTCATGCATATCAGCAAACACGTTTGATTTGCTTTGTATCGGCACTAATGCCTGTGAGATATCCCAATCGACATTTGCACTGTAACAACATACGATATCTGCATCAGTCAAACTGGCGGCCAATACTGCTTTCATCGTTCCAAGTTTCATTGTATTAGAACGTGGCTCTAGCACTGCAATTATGCGTGCTTGGCCAACTTTTTTTCGTAACCCCGCAAGCGTAGTTGCAATGGCGGTTGGGTGGTGAGCAAAGTCGTCATAGACGTGAATATGATTCACCACACCACGCAACTCCATGCGGCGCTTTACATTTTTAAATACGGTCAGTGCTGCAATACTTTGTTCTACAGGCACGCCGATATGCCGTGCTGCAGCAATACTGGCTAATGCATTCATTTGGTTATGTTGCCCAATAATATCCCAAGCCAATCTTCCTTGATGCGCTGCCCCAAACATGACATCAAAACCGCCATTATTATCTGGGTTGGTAATATGCCAACTATCTTGATTACCAAAGCTTTCGACTGGCGTCCAACAACCTTTGGCGATAACCCGCCGCAGGCTTGCTTCTTGATTACTCACGATAAGGCCATTTTGTGGAATCGTTCTGACAAGATGATGAAACTGTGTTTCTATTGCCGCCAAATCTTCAAAAATATCAGCATGGTCAAACTCTAAATTGTTGAGTACAGCGGTGCGCGGATGGTAGTGCACAAATTTTGAGCGTTTATCGAAAAATGCCGTATCGTACTCGTCTGCTTCAATCACAAAAAACGGTGAAACGCTGTTTTTATCTTGTGTTGGTCTAGCAGGCAACCGTGCGGAAACAGAAAAGTTTTCTGGCACCCCGCCAATTAAGAAACCTGGTGCCAAGCCCGCATATTCCAATATCCAAGACAGCATTGATGAGGTGGTGGTTTTACCATGCGTGCCAGCAACTGCGAGCACCCATTTGCCTTGTAACACATGCTCCGCCAGCCATTGCGGTCCTGAAATATAAGGCAAACCTTGATTTAATATCGCTTCCATTAACGGATTGCCACGACTCACCGCATTGCCAATTACAAAGATATCTGGATTGAGTCTAATTTGTTCTGGCGTATATCCCTCTATTAATTCAATCCCTTGTGCTTCTAATTGCGTACTCATTGGGGGATAAACATTCGCATCACAGCCCGTTACTTTAAATCCAGATTGCTTTGCTAATGCAGCAATCCCACCCATAAATGTACCGCAGATGCCTAAAATATGAATATGCATGAATGTTCTGTCTCTATTATTAAATTGCACTGTTAAACTGAATTAATCACACTAAAGCATGCATGTAATGATGTAAAACAAAGCTAATATTTTTTTAATTTATCATTAAAGTAATGCGCCAAACTGTCGTAAAACAGTTGTATCCTGATTACGTAATAATAAGCCAAAGTAACCATAAAAACACAGATTAAATGCCCTAAAAAAAGAAGAGATTAATGAATCAACCCATCATTTCATCGATAGCAACGCATCCAGAAGAAGTGTTCTTAGGACGCCACCCAATACTAGACAAACATCAAAAAATTATTGGCTACGAATTATTGTTTCGTGCAAAAGAGGAAGATAACAACAGCAATATTAACGACTTATCTGCAACAGCTGGTGTGATTGTCAATCTACTCAGTCAGTTTGGAATTGATAATATCCTGCAAAATAAATTAGTTTTTAAATATTGCCGCCAGTTCACTCTTAAGCGAAACCATAGAATTACTACCAGCGAAACGTATGGTACTAGAAATTTTAGAAGATACGCCGATTAACGCACAGATCATCACTAGATGCAAAGCACTCAAAGAAGTAGGCTTTAAACTTGCCATTGTGAACTATAGCAACCGTCCAGAGCATATGGTGTTATTACCCTACACCGACTATGTGAAAATGAATTGTTCTCATATCGATGTTGATGCGTTATCAGCATTAAGTGCACGGATTCGAAAAAAATCTTCTGCAAAGATAGTGGCAGAAAAAGTAGAAGACGAAGCGATGTTCTTAACTTGTAAACAACTTGGTTTAGATGCTTTTCAAGGCTATTTTTTTGCAAAACCGACTATATTAAAAGGCTCGCAACCATAGCCAGACCAAATGTGTTTGATGCGGATGATCGGCATGCTATTGGGCGATGATGACCTAGTTGAGCTTGAAACATTGTTTAAGAACAGTCCAGGCCTAACGCTGAGCTTGTTAAAGCTGGTTAATTCTGTTGGCATTTATGGTGGTAATGAACCAGTTGAATCTATCCGTCATGCGATTGTGATTCTTGGACAAAAACAAATGTTACGCTGGGTACAATTGCTCATGTACGCAGCGCCAAGTAATCCAGCAAGTCATCCTATTATGCTGCAAGTTGCCAGTCGAGCAAGACTGATGGAGCGCATTGCTCAACATATTGAGGTATATGAACCTAACTTCAGCGATCAGGCTTTTATGGTTGGCATGTTATCGCTTGCTGATGCAGTGATTCAATCACCATTACATGATATATTGCGGGACATAGGCCTTTCTAGCAAGCTCCAACAAGCTATCCTTGAAGAGTCAGGAATGCATGGCCAGTTACTAAAATTAGTCAAAGTTTTGGAAGTTGGCAATTTCGATGCAGCACAATACGAATTACATACATTCAATATTTCAGCAGAAGATTTAATGAATATGCAAGTAGAATGCATGGCATGGGCTACACAGCTCAGTAGCACTAATGAGTCAATTTAAGCGCCTTAACTCACGATAAATTAGGGGAAAGCCAACGCGCTAAATATTCTATCGACACACCGCGCCGCTTTGCCATGTCTTCTAGTTGGTCTGTTCCAATTTTATCAACGCTAAAATATTTGCTTTCTGGATGCGCAAAATAGAAACCACTCACAGCAGCGGCTGGCATCATGGCAAAACTTTCCGTCAGTTGCATGCCAATTTCATCACATTGTAATAACTTAAACATATCGGTTTTAACAGTGTGATCTGGACAGGCTGGATAACCAGGCGCAGGACGGATACCTTGATACTCTTCTTTGATTAATGCTTCCGTATCTAAATGCTCATTCGGCGCATAACCCCACAAATCAGTTCTAATCCGCTCATGCATATATTCTGCAAAAGCTTCAGCTAAGCGATCAGCGAGTGATTGGAACATGATGCCGCTGTAATCATCACTTGCGTCTCTGAAGTGTTTAGCGATTTTGTCTATACCCAAACCGCCAGTTACCGCAAACAAACCAATATAATCTTCTGCCTCACCTTTTGGTGCAACAAAATCGGCTAAGCACTGGTTTGGACGTGGTACACCATCAATCACTGGCTTTTGTGTTTGTTGACGCATGCCATAATAGGTAAAAGCAACGTCGCGACGGGTGTCATCAGTATAAATTTCAATATCGTCGTCACCGATGCTGTTTGCTGGCATCAATGCAATCACGCCATTAGCTACAAGCCAACGACCATCAATCAATTTTTTCAACATTTCTTTTGCTTCTGTGAAGACTTTAGTTGCCGCCTCGCCAACCACCTCATCCTTTAATATTGCGGGATAAGCACCTGCCAAATCCCATGTTTGGAAGAAAGGTCCCCAATCGATATATTGGGCAATGAGATTTAAATCAATATTTTTAAATACCCGGCGACCAATAAACTTTGGTTTGACTGGTGCGTTGTGGCCTGTAAAACTTAATTTCGCTTTATTAGCCCGCGCTTGTGCAATTGTCAGCATGGGCACACCTTTTTTGTTAGCATGCTGCAGACGTGCTTTTTCGTAATCCGCTTGTATCTCAGCCAAATAAGCGCCACGCGTTTCTGGTGTTAGCAGGTTTTGCATCACAGATACAGAACGTGAAGCATCGGGCACATAAACCACAGGACCATCATAATGCGGGGCAATTTTAACCGCTGTATGTGCCCGTGAAGTGGTTGCACCACCAATTAACAATGGCGTTTTTAAACCGCTAAAGTGGGGATCGCGCTGCATTTCTTTGGCGATATACGTCATCTCTTCTAGCGATGGTGTAATCAAACCGCTCAAGCCAATGATATCGGCATTTTCAGCTTTTGCCATGGCTAAAATCTCAGCTGCAGGGACCATAACACCCATATTCACTACTTCAAAATTGTTACATTGCAACACCACACTCACAATATTTTTACCAATATCGTGCACGTCACCTTTGACTGTTGCAATCACGACCTTACCTTTTGGCTTGGCTACAACACCTGTACGCGCCTCTTCAGCAACTTTTTCTGCTTCGATAAACGGAATTAAATGCGCTACTGCCGCCTTCATCACCCGCGCTGATTTCACCACTTGTGGTAAAAACATTTTGCCTTGGCCGAATAAATCCCCAACAACATTCATACCATCCATCAGCGGGCCTTCAATCACTTGAATCGGCAGGCCATTTTTCGCCGCAATTGCAAGTCGGGCTTCTTCGGTATCTTCGATAATAAATTCAGTAATACCATGCACCATGGCGTAGCTCAGTCGTTTTTCCACTGGCACAGGCTGCTCAGTTGTACCGCGCCATTCCAAGGTCGTACTTTCTTTTTTATCGCTTGC
Source organism: Methylophilaceae bacterium (assembly GCA_018398995.1). Taxonomy (NCBI): domain Bacteria; kingdom Pseudomonadati; phylum Pseudomonadota; class Betaproteobacteria; order Nitrosomonadales; family Methylophilaceae; species Methylophilaceae bacterium. Next base: position 1,204,062 of record CP073759.1, on the reverse strand, counting down.
CACCAAAGTGCCTGCGATTTCAATCATACGTTCTGTTGCATCATCTCGCCGATTCAGTACCACATCTTCAACACGCTCTTTGAGCTCAGCGGGCAAATCATCATAAACGCCCATCATGCCGGCATTGACAATCCCCATTGTCATACCAGCTTTAATGGCGTGATATAGGAATACAGTATGAATTGCCTCGCGGGCGGGATTATTGCCACGGAAGCTGAAACTCACATTAGATACGCCGCCAGAAATCTTGGCATGTGGTAAGTGTTGTTTAATCCAACGCGTTGCTTCAATAAAATCAACAGCATAATTATTATGCTCTTCAATACCGGTAGCAATCGCAAAAATATTTGGGTCAAAAATAATATCTTCGGGTGGAAAATCATTGGCAACTAGCAAGTCATAAGCGCGCTTACATATCTCTGTTTTACGTTCAAAAGTATCAGCTTGGCCTTTTTCATCAAACGCCATCACAATAACAGCCGCGCCGTAACGACGACATAAGCTTGCTTGACGTAAAAACTCTGCCTCTCCTTCTTTCATCGAGATGGAATTGACAATGGCTTTGCCTTGCACACACTTCAAGCCAGCTTCAATCACCGTCCATTTAGAAGAATCTAGCATAATCGGTACGCGAGCAATATCAGGCTCCGAAGCCACAAGATTTAAAAAGTGCGTCATGGCTTTGACTGCATCTAGCATGCCTTCATCCATATTGATATCAATGATTTGAGCACCATTCTCTACCTGCTGGCGCGCCACACTCAACGCCTCATCGTATTGCTCGTTAATAATCAATCGGGCAAAGGCTTTTGAGCCAGTCACATTTGTTCGCTCACCAACATTTACATATAAAGAATCATCATCAATAATAAAAGGTTCTAAGCCCGCCAATTTGGTAACAGGCGCTTTTGATGGTATTTGTCGAGGCGGACAATCTTTAATCGCGTTATAAATAGCATTAATATGTGGCGGTGTGGTGCCACAGCAACCACCGGCAATATTGATAAATCCACTATTTGCAAACTCTTTGACTAAGCTAGAAGTCACATCTGGCGTTTCATCAAAACCTGTATCGCTCATTGGATTTGGCAATCCAGCGTTGGGATAGATGCAAATAAAAGTATCGGCTACCTTAGACAGCTCTTCTGCATATGGACGCATTAACGTTGCGCCCAATGCACAGTTGAGTCCAATAGTGAGTGGTTTTGCATGACGCACCGAATGCCAGAACGCGGTAACCGTTTGGCCTGATAAAATACGACCCGATGCATCGGTTACTGTGCCAGAAATCATCAATGGCATTTTATAACCCACTTCTTCAAAGAAGGTATCAATTGCAAATAATGCTGCTTTACAATTGAGCGTATCAAAAATGGTTTCGACCATTAGAATATCTGCGCCACCTTCAACCAAAGCACGTGTTTGTTCTAAATAAGCGGCTACCAACTGATCAAACGTCACATTACGCACTGCTGGGTCGTTTACATCTGGCGAAATGCTGGCTGTTTTTGGTGTTGGCCCTAATGTGCCTGCAACAAAGCGCGGTTTATCTGGTGTACTATATTTTTCACAAGCAGTTTTAGCCAGTTTGGCAGAAACGACGTTCATTTCATAAACCAGCTCGGCCATGTGATAATCATCTTGCGCAACGCTGGTAGCACCAAAAGTATTGGTTTCAATAATGTCAGCACCCGCTGCAAGATATTGCTCGTGAATCTCTTGAATCACCTGTGGCTGGGTTAATGATAGCAACTCATTATTGCCTTTGACAAACAACTCGCGCTCACCTGCTGGCGCGCTAAAGGCTTTAAAACGCTCACCCCGATAGTCAGCTTCTGTTAGTTTATACTGCTGAATCATAGTGCCCATCGCACCATCCAAAATCAGAATGCGTTCTTTTAGCAGTGCGCGAAGTTGCGCTTCTACTGGTGAAATGTCGTTTTGGCTCATAGCAGATAATAAAATGAATAATCCATCATTTTAACATGCAAAGTGCAATCAATTAACCATCACTCCTTCTATACTGTATCGCCTCAGCGATATGGGTTGATTGAATAGCTGATTCATCCGCCATATCGGCAATGGTGCGTGCTAGTTTTAGAATGCGGTGGTACGCTCTAGCAGATAAATTTAACGTTGTTATCGCTGTTTTTAGTAAGGTAAGGCCAACATTGTCAGGTTGACAAAAAGTTTCAATTTCTTGCGTACCAAGCTCCGCATTGGTTTTGCCCTGGCGCATGAGTTGCAGGGCACGTGCACGATCTACTCGAGCTCGGATGGTGAGGCTATTTTCTGCAACACTTGCACCAGTCAACTCCTCCTCTTTCAGTGCGGCTACTTGAATAATCATATCAATACGATCTAACAACGGCCCTGAAATTTTCGCTTTATACCGTGCAATTTGATCAGGTGTGCAGCGGCACTTATTTTTAAAGTGCCCAAAATAACCACATGGACAAGGGTTCATGGCATCAAGCAATTGAAGCTGTGCGGGGAAGTCAGCCTGTCTCGCTGCGCGTGAAATAGTAATGAGTCCGTTTTCTAATGGCTCGCGCAACACTTCTAATACCTTGCGATCAAATTCTGGCAGCTCATCTAAGAATAAAACACCATGATGCGCCAATGAAATTTCTCCAGGTCTTGGCACACTGCCACCACCCACCAATGCAACACCTGAAGCGGTATGATGCGGCGATCGAACATTTCTACGCTTCCAATCGCTCATCTTGTAACGACCACTTAAGGATTGAATGGCTGCACTTTCCAGTGCTTCACTTTCTGTCATCTGCGGCAAGATACTCACAAACCTTGATACCAACATACTTTTTCCAGTACCGGGCGGACCGCTCATTAATACGCTGTGCCCGCCTGCGGCGGCGATTTCCAAGGCACGCTTTGCTTGGCTTTGCCCTTTTACCTCATTAAAATCTGGGTAAGCAATTCGTTGTTCTTCTAATTGACTCTGATAAGCGCTTATCTTTGTATGGCCGGTAAGATGCGCACAAACAGCTAAGAGACTATTGGCTGGATAAATAGTGGCGCCTTTCACCAAGCTTGCCTCTTCAGCACTTTGTTTAGGCAGTATAAAGGCTCGCTGTTGGCCCGCCACTTTATTCACCATGTGATACGTCATGGCTAATGCACCACGAACAGGCCGCAATTAACCTGTTAATGCTAATTCACCTGCAATTTCATATTGATTGAGCTTGTATGCAGGAATCTGACCACTAGCCGCCAAGATACCCAAGGCAATGGGCAAATCGTAGCGCCCACTTTCCTTAGGCAAGTCGGCTGGAGCAAGATTAACGGTAATTCTTCTTGCAGGAAACTCAAACTGAGCGGTTTGGATGGCAGCGCGAACACGGTCTTTACTTTCTTTAACTTCAGCTTCTGGCAAGCCAACAATGGTAAATGTAGGTAAGCCATTGGCTAGATGGACTTCAACCACGACTTCAGGCGCATCCATGCCACTCAAGGCACGGCTGTATAGGACAGCAAGGTTCATTTATTATTATTTTTCTTGGTTATTATGATGGGTTATTACTTGTTTATTTTTTTAACAACGATTCTAACTCAACCAGTTTTTCTTCACATAACTTTAACTGCTCTCGTGTATGTCGCAATACTTCGGTTTGCACATCAAACTCTTCTCGCGAAACAAGCGCCATTTTGGTGAGCACGCCCTGAATTAGTGCATGGAGGTTTTTATCGACATCTTCTAATGGAGAACTTTTAATTATCTCTTTGATTTTAATTGATAAATCATTTAACACTTGCGACGTGATCATGTTTAATTGCCCTTTAATTTAGAATAGTTTACCAGCTTTTCCTCGCATTAATCAATGTTGGCTAGCCACTTACTCTCACTAAGCAATTGATATTGATAATATTTTTATCTGGCACAGCCTTTGCTTAATAACTAAAGTATTTTTTTAAATACCGTTGCAGCTATTTTATTAATTAATAAGGGGATTAAAATGCGTAAATCGCTACTATCATTGGCTATATTAAGTACATTGAGTGTATCAACATTATCATTTGCAGATGAGGCACCGGTTGTTGAAGCCGCGCCTGCTGCTGCATCAGCTGAATCTGATTGGGCGTTCAGCTCTAATGTTGCCTTCACTTCTGATTACTATGTTCGTGGTATTTCACAAAATTTCCATAAACCCGCATTACAAGGCGGTTTTGATGTAGCCCACAGCAGCGGCTTTTCTGCTGGCATTTGGGCATCCAACGTTTCACCAAACACCTTTCCAGACGCTTCATTAGAAATTGACTACTATGCTGGTTACGGCGGTGAAATTGGCAAGACAGGTATTGGTTACTCTGTTGGTGTGATTGCTTATACTTATCCAGGTGGTAGCTGGGGAGATTGTCAATTTGGTGGATCACCTGGCTGTTATAAAGCTGATGGCGTAACAACGGCATCAAATGATTCTTGGAACACTTATGAAGCAAACTTTGGGCTTTCATATAGCTACTTCAGTGCACAAGTTTCAACTACATTGGGTGATTACTTTGGTTTAGACACCGATACTGGGTATGATGATGACTCAAGATTCACTACTTACGTCGAATTAAATGCTGAATACCCATTTGGTAATGGCTGGGCTTTAATTGGTCACATTGGCCACTTAAACGTATCGACTAAAATTGCGGACACAAATGCTGTTTATTTAGCGTATAACGGCGAAGCTAATCCTGACTACACTGATTACAAAGTTGCTGTATCTAAGTCTTTTTCGCTAGCCGGCTCTGAAGGATGGGCTGCTGAACTCGCTTATGTTGGTGCAAACGATACAGGTTATTGGCAGGCAGATGGCTGGGGTGGCTCTAGCTTTAACGGCCGTACAGAAACAGCAGACTTAACGGATGACCGCTTCACATTCACAGTAAGCCGTGCATTTTAAATAATACGTTTTTTAGTAAAAGGTACTTGATGCTAAGTACCTTCTTGTCAACGAAAGGGAAAAATATGAAATTTATATCCGCAATAATCAAGCCGTTTAAGCTTGATGAGGTGCGTGAGTCTTTGTCTGCTATTGGCGTTCAAGGAATCACCGTCACAGAAGTTAAAGGCTTCGGCCGTCAGAAGGGTCATACAGAGCTTTACCGCGGTGCAGAATATGTAGTCGATTTCCTGCCTAAAGTTAAAATCGAAATTGCTATTTCAGATGAAATTTTAGATCAAGTGGTTGATGCGATTGAAAAAGCAGCTGCTACTGGCAAGATTGGTGACGGCAAAATTTTCGTCTTTAACTTAGAGCAAGTTTACCGTATTCGTACTGGTGAAACTGGCACTGAAGCACTATAAGGGGTAATCCAATGAAAAAATTATTATCAATATTATCACTTGTTGCCTTTATGGGCGCAGGTGCAATTGCAACCAGTAGCCTTAGCTATGCTGAAGATGACATAGCAGAAGCAACTGAAGCAATGACCGAAATGGTTGAAACAGCAGAAACAATGTTAGACGAGGCCGCACCGGCTGAAGAAGCTTCAGAAGAAATTGCTATTGCTGAAGCAGCGCCAACGGAAGAGGTTGCGCCAACTGTAGACAAAGGCGACACGGCTTGGATGATGGTAGCCACCATACTTGTTATCTTAATGATAGTACCAGGCCTAGCATTATTTTATGGTGGTTTGGTGCGTAGCAAAAATATGCTTTCTGTTTTGATGCAGGTATTGGTTGTTTTCTCACTCATTTCAGTTGCGTGGGCAATCTATGGCTATAGCTTAACATTCGGCAGCGGCGAAGGTCTGATTGTTGGCGACTTTGGTAAAGTGTTTTTATCAGGCGTAACGATGGACTCTCTTGCTGCTACTTTTACTGACGGCGTAATGATTCCAGAAATGATTTTTATCGCTTTCCAATGCACCTTTGCTGGCATTACTTGCGCATTGATTGTTGGCTCATTTGCAGAGCGCATGAAGTTTAGTGCAGTGTTATTATTCTCTTTAATTTGGTTCACCATCAGCTATATTCCAATCGCACACATGGTTTGGGGTACGGGTGGCTATCTGCTTGACAAAGGTGCATTAGACTTTGCTGGCGGAACAGTAGTACATATTAATGCTGCTATTGCGGGTTTAGTTGGCGCTTATATGGTTGGCAAGCGTATTGGTTACGGTAAGGAAGCATTTACACCACACTCATTAACCATGACAATGGTGGGCGCTTCATTACTATGGGTAGGTTGGTTCGGCTTCAACGCTGGCTCTAACTTAGAAGCAACTGGCGGTGCTGGCTTGGCTTTTATTAATACCCTATTCGCAACTGCTGCAGCTGTATTAGCATGGTCTCTCGGTGAGTCGCTAACCAAAGGTAAAGCTTCTATGCTTGGCGCTGCGTCTGGTGCTGTTGCTGGCTTGGTTGCTATCACACCTGCATGCGGATCAGTCGGACCGATGGGTGCGATTATTATCGGCTTTGCCGGCGGCTTCTTATGCTTGTGGGGCGTGACTGGCTTGAAAAAAATGTTAGGCGCCGATGACTCACTTGATGTATTTGGTGTTCACGGTGTAGGTGGTATTGTCGGTGCATTATTAACTGGCGTGTTTACTGCCCCTAGCCTTGGTGGCACTGGTGGTGATGACTTTTCTATTGCCTCACAAGTGATGATTCAAGGTGAAGGCGTGATCATTACCATAATATGGTCAGGCATTGCTGCTTATATTAGCTACAAAATTGTAGACATGGTGATTGGTCTGCGTGTATCTGAGGAAGCTGAACGTGAAGGTCTTGATACTTCTTCACACGGTGAACGTGCATACATGCTATAACTTAGTAGTATAATAAGTTTGAATGTCTTAAAAAAGCCTCTTTATAAGAGGCTTTTTTGGGATTATTGACATTAATTGAGATTAGTACGGAACTTTATGCCGAAAGCATTGACCATTATCATGGCTAACGCGCGGCCTTTACGCAAGCAACATTAAATAAAGCACTCAGTGCTTAATGGGATTATTCAAACTTACAATGGCTGGCTTTAATAATAAGAGTCCAATAGAACGACTCTTTGATGTTATCAAACTCGAGCGTAATGATATTTACTTCTTAGCGATACTAACCTTTGGCTATGGCTTGTTGGGTATTGCTACTCCCGTCGCAGTTCAATCGCTCGTTAATATCGTCACTATGGGTGGCGTCTTACAGCCCTTATACATTATCTCTTTTATTTTATTTGTTCTATTGGTTCTGTCTGGCATTCTCTATGTTTTAGAAGGATATGTTGTTGAACTCATACAACGACGACTATTTATCAGAAACGCGCTTGATGTGGGTAAAAATGCGCAAGGCGTTAAAATTCAATTGTATGATAATCACAACCCTGTTGAACTGATGAACAGGTTTTTTGATATCGTTAATTTACAAAAATCTGCTGCTGTCTTATTAACTGTTGGCTTAACCGCTTTGCTACAAGGTTTGATTGGTAGCTTTATATTAATGTTTTATAGCATGTATTTTTTAATTATTATTATTTCAATGCTGGCATTTTTATTCGTGATTATATGGCTACTTGGCAAGAATGGATTACCAACAGCTATTGAAGAGTCGCAAGCCAAATACAAGATGGTTGATTGGCTAGAAACCATCGCAAGAAATGTGTATTTATTTAAGTTTTTTCATACAGAAAAGCGCACGCACGATCAAACGGACGCACTTGCTACTGAACATCTGATTAAGCGCTTTAATCACTATCAAATATTATTATTCCAAAATATTGGCGGCGTTACTTTATATGCCGTTATTGGAACAGCCATGCTGATGTTAGGTGGCGCTTTGGTGATTCAAGGTCAAATTAACTTAGGTCAATTTGTTGCTGCTGAGCTCATTATTTTTGGGGTATTAGCTGCATTTCTTAGATTAATTAAGCAACTTCAATACTACTATGACATGTTGACAGCGCTTGATAAATTAGGCATTTTGCATGACTTCCCTCAAGAATCGACGGGGACATTCATTCCCGAGGATAATCAGTATCGTGATGTTAATCTTGAAGGGGTTGCCTTTTCTTTCACCCCAAAAATGCCTCTGATGGAAGATATTACTCTTCAATTGTCTAGAGGTCAGAGCCTGTCCATACTGGGTGCTTCTGGCTCAGGAAAGTCGGCACTGGTAGCATTGCTTACCGGCCTTCGCTCACCCGATAAAGGTTTTATTCATGTCAATGGCATCGATTTAAGACAACTTAAATTAAATCCATACAGAAGTAAAATTGGTTTAGCGAATAAAATAGAAATCATTGATGGCTCTATACTCGACAACTTAACGCTTGGCAGAGACATTCCTATCAATCGAATTCATCAAGTGCTAGATACTTTAGGCTTAAGTAATGATTTTGCGAAACTCGAAAATGGTATCGATACCAAGCTTACTGCTTTTGGCGCCCCGCTATCAACCACACAAATGCAAAGGTTGATGTTAGCTAGGGCAGTAATTGGTGAACCAGATATACTCATTATTGATGGCTTGCTAGACGCACTGACAGCTGAAGAGCTTGATACAATCCTTACTCTTCTTAAACAACATCAAGAAAATTGGTTGCTGATTGTTACGACAAGAATTGCGCGTATTGCTGACCAGTTTGATAACACATTAAACTTAAATTTGGATGTGGGTTAATCGTATGACATCTAACAGTTTACATTTGGCAAAAACCCCTGCTAGGGTAGAGAAGTCAATTAAGTATCTCGCTATGTTTTTTTTCGTATTCCCCTTTCTGACTTTATTTTTGCCTTGGCAACAAAACGTCACCGCACTTGGCAAAGTAACTGCTTATTCGCCAGCTGAGCGAACGCAAACAATTGATGCACCCGTTGGGGGCGTCATTACCAAATGGCATGTGCAAGAGGGCACAAAAGTGAAGAAGGGCGATGTATTAATTGAGATTAGTGATATTGATGCACAATTTAAAGATCGATTAGAGTATCAACGCGATAACTTAAAAGATAAATTATTAGCAAAAGAACAAGAACTTAAAACATATCAAATACAACAACAGAATCTGCTCAACTCTCAAGATGCTAGAATTGCATCATCACAATTCAAATTAGATGTTGCAAACCAAAAAATCTTAGCCGCTTCAGAGGCTATCAGCGCATCAGAAGCAACTGTAGATGCTGCAACGCAACAAATCAATCGCTTGCAACGTCTATTGCAAGATGGTCTCGTATCTAAACGCGATGTTGAGGTGGCAGAACGAGACCATATTATTGCAACCCGCAATTTAAATAGTGCGCGCGCGCAATACCAATCAGCCAAGGCAGAAGCGCAATCTGCAAAAGTAGAAATTGAGCAAATTAAAGCTGACACTCAGGCGACACTAGAATCAAATAATGGTGTCATTAATAAAATCAAAGGCGAGTTGGCCGATAGCCAAAATAGTCTTGCCAGTTCTGAAGTGAGCTTATCTCGCCAAAGTATGCAGCGCATTGTCGCACCAAGAGATGGCACGATTTATAGGTTGCCAGTTAACTCTCAATCACAGGTTATTTCACAAGGACAACCGCTATTGGTCATTTTGCCTGACACAGAAGAGCGCTCAGTTGAGTTGTGGGTTGATGGTCGAGATGCGCCGTTAATTGTCAAAGGTAGCGAGGTGCGCCTTGAATTTGAGGGATGGCCAGCGATACAGGTTGCGGGTTGGTCTAATATAGGCTTTGGTACATTTCCAGGTAAAGTCGCTTTTGTTGACCCAACGGATAATGGTAGCGGCAATTTTCGTGTCATGATAGTGCCCTCTACTAGTGAATGGCCATCTGCTAGATTTCTAAAACAAGGCATTAGTGCTAAAGGTTGGATCCTGCTAGACAGAGTGACGATTGGTTACGAAATTTGGCGTATATTAAATGGATTCCCACCGCGTATTCCACAAGAAGAAGTATTGATTAAGAAATGATGATAATCCGCATGTTGTCAACGATGAACGTCATCATATGCTTATTAGCGCTATTTTTTTTTGCACAGACTAACATTGCCTTAGCTGCAAATAAAGCAGTGCAATTACGTGTTGATAAACAGTTGAGCACTGACAATACTTTTTCGCCAGAAACTTATAGTATTGAGCCGCCAACTAGTTTGCAATCTGAAATTGAAAAACAAAAAAAAGTAATCCAGCAAACAAAGCCACTGACCATTGATATACAAAAGGCACTCATCCCTTTTGATCGTCCAGACAACCCTGATGGCATCAATCCAAATTTACTCAAAGAAAGTGGTCAATTTGTTTCTATTGCAGATATCAGGCAAAAAGCGCTGATGAATAACTTAGAAATTAAAATCATCAATTTTCAACCAACCCTTGCCCAAACTATCGTGAGAGAGGAAGAAGCCAAATTTGATAATATTATTTTTGCTTATGCAAAACTGGTTGAAACAGACTTGCCGGGCTTTTCATCTGATAGTGTTAAGTTTACGGCCAGCGACCCTGCGTTAAATAATCAAAATGTTAAATTAAATGTGCTAGAGCAACAATCAAGATATCTTGATGCAGAAGCTGGTGTGATGGTGCCACTCAGGACGGGCGGTACGGTTACATTGAGTTCTCCGCTACAAAGAAAGATGAGTGAAGGCCTAACAGATAGTAAAGAGTACCGTAGCGCCTTACAATTTTCATTCAGCCAGCCGTTGTTAAGAAATGCTGGCGTCCGCGTCAATGAAGCGAGCATCAATATCGCCAGCTTAAATAGGCAAGAAGAAGACGTTAAAACACGCTTACAAAGCATGCGTATTGTGGCCATCATTGATAAAGCCTACTGGGAGCTGTATGAAGCATGGGGTAATTTAGATATTCGCCGTCAACAATACGAATACGCTAATCAAAATTTAGAGATGGTGAAACGCAGAGTAAATGAAGGGTTAACCGCTACAATAGAAATCAATCGTGCAGAAATTGGTGTTGCTGACAGAATGGAAGCATTGATTATTGCAGAAACAAATTTAAAATTAGCGCAGCGGCAAATTCATTTTTTTACCAATGATATCAACGAAACGACCGAACAGATTATCATTCCGAAAACACAACCTAGTTTAGTCAAGTACCAATTCAATAGAAATCAGTTGTTACAAGATGCTTTGTCTAATCGTCTCGAGTTACTACAACAAGAAGTGAAATTGGCTGCTGATGCCATCAATATTAATTATTTAGAAAACCAAACGCTACCTCTGTTTACCTTAGATTATCAATATGGCGCGCTGTCTAATACCACGAATAGTTTCAACAATACCTATCGCAATGTGCTTGACGGCAACTTCAGTGATTGGTCAATTGGGTTTAAGTTTGAAATGCCGTTCACAAATGAGGCAAGAAAAGCAAAACTAGAAAATGCTGTTCAACAGCGATTACAACGACTGACAACAAAAGCGTTGCAAACACTCACAGTCAAAAGAGAAATTTATGACGCTTTAGATAAAGTAGACCAAGACTGGCAACGTATATTAGCCGCCAGACAACAAGTCTTAATTGCTGGTATTAACTATGAGGCCGAGCTGAAGCAGTTCAATGAAGGTCTCAGAACCATGACAGAAGTATTAGAAGCATTAACGCGCTTGGGAGATGCGCAAATAAAAGAAATTCGGGCGATTAGTGATTATCAAACAGCATTAATCGATACCGCTTTTGCGACAGGCACATTGCTCGGCTATAGTAAAATCAACTTTCAATAGTGCATTGCAACGGCATTAATCGATGCTCGTCTTAAATGCACTTGCCACCTTTGAAGCACCTCATTGATTTCTCCAAAACTGTGAATGGCTTAAACAAGATGGGCTAGGGATGATAAACTGCTTCGCTATAGGAACCATAGGCTGACAGGCAATTCGCTTTATACAACTAATCCATGAGTAATCAATTCCAACTATTTAAAGCGCAACGGTTTAGGGCATTATTCTTGACCCAATTCTTAGGCGCTTTTAACGACAATGTCTTTAAAACGGCATTGATTACCTTGGTTGTTTTTCGTACCAACCAACTCACCAGCATAGACGCAACAACGATGGCCACGCTTCTGCCGGGCTTATTTATCCTCCCCTTCTTTTTATTTTCGGCCACTGCTGGGCAAATTGCCGACAAATTTGAAAAATCACAACTCATCCGAATAGTAAAAGCATGTGAAATCATCATCATGTTGATTGCCAGTATTGGATTTTTGATGCACAGCATGCTTTTGCTGGCTAGTACACTCTTTATGATGGGTGCGCAATCAGCACTTTTTGGGCCAGTTAAATACGCCTATCTACCACAACAATTGCATGAAGATGAGCTATTAGGCGGTAATGGTATGATCGAAACAGGCACCTTTATTGCTATTCTATTAGGTCAAATATTAGGTGCTTGGCTCGCCATGCACAGTCATCGCGAATTCAACATTAGTCTATCTATTATTACATTAGCCATGATAGGTTACTGGTGCAGCCGCAGCGTGCCAGCCACGGCTGCCGTCGATCCTAAACTAGCCATCAACTGGCACCTATTTAGAGAAACCGTCTGTAATCTAACATTTGTTTGGCAACGTCAATCTCTTTGGTTAGCTATTATTGGCATTTCTTGGTTTTGGTTTTTTGGCGCTACTTTACTGGCACAATTGCCCAACTTTGCAAAACTCACCCTTTACGGTGATGAGAGTGTCTTTATTTTAATGCTGTCTGTTTTTTCAATGGGTATCGGCATTGGCTCACTCTTATGTGAAAAACTATCAAATCACCGCATTGAACTTGGACTTGTACTGTTTGGTGGCATTGGTATTACCCTATTTGGTATTGATTTATATGCGACTAGCACGCACGTTTCAACCGCAATAGCGCCCACAATAGCGCATTCTTATCTGTATTTTCTGTCCAGTTTCACGCATCTGCATTTGCTATTAGATATACTATTGATTGGTATATTTGGCGGTTTCTACATTGTTCCCTTATATACCTTTATTCAATGCCCATTAGAAAAAAGTCACCAATCTAGAATTATTGCAGCCAACAATATAATGAATGCCTTATTTATGGTGGTTTCTGCCTTATTTTCACTCTGTATTTTTAGCCTGGGTTTTAACATTCCACAATTGTTTTTAGTCACCTCCATGTTAAGCGCCATCTTCATGATTATCCTGTGCATGCGTCAACCGGTTTTTTTATCACGGTTTTTAGCTTGGACTTGTATTCGTAAGCACAAATAAGGCAGACTCCATGTTTTATCATTTCACATTTATAATGGTTATTTAATTGCTTCAGTCAAAGATGAAATCAACACCCACTTCGTCCGTCACGCCTCATTTTAATCACTTACAAAGGCCCGTGAAATGACAACAAAACAACATGCGCCATTTATCAAGCAAATGCTGCTAAACACCTTGGTATATCTGCTAAAAGGTGGCTTTTACCTTCGCAACGCACACTTACCACCAGCTAATGGCCATGTTATTCCGAACAATTTTTTAGGTATTTGCGTCGCTTCAAACGCCAATATCGAAACAGATAGTTATATCATTCATCAATTGAAAGTATTAGGTATTGAGCATGTGCGGCTAGATTTTACTTACCATGATTTGGATAGCTTCAATGCGCGTTTTTTACAAAGACTCATCACAGAAGGGTTTGAAATTACCTTACATCTAATCGCACCGTTTGATGCCGCAAAAAATATGCATGAACAGCAGGAACAAACACACTGGCAGCAATTTTTAACCACAGTACTCAACCGATATGGTGCATCGATTAAACAAATAGAAATTGGCAACACCATTAATCGCAAGCGCTGGGCAGGCTATCACATTCATGGCTTTTTAATTGCTTGGGAGATTGCCTATAAAGCCATTAAATCGTACAACATACCCTTACTAGGCCCTAACGTCCAAGATTTTGAACCCATGTATAACATTAGTCTACTCAAGATCTTACAAGCTAAAAACCAATTACCCGATATACATACCGACAATCTATTTGTAGAACGCGTAATAGAGCCAGAACGCAATGACCATCGTGTTTTTAAATATATTTGGACACGGGTATTCAAATTCAATTTGATCAAAAAAGCACGTCTATTGCAAAAAATCGGACATGATTTTGGCGTTGCGCAAACGATCTCGTCCGCCGCATTTTGGGCGATTTATCGTATTAAACGCATCCTGCCAGATGGTGAACAAAAGCAAGCAGATTATTTAACACGCTATTTCACCTTATTAGCTGCTTCAGGCGCCTTACAACATGCCAACTGGGGTGCGCTAATCTGTCATCGTGAAGGGCTAATCAACGATGGCTTAACCGACGCTGAGTATCCGCAGTTAGAGCGCATCAGCCATTATCAATCAGCAGATGGTGAATTAGCGCAATACAAGCGACATCCTAGTTTTGATGCCATGCAAACCCTGGTTAAAAAATTTAATGGTGCGCGCTATCAAGCCGCCATTGCCAACGGTAAACATTTAGAAATTCACCATTTTACCCAAGGCAATATCCAATATCATATCGCCTGGACAACAAACGGTAAAGTGGCTTATCTTGCTGACATCTACAGTGAGGCGTCGTTAAAATCTGCAAAAATACTAGATCGTGATGGAAGTCCGCTAAACAGAAATAACGAATTTATTTCCGAATCACCTATTTATTTATGTTGGGAAGCAAACGACAACATTACCGTTCTAGCAAAACCAAGTGTGGCGCATCATGTCGCTATGTATCCTCACATACACAATTTACAATATTTTAGATTCAACCAAGATGGCTGGAGCGGTTTAGTGTTAGCAAACGATGCTAACCAAGCCAAACAACTGATAGACGGGCTGCACCCAGACAAGCTGACTGCGCCGGATAAATCACAATCATTGCGTCATGCCCGTAATGCTATTTGGGCAATCCAAGACCCTAGAAACGCACAGGCCAAACTGACTGTTAAACAGCCTATCAAAATGTATCCACACAAAACATTACTTGATCGTTTTAAACCGAGCAAAGCCAGACGCAGCTGGAATGGTGCAATTGAGTTATTAAGACGCGGTATCGGTACCGCACAACCAATCGCCTACTTCGAAAAAGTGGGCGATAACACGCTCAAGCAAAATTTTTATATTTGCGAACACGTAGAGTCCCACTTCAGTATTGGTGAAATATTTGCTGCTTTTGCACGAGGTGAACAGACATACCATGGGTTAACACCTGAAGAAGTCTACAAACAATTTGCGCAATTTTGTCACATCATGCACGGACGATTTATTTTCTTTAGAGACTTTTCGGGTGGTAATATTTTGGTTAAACAAGATGAGCATAACCAACTCCACTTTTCGTTAATTGATACCGCACGACTTCGTGCACTAGAAACATCACCATTCCCCATGCAATACAGGCTGGCCGATCTTGTTCGCGCTTGTCATAAACTGCATCAAGCAGGACGTGAACGCTTTATGCAAATTTATTTGGGATTAAATGGCAAACAGTTTGATCGCTCAGCAAAAATGGCTTTCTTAGCCTACGACTGTAAAGTCAAACTGAAACGCACCATCGGTCGCAAAGGCATCAACAAACTCATCAAACGCATCAAAGCTAGCAGTTAACACAATCTAATGAAAATCATGACTTGCTTTTAAGTAGATTAGACACGGTGTTTTTTTAGCCTAGCAGTAATATCTTTCCTACGTAATGCAATAGCTTACGAATTTAAACAAAAGGAGAATTACTATGTGGACAACACCAGCAGCTACTGAAATGCGTTTCGGTTTTGAAGTTACAATGTACGTAATGAACAAGTAATTTTTGTTTTTATGTATTAAATTAAAGGCGCCAATGGCGCCTTTAATTTTTGAGGTTCTTAAATCCCCCTTTATCAAGCTGAGTAGCGCAAACAAAATAAGATGAAGGCGAGGACTGTTTGAGCACCGCGACAGACCATGATTTGTGTGGTCTGTTAGGGCGAGTTCCGCAGTCGCTTATTTTGTTGAGCAACGCAAGGGACCCGAAGGGCTTGATAGCAGGGTGTGTGTTTCTTTGGTTACTTTCTTTGGCACAAGCAAAAGAAAGTAACTCGCCTAAAGGCGAAAAGGAAGGCTACTTAAAAGAGATACCTTGTGAACCAAATACGTTATAGCACCCGCAAGGGGCGTCCCCAACCTCGCTAACCGCTCAAGCGGTAAGTCGGTTGTGAAAAGTGACTAGCTGTCGGGCTACCCCCGACTTGGTGAATAGTTAATCAATACTCAACCGGCGGATAGCGCTACGCTAATCTACCGGAGTAGATTTAGGCGCATAGTCTGCCTCTTTGCCATAAAAATCATCTAATACAAACTCAATCATTTCTTTGATATTTAGTTAGACTGAGAAAATTCGGTAATGCATTTTTTATTATGAGTGGCTGATTTTTCTCTCAGTACACAATTTTTGCATCAATCGACCCTAAATCTGAATGAGCTAAAACTGTATCCCTTAAAGATATAAGCTTGTCATGAATCTCTTTCATTTCTGAACTAAACTGAGGTTCTAGCATTTTGAGTTTCGCAGTAATTATTCCTCGAGATTTTTTAAACGGCTTACAGTATTCGATAATTGTCATTCTATACGCCATAGCCCAAACTTGAGTTCCTGGTGGGATAGCTTCCAGTTCACAGATGGTTCTCAATGCTCTGTTTAAGCAAGTGATTGACTCTTGGTAATATATATATTTTTCTTCCATATATCGTTACCTAACGCTAAATAAACGAATTATCTCTATCTATCGAACTGCAAATAAGAAGCCATTCATACCTACTCCCCAACCACAAACCCCTTAGGCAACAACACCCAAATCTCGCCCTGTTGTTTCATCGACCCTGCCTTAGCGCCAGCCGCATCACCCGCACCCCAAAAGAAATCAGCTCTGACGCCACCGCGAATCGCACCACCGGTATCTTGTGCCAACATTAAGCGCTTGAGTGGTTTGTTGCTGTTTGGTTCTGTGGTGGATAAGAAAATGGGCGCGCCTAACGGAATAAATTTTGGGTCGATGGCAACGCTTCGCTCTGCGAAAATCGGCACGTTTAATGCGCCTAATGGTCCAGGCAAACCTGCTGGTAACTCTCTAAAAAACACATAGCTGGGATTGCTATTGAGCAAATGCTGTAACTTATCTGGATGATTACGCGCCCAATTTTTAATACCTTGCATGGAAGCTTTATCTAAGGTGAGCTCACCTTGTTCTACCAAAAGGCGTCCAATTGATTTATAAGGATAGCCATTTTGGTTGGCATAGCCCACTTGCACTTGCTCGCCATTGTCTAATTGCACGACGCCTGAGCCTTGTATTTGCAAAAAGAACACATCAATGATGTCGTCTATCCAAAATAATTCATCACCCGCTAATGGTGACGGCTTGGTATCAATTTCTGCCCGTGTGCGATAGGGCACCAACTTTTTACCTTCGAGCTTACCTCTTATTCGTTTAAATTTTAGCTCAGGATAAGCCTCGGCCAATTCAACCGTGATTAAATCTGCTGGCTCACGATACAAGGGATAAGGATATTGTGTTGACTGCGTTTTGCTGCCATTTAAAAGCGGTTGGTAGTATCCAGTTATTGTGCCAGTTGAGGTGCCATCTTCGTTGTAAGCGCGATAAACATCAAAGTAATTTGAAAAATAATCAATAATCGCCGCATTATTTGGCTGTTTCATTAATTGTGCGGTGTCGCATGCGGCTTTCCAGTGCTCTTTTTTACCCAAGCGCATACAGCTTTGCAGCCAAGCTGGCCATGCATCAGTCACATTATCTTGCAACAGACCATCTAAATCTTGCCAGTTGGCTGGTTTTAGCAAGGTATATTGTGCAATCTCCTCTGTTGGCGTGACGTGTTGCTGTTGATCAGTGGTTGGCTGTTCAGACGCAGGCTTTTCAGTTACTGGCTTTTCAACGCGCGCTTTATCGGCAGGAGTAGGTGCTGGTTTTACGGCTTGTTTTGAGCAAGCGACTGTCATCAACATCACGCATATAAATAAGCTTATTTTTTGCATAGTCAATCAAACACTTTATTAGTGAAGCACTCTTGGGGCTGCAAGGGTAAAGGGCGCAATCGTTGCCTCGAATGATGTACCATCAACCGCAACAATTTGATAGCTACCATGCATCTGGCCTACTGGGGTATTGAGCACGGTGCCACTGATATAAGTAAATGTCTCACCAGCCTGAAGCAAAGGTTGCTCACCAATGACGCCTAAGCCTTTTACTTCTTGCAGGTGATTATCTGCATCAGTAATGATCCAGTGACGGCTAATCAGTTGCGCCGCCACGCTACCGGTATTGATAATCGTGACGGTATAAGCAAAAGCATAACGGTTATCTTCTTCGCTAGACTGGTCCTCTAAATACGCCGTTTCTACTTGAACGGAAAATCGATATTGTGTTGTCATTAAGCTATCATCCCTGTCGTTGGTGAACTTGGGCTTGCCATGTATAACTTTTTAGCCATACGACCTGCCAAATAAGCTTCTCGACCAGCTTCAACTGCTTTTTTCATTGCCGATGCCATTAATATGGGTTGATTGGCGCTTGCAATTGCCGTATTCATTAAAATTCCAGCACAACCTAATTCCATGGCAATCGCCGCATCACTCGCTGTACCAACACCGGCATCCACCAGCACAGGCACACTTGCATTATCGATGATGATTTCTAGATTCCATGGGTTCAAAATGCCCATACCGGAACCAATTAATGACGCTAAAGGCATAACCGCACAACAGCCAATGTCTTCTAGTTGTTTTGCAATAATCGGATCGTCTGACGTATAAACCATGACATCAAAGCCTTCTTTGACCAGCGTTTTAGCGGCAGCAATGGTTTCAATCACATTAGGATATAAGGTGTTAGGGTCGCCTAATACTTCTAATTTAACCAAGTTATGTCCATCCAACAATTCGCGCGCTAAGCGCAATGTACGCACTGCATCATCTGCCGTATAACAGCCTGCAGTATTAGGTAAATAGGTAAACTCTTCTGGTGGCAAGTAATCCAATAGCGATGGCTCACCCACGGTTTGGCCTATATTGGTTCGACGGATGGCTACCGTCACTATCTGTGCACCACTGGCATCAATCGCCGCGCGCGTCTCTTGAAAATCTTGATACTTACCTGTGCCCACTAACAGCCGTGAACCATAGGTCTTTCCTGCAATTACTAACTGATCTGTCATATTTATTTTCTATCCGTTTTATTTTAACCACCACCAACTGCGCCAACTACCTCTAACGTATCGCCATCTTGCACCATGGCTTGCGCATATTGGCTTTTCGGTACAATTTCACCATTACACTCAACTGCAATCCGTTTTCCTGTAAACCGTAATTCACTGAGTAGCTGAGCAACCGTCAACTGACCCACATCAAAATGTTTAACAGCTCCATTCACCATTATCTGCATATTAAAAAAGACACTCCCGCATCATCAATTGTTCACATCACGAATCTATTATAACTAGCATTCAATCACATTCTGTTAAAAACGTTAACACCAAGCGTGATGAAACGCGATGGGCATTTGTTTCAATTTCGCAACAAATTTGAATATCAATGCATAAAACCTAATGATTTTAATGATTTGTTTACGATGACTGTTCACAAATACGAACTATCTTGCTAGATTGCACTCAACGTTATTGCAGACGTAGAAGTATATATAAACCCATGTACCGAAACAAAATTTCAGTACATTTAACTCCCAAAAGGAAAAAGCACCATGAATCAAGCTGTTAACCATGCAGATAGCAACAAAACATCGTCAGATAAAGAGACGATTGAGCAAAAAGCCAAAGAACTAAACAACTCAGAAGATAAGCGCCTGCTGAAACTAAAAGAAACTAATCAGTTCCATCGTTATGTAGAAGCAAGTTGCGATTGCGTTTAATACGCACGTAAAAATAAAAAAGTATAAAAAAAGAGGATGACCTTAGTCACCCTCTCTTCTAGTAAGTGCAAATTACCGTTGATTAATCAATAGCAATCTGCGGACGACCCGGCTCTGGCCAATCTAAGTGGAAGAACTCACCGCGCGGTCTATCTTTGCGCTCATAAGTATGCGCACCAAAGTAATCACGTTGACCTTGCAACAAGTTTGCTGGTAAATCTGCACTACGATAACCATCATAATACGCCAAAGCAGCTGCAAAACCTTGTGCGGGGATGCCATTGGTCACAGCCAATGCAATCACTTTACGCCAACCTTCTTGTCCTTTGTTCATCTCTTCAGTGAAATATGGGTCTAACATCAAGTTTTTCAGACGTGAATTAAGTGAATAAGCATCAGTAATTTTTTGCAAGAAACGTGCGCGAATGATACAACCACCACGCCAAATTTGAGAAATCTCACCAAAATTAAGTTTCCAGTTATAAGCCACTTGTGCTTTATCAATTAGTTGGAAACCTTGGGCATAAGCACAGATTTTTGAACAATAAAGCGCGTTTTTAATCGCTTCGATTGTTGCTTTTTTCTCAGAATCTGGAATTGCTGTTACTTTAGGTCCTTTTAGAATCTTACTTGCAGCAACACGCTCTTCCTTCACGCTTGAAAGTGCACGCGCATAAACAGCCGCAGCAATCGCATTCGCCGGCGCACCCAACTCAAGTGCGTTCGCTGCTGTCCATTGGCCTGTTCCTTTTTGACCTGCCGTATCGAGAATCATGTCTACTAAAAACTCTTTAGACATTGGATCTTTTTGCTGCAAGATATCTGCGGTAATCTCAATTAAGAAGCTAGACAACTCACCTTTATTCCACTCTTCAAACACTTTACCAATCTCATCAGACTTCATACCTAGTAAGTGTTTCATGAGCCAGTAAGCTTCACAAATCAGTTGCATATCAATATATTCAATACCGTTATGCACCATTTTTACATAGTGTCCTGAACCATCAGGGCCAATGTATTCAGCACAAGAGAAACCGCCAACCACAGGCTTGCCTGGTTCTCCACCTTCTAGTGGCTGACCCGTTGCAGGGTCAACTTTCGCTGCAATGGCTGTCCAAATTGGCTCTAGCGAAGCCCAAGCCTGGCGCGTGCCAGATGGCATTAATGAAGGACCAAACCGCGCCCCTGTTTCACCACCAGATACACCTGAGCCGATAAATTCGATATCTTTTGCTCTGAGCTCTTTTTCGCGACGAATGGTATCTGTCCATAATGCATTACCACCATCAATGATGATGTCGCCTTTTTCCAAGAACGGTAGTAATGCGTTAATTGTTAAATCAGTTGCCGTACCTGCTTTAACAAGGAGAACAATTTTACGAGGGCGTTTAATGCTGAGTACAAACGTAGCTAAGTCCGCGTGTCCAATTACATTAGCATGTGATGGTTCATTTTTTTTGCAATACTCGATAAACTCTTTCATTTTATCGGTACTTCGGTTATAGACAGCTACGTTATACCCATGATCTGCCATATTCAATACGAGGTTTTGCCCCATTACGGCAAGGCCAATCAGGCCAATATCAGCGTTTTTTGTGGTCATTTTTCCAATACTCTTTCTTTAAATTGATAATTTAAATTAATAATTAAGCTATTGCTTGTGGCGCAAGCTTGCGATGTTTACTACTTTAGTGTGTTACAAAACATTTGTGTGGCTAACTGATAGCCTGTTGCTGCTAATTGAGGGTCATAACGTTCGCCTTCATCGCGCATAAACGCATGCTGCCCATTAAACTCATGCCATGAAAAGGACAAGTTAGCATCGGTTAGTTTTTGGTAGACCATCATACGTCCAGCTGTAGGAATATGGTTATCTTGTTTGCCCCAAATCATCATCAGTTCGCCTTTGATATCTCCTAAGCGATCCATGCTATGTTGATTTGGTTTGTTTGGAATAATATTAGTATGCAAATCAGTCGCATAAAAGCAGGCTGTTGCTTTTACTTCTGGCTGCAGAGCGGCGCGAAAAGCCAAATGGCCACCGATACAAAAGCCCATTGCACCCAAATAACCGTCATACCAACTTTGCGTATTTAAAAATTCAATCATCGCACGATTATCAGTGTCGTAACCCTGTACATCTTTGGCTGATTTATCAGCATTACCTTTGTCACGACCAGCATCGTCATAACCCAAAACAGTGCCAATCGGGTTTAATTCATGAAATACCTCAGGCACAAGCACGGCATATCCTTGACCTGCCATCATTTTGGCAGCACGCTCTATGGGACCAGTCTGATGAAAGATTTCTGAATAAAACAAAATCGCTGGCACTTTTTTATTATGTGTTGGTCTATGGATATAGGTTCGCATGATGCCAGTTGGGGTATTTAAATCGACAATTTCTGATTGTATTAACATAGTTTTGACTTCATTTATCCATTAGTTGTCTATTCTACAAGGCTTTATTGTCTGTTTCACCCCCATTGGTATAATTTTGTTAAATTATTTGCTGTGCTTAAGTATATCGATAGGATGTAAAAATTGATTTACTGAGGTCATTAAGCATTTACTTTTGTTAATTCGAGACTATTTCGAGACCATGAAGATACATCACTTTATTGCCTTTTTCTTATTGATTTTTATACATGGCCACCTGCTTGCCGAACCACGCAATGAGTTGAGTTTTAAACTCAAAGCATCTGTTGTGAAAGTGCATGTTGGCACTAAAACAGGGGGATATGGAGTTGGCACTGGTGTTGCGATTAGCCCAGACTTAATCGCCACCAATTGCCATGTATTGGCCAATAGCACTGGTGTTAGCATCACTAAATATGGCAATACGCACACGCCCGTTGCGCTTAAAGCTGACTGGAAGCATGATTTGTGCATTTTACGTTTTCAATATGCCGATTTGACACCGGTTGAACTTGGTGACTCTGAACACTTACAATATGAACAGGATGTTTTTTCTATTGGCTTTCCAGGCGGGCCACCAAAACCACAATATACCGAAGGCAAAATTAAGGCAATTTATCCATTTGATGATAGTCACATCATTCGTACCGACGCCTCTTTTGTGATGGGCGCAAGTGGCAGCCCGATATTTGATGTCGATGGTAAGCTACTTGCCATTAGCACATTTAAAAGTCCTGGCAAGCACGCTTATTATTACAATATTCCTGTTAAATGGATAAAGACATTATTAAAACAGCCTGATATCACCTCAATGGAAACAGATATCTTGCCATTTTGGGATGCACCAGAAGCGCAACGCCCTTTCTTTATGCGGGTTGTACAGCCTTTTAAAAACGAAAAATGGGATGAAGTGCACGACATTGCCCAACTTTGGTTGCAAAGCGAGCCTACTTCAGCAGAAGCTTTATACTACGCAGGCATTGCAGAAGAAAAAATGCATCACCTAACAAAAGCCAAACAATACTTCGAGCAGGCGTTAGTAATACATCCAAAACATCCGGCAGCGATGATTGGCTTAGCATGCACTGAAGAGGTCACATTGGCCTGTAACGACCATTTTTAATAATCACTGCTACGACCTGTAGAATAGCCCTGCGGCACGTCATTTTGCCATTCTCCACATGCGTGACAAAGATGATCATGCATAGTGGGGCTTAATGTTAACTCTTTACTGCCACAAAACTTACATGTTGTAGGATGTAATGCTGGTGCTTCTTTGTGATGTGCATCATGATGCACTTGTGCCACTTTTGTACTTCCCAAACCATACTTATTATCCATTTAAGCACTCCAAGCGTACACGACTGAGTGCTACCGAAAATACTCGCTTTTGTCGTTGATGACAAGCAGTTTTTACTGCGTTTTATGTGAAGCACGACTTAAACGATCGTGAATCGCCAACCATTCTGGCGATATTGGTGGGCTTTCTATCAATAACTTCGCTACTTTTAAGGCATCCATTTGATGCAAAACGTCATATAACTTTTCTGCCATTTCAATAGGGTTATTCGGCACATTAAAGGTTTTGGCATTGGGGATTTCACCTTCGCCCAATAGCAGTGCGGCACAATGCTTTTCAAGAAGAGCCGCTTGCATTAACGCTGCTCTAGAAATAAACAATTCTATTGGCGTTTGTGGCGAATAGTGTAACAAATGCTGTCCCGGCGCCTTCGGCAATATAGGCTTTGGTGTCGCTTTTACGCCGGCGACAGATACTATGTCCATTTCGGTAATCATCCCTAAACGTAATAATTGCCACTGATTACCATCTACTGCAACGATAGTAGACTCGATACCCACTAAACAAGCACCGCCATCTAGCAAGGGGATATGCTCACCTAAGCCATCCGCCACATGCTTGGCTGTTGTTGGGCTTAATTGCGTGTATTTATTGGCTGACGGGGCGGCTAAACCTAAACCCGTTTGTTGTAAAAGCGCTTGTGCAATTGGATGCGCAGGCACACGCAAAGCAACGGTTGGCTCGCCAGCACGTACAATCATAGAAACCGTTGATTTTGCTGGTAATACCAACGTCAGTGGCCCAGGCCAAAATGCATTGGCCAACTGTTGCGCCAATGGAGGGAACGTTTCTGCCCAATCAAGCACTTGATCACTTGAACCAATATGCACAATTAAAGGGTTATCGGCAGGGCGCTGTTTAATCCGATAAATCTCACGTAAGGCGTCTTCGTTACGCGCATCAGCAGCGAGGCCATAAACGGTCTCGGTCGGCATTGCCACCACATGGCCACGCTTGAGTAAAGCAACGGCCTCAGCCAAATTAACTTGCATGCGATTTGTTTAAATAAAAACTAAAAATCACATTTTACCTGCTTTACGAAAAGTTAAGTTAATCCGTCTGCGGCCTAATAACGGATGAGTAGCGGCTTTTAATGGCAGCACCCCATGATAATATAGTCGACTACTTGCTCCCCAAACAACGACATCGCCATGAATAAGGGGTATTTTCAAGGTTTTTGTCGTTCGTGTTAGCCCACCAAATTGAAATGTTACTGGTAGCCCTAATGAAACCGACACAATTGGATGACTAAAATCAGCCTCATCTTTATCTTGGTGCAACCCCATTTTGTCGCCAATGCCATACACATTCACTAAGCAACTATCAGGCATGAAATCAGCATAGCCTGCTTGTTCACCAGCGCGCTTCGCCAAATCTAGCAACAAATCTGGCATTGCTGGCCAAGACTGATTCGAATGCAAATCTTTAGTTGCATAACCATAACCTTGCTTTGTTGCAACCCAACCAAATGCGCCAAAACTGGTGGTATGCACCGACATCTTGTAACCCATCGGTGTCATCATCTGTTGCGGTGGATGTGTTTTAAAATGCGCTAGCAGTAGCGCACAAAGGGCATTGGCTTCTGCCAAGGCAAAACCACGCAACCAATAAGCACCATCGGCAAGCGCAACTTTCGACTCCATTTGTTCCGAAAATAAATCTGTTGTCATGGCTATCTTTAAGCTATTTTTCAATTGGGGTTAGCACGCCTAATCTATATCGGCAGAGTCACACTAGGTCAACGACGGCTCATCCATATGCTTGCGCATACTTACTACCTTATTCACTGTGCTAACCAAATCATTGTACACAATTACAACGCCCGTGATGGTCTTAACGCTAGCAACAATTAGTTACACTCACTTGATAGATTTAAATTTATAATCCGCGCATGCTGCTTTCTATTAATCAACTTTTTAGCAACCATCAATATGCCTTTCCGAAGTTGCTCGCATTTCGCGTACAAATGGTATTGGCTTATCAAATCATGGCAGTTGTTGCAGGCTGGCATATTTATGAAATCACACACGACCCATTAGCATTGGGATTAATCGGCCTGGCAGAAGTGGTGCCTTATTTTTCCAGCGCTTTGTTTGCTGGACATGCTGTTGATCATTATTATTCACGCCGATTATTTGGCATTTTAGCCGCAGCATTATTATGCTTAAGTGCGTTAACCCTTGCTATTGTTTCAAAAGGCATCATTAGTGGCAATGTTACTTTTTGGATTTACGCCTCGGTTGCCTTAACTGGCTTTGCACGTGCATTTATTGCGCCAAGCTACAATACTTTATTTGCCATTATTGTGCCGCGCGCAACCTTTGCACGTGGCGCTAGCATTGGTAGCGCCATGTTCCAACTTGGCTTAATTGTTGGTCCTGCCATTGGCGGCTTATTGGTTGGTTTTGTCAATAAGACTGCGGCTTATAGCTTAGCTGCAATGCTTTGTGCGGGCGCAATCATTGCGTTATTTCGGCTCTCTGTTACAGAGCCTTTAGCAAAAAACGCCCACCCTGTTTTTAAGAGTATTGCTGAAGGCTTGCGGTTTGTCTGGGGAAACCAAATCTTACTTGGTGCGCAATTATTAGATATGTTTGCAGTTTTGTTTGGTGGTGCGGTGGCGTTATTACCCGCTTTTGTACATGACATTTATCAAATGGGTCCTGAAGGTTTGGGTATGTTACGGGCAGCGCCAGCGGTTGGCGCCATCTTAACAGGGTTATGGTTAACTAAAAATCCGATTAATTTACATGCTGGACGATGGTTGCTATCGGCGGTCGCCGGCTTTGGTCTGTGCATGATTGCGTTTGCACTTAGCACTTCTTTTTGGTTATCGACCATCATTTTAGCTGCAGCAGGGGCATTAGATGGTGTTTCGGTCATTTTACGCAGTACCATTATGCAACTGGCGACACCCGATAGCATGCGCGGTAGAGTGTCCGCCATTAATGGTATTTTTATTGGCTCATCTAACGAATTAGGCGCCTTCGAATCTGGTGTGATGGCGCGGTTGATGGGCTTGATACCTTCTGTGATATTTGGTGGCTTGATGACGTTAGGCGTTGTGGCTGTTACCGCTAAAAAAGCACCCAAACTACGGCAGTTAGAATTACAGCAACTCCACTAAATACGATAGAATCAATGTTTTATAACCGTAACGCTTACTGGAAAATTATGCATCAAATCACTGTTAAAAATAAACCATCGCAAGCTGAGTTAGATCAGCTGAATGTCAAAAAATGGCCAACATGGGAAAAAGAAGTTTCAGTTTTTGACTGGTATTTTCCAGAGCAAGAAATTGCTTATATTATTGCTGGTGCGTGTGTGATTACGCCGCTAGATCACCAAGGCAATAGCGGAACACCCGTTACGTTTGGTGCTGGTGATTTGGTCACGTTTCCGGCTGGCCTTTCAGCAAAATGGGAGGTTAAACAGCCATTGCACAAGCATTACAAGCTAGATGGCAATCTTTTCACGCAAACGTTTTTACGCATCAAAGCAAAGTTTTGTCAGTAATCAACGCACTACAAGGCACATTCAAATGGCACATATGTATGACATTAGTATTCCACCACTCATCCTGGCGTTAAACAATTGTTTGCATATTCTCAAAACAGGCAGGCGATTTGCAGATGCGCGCAATATTAATCATGCTGAATTACTGAATGCAAGATTGGCACCCGACATGTATCCATTAATCAGGCAAGTGCAAATTGCAACGGATATGAGCAAAGGTGCAGGCGCACGTTTGGCAGGGATGCCTGTGCCTCAGTATGCAGATGATGAAACGACATTTGCAGCACTAGAGCAGCGTTTACTCAAAACCATTGCTTTTTTGGAAAGTATTGAGCCGCAACAATTAGATGGTGCAGAAACACGTCATATCGAATTGATGGTGCGTGATGCTAAACGGGAATTTGTTGGGCTAGACTATCTATTACGCTGGGTACAACCCAATGTTTATTTTCATGTTACCACTACCTATAACTTGCTTCGCCATCATGGTGTCGAGCTTGGCAAACGTGACTTCTTAGGGCCAAAATAAATCACCGACACTCAATCATTAACGAATTTGTGTTCCAGGCCCAAAAAACTCTTGCAACATAAAGGCTTCAAGTGCCTCCGTATCTTCTGCTCTTGCTGAAAGGGTAATGACACGCCGCAAACGATGCGACTCCCAATTAAAATCACCTTGATAATCACGGCGAATAATTTCTATCATTTTTCTAATGACTGCGCGCTTAATTTCCGTACCATCTGATGCAGACACATCAAACACTTCTAAGCGTGCGGTATTAATATTATTTTTCCAACCCTTAAAACTAAACTGCGCGCTGCGAAGACCTAAATAACGAATCTCGAAGATGCCATTTTTCCCGTCTAGATTCAGATTTTCTTTAATTTTCGCATCTCGTTTATCACCCTCGCTCTGTGGATTATTACTGGCAATTACCGCCTCAACATCCTGCTCTGATAGCCCCTCTTTTGCCAATTTAGCCTGCTGCTGTCTTTTAATATACGCTTGCATATCCTCGCCTGGCAAAGGGGTAATGGGTGTTTCCGGCGGTTGGAATTGGGGGATTTTTTTATTCAGTTTTTTCTCTTTTGGAATAAACAAATCAGATTGCTCAACCAAACTAACAGCCGGCGCTGCTGGTTGGGCTGGCTGAGGCGGTGCGCGGTTTGCTGGCGTCTTCTTGGCAGGTGCCAGCGGCACTTGTTGAATCACCTCTGGTGACGGCTCAACCGCCTCACTTGGTGCTACTTGTTCTTTTTGTGGAGGCCCTAATGTAATTTCTAATGGGGGCGCATCCGCCGTTGGGGTGCCTATAGAAAACAACTTAGGCGCAAAAATCCATAGCATAGAAAGATGAATCAGAATGGATATCAACAAGGTCAACACGATATTGCGATTAACCCGCAATGTCAACACATCAGCGTTGCGAACCGGCAATGACCAAATCTCGTTAGAATTAGGGGGTGTTTTTATCATGCGCATTTAACAGTCTTACCTAAAGCTTTTCCTACCGTGATATTGATTCAAAGAGTTAATCGTCATTGATTTTGGACAACGACTCATAGTAAAAATGCAGTCTAACATAGTGAATTGACTGGCCAGTCTGTTTCTTTTTGCAAAATTGAAATGCCAATTGGCATAGCTCCTTGCTAACACTACGTTAGCAATATTAGTCAATATTGAGCCCAGCAAATATAGACGCACTAAAGCCTGCTTTTTTGACATGCTTATCATATTCTAAAAGAGACGCGCATGCTCATGCATCTTTCTCGTCGTTATCCGCTTCCATGGTGCATGTGCACTCATGTTGTGCAATTAGAGCCCCTGTTGGTCTCAGCTTGCTGGCGATACAAACGATTCTCAACACTTATCCATCGTGCTCAGAACATTTTTTTGTTCTGGCACGTCATTTGCTTAGTAATTGTGTAACAGAATCAATTGAGTGGCACTATGTTGAGAGTAAGAACTCGATATTCTGATTATCTATACCCAAGCTCCAAGCTAGGCGGTATTAGATACTATTTGATAGAACGCAACATAATACAAAACCAGTTGTGATGATTTACAAGATGGTGATAAAGAAGTCGTTAAAGCGGCCACTAAAGCGGGAGGGAGTGCATATGTAGTAGGAACGATTTCGAGCGAAAGGTTAACCCCAGTGATAGAAGCGGCAATTGCAAGATTTGAAGAAACGAAACCACTTACACAAGAGCTAAAGCTAGCGAATGAAAAGTTGGATGAACGAAAAGTTGTTGAGCGTGCAAAAGACATGTTAATGCGACAACGTAATCTCAATGAAGATGAGGCTTATAGCATGCTACGCAGCATGGCGATCAAAAAGAATATGAAGTTGGCTGAGTTATCAAGCCAACTTATCGATGCAGCAAAAATGTTAACGATTTAGCAGTCATTACAAATAAATCAGATAACGATATCCATACAAACAAGACATTTATTGTCGTTAGCTTAGTGATGATGCTTTCAGTTAGCTATATCAATCAGCGCTGTAAGTTCTAAGCTTAAGAGTTGGGCGTAGCTTCCCCATTTTTCAACCAATAGTTTGGTCTATCGCCTTCTCCCATTGGTAATATCATATTGGCGCGCCTTAGGTTTTCTAGTGCCTCATTCACAGAAATATGATTTTTTTCGGCTAGTTTTTGGGCAACAGATTGACTGTAATTTAACCAAACTGGATTTTCAATAAAGCCATGATCTTGCATGCACATTTTAAAAACGCGTGCTTTTCGACCGATAATTTCTAGTCGTTGAAATTCGACTATTGCAACCAAATCAGCTGCAGCTCTTTCTGTAATATCACCGCATTGCTCAATCGCTGTTTGCAATACCGTATCTATTTGCACTGGCACTTCCGTTTCTTGTTGTGTGCAGGCGCCAAAAAAAGCAGGTAGACCAGCCAATACGATCACTAACACTAGTGTTTTTTTTGAAACCAGCATATGGTTATTTAATATAAATGGCAGATTCTAGCTTGGCTGCAGCTTCAGTATCTAACTGGGTCAATAATGCAATATTGGTTAATGCTTCCATATGTCTACCTGTTTCTTCCGCAATTAATGCAAGATAATAAATAGCTTGGCTATGTTGCGCATTTGCCGCAGTGACTTGTCGTAAATGCGTTTCTGCATTAACTGTGTCATGGATAGCATATTCTGCGACCGCAAGATAAAACAAAGCTTCATTGTTATTAGGCTCTGCAATGGTCCATTTAGTTGCAATTGATAATAATGAAGTCCAATTTTTATTTAAATAAGGGTGTACAACTTGCATAAAAAACGGCCATTGATTGGCTGGTAGCGCCCAAAATGCTGGTTCCGCTTGTGTATTAAGCGCTAATACTGGCTTATCCATGAGTGCTTGCACCCATTCAACTGGCATATTGTAATAATATGCCTGCCTGCCTGGACTTTTTAATGTTATTACACCAACTAAATTGCCTGCGTCGTCAAACACACCGCCGCCACTTGCTCCTAATCTAAAAGCACTACTTGCTCTAATAATGACACTGTCATCCATTGAGAACAAACCTTTAATATGTCCTGCAGTACTGGATGGTGCGGGTGAAAAATTTGGATAACCAATGGCAAACACTGCTTGTTCATATTGCAAGTGTTTACTTGAGCCAATTGTTGCAATTGGTGCTGCCATCTGTGCCACTTCAACCAAGCAAAGATCATGGCGCCAATCCGGCACAATACCACTCACTTGATAGGTTTCTCCGTTTGCTCTAACACTGATACTTGTTGCATTTGCAATCACATGGCAGTTGGTTACTACACGATCTTTTGCTACCACCACCCCAGAGCCAGTCCCATTGTTTCCGTTAGATAGTGAGACATGTATCTTCACAACATGCTGAGTGACTTTTTGTATCAGTTCATCAGTGGGTAATGCTTGTGCTGAAGTAATCACATTCAGATACAATAAAACGAACAGCTTTTTCATGGTAGCCTCCAAGCAAACGATCAAAAACTTAACAACGCTGGTTTACTTAAAGCAAGTGACGTGCCAAACCAATAGCAATACGTCTTACTTGAGATTTTTATCAAAAAGACTAACCATAACAACTGGTTAAAATGGCTAGCAACCTGACATGAAGCATAGCGCTTTAGCATGATTCAACAACATAGCAACAAACAGCCATACAATGCACCTAAATGGTGCGGCGTTTATCAATGCGTCCTTATTACAAAGTTTATTGGTCAATTAATTGAATATTTGTTTTAGTCACTGGCTATGACGATGCTATTCATTTCTGTAAAAAAAGTATGTACGTCTGGCGTCACACTTTGCATTAGCGCCTATTAATTGGCAGCTCGCAAATTTACATTAGACCCAATATCTGTATCAACAGCATCCGCTTCGGATTGGTCATCAAAGTGGCTAAAAACATGTCTAACCGCATTGAGCATCAGTAGGATTGCTATATGGTTTGTTGAAAAGAAGGATTTGATTGATGCAAAAATCGATGCATGTTGATAATTAAATTAAAGTAAGTCCAATACATGAAATATTGTTAATTTTTAATTTATGCAATAATGGAGCATCTCATTTAAAAAGCACGATATGGCAGACTTTTCTCTTACAGCAATCTCTTCTCAGGTGCTGTATTTAACGATTGTTTTTATGCTGCTTGTTTTTCCCAGAGCATTACAAAAATACAATATTCCTGCACCACTGACTTGCTTCGCGCTGGGCATGGTTGTCATTTTGACAGTTGCTGATTATAGCAATGATAAAACCTTAGATTTTTTATCTGCGCTTGGCATCTCCTCATTATTTTTGTTTGCTGGTTTAGAAGTCAATCTGCAAGAACTCAAAAAAGGATTTTGGCCGTTACTTAACCATCTATTTTTACGATGTCTTGGTATTTTTGGCTTTACTTGGATAGGCATTCATTACTTCGAATTTTCAATGCAAGTCTCTGGACTGATTGCATTGGCCCTGCTTACACCCTCAACTGGTTTTATTCTGGAATCGCTAACAGGATTAAACTTAGACGAAAATGAAAAGTTTTGGGTAAAAAGCAAAGCTATTGCAGGGGAGCTGCTCGCACTATTATTACTGTTTATTTTTCTAAAATCAGACTCACCGAGCGAACTTGCTAGCTCCTCAGTAGTGCTAATTGCCATTGCTTTTGGTCTGCCATTGCTATTTATATTTCTTGGTCGCATTGTTATACCATTTGCACCAGGCTCCGAATTTTCCCTACTGATTATGGTTGGGCTTATCGCTGCTTACCTCACCAAACAAATCGGTGTTTACTATCTTGTAGGGGCTTTCTTTACAGGCTTTGCAGCACGACAATTACGAGAAAGAATGCCCACACTTGCTTCCGATGATAACTTGCGTGCAGTACAATTATTTGCCTCCTTTTTTGTACCTTTTTATTTTTTTCATGGTGGCATGTCGGTACCATACGGCGCATTTCAGTTAGCATCATTATGGACCGGCTTGGCTTTCACAGCCGTTTTATTACCGTTTAGAATTGGCTCTGTCGCAATACAAAGATTCTATGTCAATCAAGATTCTACAAAAAGTAGTTTCGACGTTGCAGTCGCACTCACGCCAACGCTCATTTTCACATTGGTTATCGCAACGATTTTGCATGAAAAGTTTGGCATCAGCGATACGCTATTCGGTGGCTTGCTCGTCTACGCTGCCATCACGACTATCCTGCCATCATTTGTATTGAAAAAACCACTGAGTCTGGATGTAGACAACTCACCTGTGCACTAAACTTAAGCTTTGCGTAAAGGCATGAGTAGTTCATACAAACCATTATGGTCTATTTCATGCATCAACTGTAATAACCGCCCTAGGTCATTATGAGGAAACCCCTCACGTGCAAACCAATTGAGGTAGTGACCTGGTAAATCTGCTATTAGCCTACCCTTGTATTTACCGTAAGGCATTGCCGTCGTCACTAACTGTTGTAAATCTTCAGCATTCATTTTTCTTAGATGGCATTTCTATCATGATTTATTTAAGTACAAAGACACTTCAGAAAACCAATGATCTGCCGATATACATTCATAGCATAGGTTATATGAAAATGAATCAAATGGATATTGGCGAAACATTAAAACAAGAAAACCAACGATTTTGGGATCTACTTATCCTAGATACTACTTTACTCAATCGATTAGAAGATGAAAACGTCCAAATAGCGGACGCATACATTATTGAAGAAATAGAAAGCATATAAACAACAATGGCAAATAGATAAAAAGAAGGCTATTTTGCCACGTTAAACAGCAAGCAAATTCGTCAGGGTGTCATTATATTGACACAGTATTGGGGGAGAATTGTAATGATTAACGTCGCACAATAAAAAATGTATTAAGACATAACTTTAAGTATTAACCGTATTACTATGAAATAGTTTAATAAAATGTAAGCTGTTAATTTTAATAAACTTTTGATGCAGAATTTACTCAAAAGTAGATGAAAGACTGTATGAATCGACTTAACGCTAAGGAGTGCAGCATGACAATTTACCAGGTATTAGACGAACAAAATCATCCAGTATTTGAAGCTGATAGTTTCTTATTAGCTCAACAAGAAGCAGAACTACTGAATCTTTCTTTTGATGATCATTATTTCTTTGTAGAAGCCGCAGCAACAGAGCAAGCACACTAGTTGCCAGAATGAAAAAGGGTTACAGCTTGTAAGCTGCAACCCTTTGAATAGTGGCGGAGCGGACGGGACTCGAACCCGCGACCCCCGGCGTGACAGGCCGGTATTCTAACCAACTGAACTACCGCTCCTAAAAGTATTGATGCGAACAAAAATACAATTTAGTTTTTATTGTTGAATGGTGGGTGCTAACGGGGTCGAACCGCTGACATTCGCCTTGTAAGGGCGACGCTCTACCAACTGAGCTAAGCACCCAAATCAACAACAAGCCGCGCATGATACAGTCATTTCAGAATTTTTCCAAGTGGTAATTCACCATTAGATATGGTTTTTTTAAATTTTTTCGCAAAATCAATGGATTCAGTTCAAAGTTGATGGATATCTTGAAAAAAGCATTTCTAAATACAAACGAATCATGCCTTAGCCACGCTAGTGGATAATTGCCGAATAAAAGTATGCATCTACAGCGGCTAACCAACTTTATCTAAAGATTGTGCAATTGACGCCGAAATAATAGGTAGATATAACACCATTGATATAGGATAAAACGTCATGACAGCAGCAAATGAATTACTCAGCGACCAAGAAGATCAACTGTATAAAGCATATAGGCATATCTATGACCGCTTGATGGCAACACGAGATTTTGTTAGCTGGGATGATGCATTATTTTATCAAATGGAAGCGCTAGAACTGGCCGTGGATTTGGAGCTTTATATAGAAAAGGGCTGAGATCAACCACGACATTTTAATGAATTAAACCCGATATTGTGCTTTTTTCTAAAGATTAATATAACAGTGTCGATAATAACATGTACATAACAAAGTTAATGGAACGTTTAAAGTGACAGTATTGAAAGTATGTTAAGCCGTTAAAGTCAAAGATTAATTTTTTTGTCTCCTCCCCCTGAGCCTACCCCCAAGTAGGCTCTTTTTTTTACAACCGACTTAGCACTTCAGTGCTTAGCGAGGTTGGGAACGCCACCTATCATGAAGTGGTAATAGTATTTGGCAATATTGGGAACCTACCACCATCCCTCTTGTCTTTATATGCCTTATATTATTTGTCTTTCAAGCTAGCAATGTTAAAGTAATTAAATACATCGCCCTCTTGCATTAAAACAACCAATAATGATCAGAAATACATTAATAGAGAATTACCAACAAGTACGACAGGCGACACTTGATATATGTAGTGCCATCGAAACCGAGGATTTTGTCGTACAGCCCAGCGCAGAAGTCAGCCCACCCAAGTGGCATTTAGGGCATACTACGTGGTTTTTTGAAACAGTCATTTTAAAAAAATTTAACCCTAATTATCAATGGGTTAACCCAGCCTACAATGCGTTATTTAATTCTTATTATAAAGCCATTGGTGGGCACACAATGCAGTCAGAGCGCGGCAACTTATCAAGGCCAACTGTGGCTGAGATTATGGATTATCGTACGCAAGTTGATGGTGCAATCATGACTTTATTAACAGAAATAAAGATAACTGATGCACTGGCGTCACTGCTAGAAATAGGCTTGCATCATGAACAACAGCATCAAGAGCTGTTATTCATGGATATTAAGTGCATTTTTGCAAGCAATGTGCTCCCAATCCAATATACCGCATCAGGGTTGCCTTCGGCGCCGTCACCCAAAAGCACCTGGATTGATATAGAAGAAGGCTTAGTTGAAATAGGTTACGATAAGCCAAAAGGCAATGACGGCTTTTCGTATGATAATGAAAGACCGCGTCACAAACATTATCTTTATCCTTTTTCTATCTGCCAAAGTCTGGTGACTAATGGTGAATTTTTAGCTTTTATAGAGGACGGCGGTTATCAGCAAGCAACATATTGGTTAAGCGAAGGCTGGGATTGGGTGAACCAAACAACAGTAACACAGCCCTTATATTGGTCTAGGATTGATGGCGATTGGTTTGAATATACCATGCATGGCTTAATGCGCTTAGACATGCATCGACCATTGGTACATATCAGCTATTTTGAGGCGGATGCTTTTGCTAAGTGGAAGGGCTGTAGGTTACCCACAGAACAAGAGTTAGAAATCTATCTCAATAGTACTAGCCGCCAATCGACGCTAGGAACCACTTTTCATCCTACCGATGCCAATGCAGCAGAACAAGTATGGTGTTGGACCAGTAGTCAGTACTCTGCTTATCCAAGATTCAAAGCCTTTGATGGCTTATTGACCGAATACAATGGCAAATTCATGTGCAACCAATTTGTTTTACGTGGTGGTTGCGTTGTAACGCCAAAGCATCATTACCGAAACAGCTATCGCAATTTTTACTTACCCCACCAACGCTGGATGTTTTCAGGCATCCGTCTAGCAAAGGATACCATTTGAAGATTACAAACTTAATTGAAACAGACCAATCTAGCTTACATCAAACTACATTTATTGCGGATGTAATTGCAGGACTCAGTGCCCAAGAAAAAGCGATTTCTGCCAAATATTTTTATGATGATATTGGCAGTGAATTATTCCAAAAAATTACACAACATCCGGATTATTATCCAACCAGCACCGAATTTTCTATTCTGCAAAGTATTAACCATCTTTTGCCTGGAATCATCAACGCACCTGAACTCGATATTATCGAGCTGGGCGCAGGAGATGGTCATAAAAGTGAATTAATTATAAATGGCTTTTTAAATCATGATTGCAAGGTTAATTTTTACCCCATCGACATTTCTGAAAAAGCCATGCAGCTACTGGATGACAATCTTAGCACGCACCCAAGTTTACATACCCATGGTGTGGTTGCCGATTATTTTCATGGACTTAATTATCTTAAAAAAATATCTAGCAATAAAAAGCTCGTGCTATTTTTAGGCTCTAATATCGGTAATTTTAACAAAGTCCAAATAGATAGTTTCCTTAGCCAATTACAAGATTCACTAGATACAGGCGACTATGTCTTAGTTGGTTTTGATTTAAAAAAAGACACGCACGTACTGAATCAAGCCTATAACGACGCTGATGGACTAACCCGCCAATTTAATTTAAATTTACTGAATCGCATTAATCGTGAGCTGGGCGGTGATTTTAATGTATCTGCGTTTGAACACTATGGTTTTTACAACCCCAAGCTGGGTGCGATGGAGAGCTATTTAATCTCTTTAGACGATCAAATAGTAACCATAGAAGCAGCAGATAAACCTTTTTATTTCACTCAACATGAAGCGATGCACTTAGAATATTCTTATAAATTTTCTACAGCAGCTATTACCCAATTGGCGGTGCAGAACGGGTTTACAATCACACAACTATTTTCTGATAGCAGAGATTATTTTATTGATGCATTATGGCAAGTAACCTGATAATTGGAGTAGCCACTTGATTGAGCATGTTGACTTTGACCAAATCGTCAATCGGGAGGATACGCTTAGCCTAAAGTACGATGCCAGACAAACACTATTTGGTCGCGCCGATGTTACACCAATGTGGGTTGCCGATATGGATTTTGCGGTACCAGCGGCGGTAACTGATGCCCTCACTGAGCGCGCGAAGCACCCTATTTTTGGCTATACGACTTATCCAGAAAGTTTATATGCGGCCCTGATTAGTTGGTTTAAACGACAACATGGATGGGCTATCCAACGCGAATGGATTATGCTTTGTCCGGGCGTTGTACCCACTCTTCATGCCGCTGTCATGGCATTTACTGCACCAGCTGAGTCTGTCATTGTGCAACCGCCTGTTTATTTTCCATTTTTCTCTTCGGTGACCAATACTGGCAGAACCCTCATCAATAATCCATTAAACATACAGCACAATCGATATTTGATCGATTTTGACCATTTAGAACAATGCGCTAAGGATGCACGCATGTTGCTTTTATGCTCTCCGCATAACCCAGTTGGTCGCGTATGGCAGCTAAATGAGCTTAAAATGCTGTTAAAAATAGCAAAAAAGCACGATTTATTGATTTTTTCAGATGAAATACA
Source organism: Methylophilaceae bacterium (assembly GCA_018398995.1). Taxonomy (NCBI): domain Bacteria; kingdom Pseudomonadati; phylum Pseudomonadota; class Betaproteobacteria; order Nitrosomonadales; family Methylophilaceae; species Methylophilaceae bacterium. The sequence goes on along the minus strand of CP073759.1, from coordinate 1,166,295 downwards.
TGCCGATCTCGTCTACCCAAAGCATCGACATCATGTCTTAGCAACTGTAGCAACATCTACTGATAACATTATCACCGCGGTTGCACCAAGCAAAACATTTAACATCCCCGGCTTAGGCTTATCTGCATTAATTGTTAGCAATGCAAATCATAGAAAACGAATGCAAGAAGCTTTTGAATCTATGCATGTGAACGCTGCAAATCCGTTTAGTATTACTGCATTTGAAGCTGCCTATCATCATGGCGATGCTTGGTTGCAGGCCTTGCTTGCATATCTGACAAAGACAAGGGATTTTGTTATTGAATATCTAGCATTACATCTGCCACAAATAAAAGTCATTGCGCCAGAAGCCACCTACTTACTTTGGTTAGATTGTCGTGCTTTACAATTAACTGATCGTGCCTTGAAAACAATGTTTGTTGAAAAAGCGCACGTAGGTTTAAGTCCGGGCACGTTATTTGGCGCAGGCGGTAGTGGTTTTATGCGCATGAACATTGCGGCACCAAAAAAAGTAGTTGGTGACGCACTTAACAATATCAAAATAGCATTAAGCTGCTAGTCGTTATCATGCCCATGGGCAATAGCGAAGATCACACATCGGATACTGGCGTTTCTTTAGCGGCAGATTGTTTTTGTTGATACATCTGACGGTCGCTTTCACTGATTAACTCATGCAGGCAAGCTGGTTGCATCGGGTTCGATTCAACAATACCTAAGCCTCAAGGAATCTTGGTTATCTCCATAAAAAGTGGCAAAGTTTTCGCTCTGTTGCTGAGCAGTTGGTGGGATAAATGTTCTATTTTAAAGAATTGTTTAATAGTAATTATATATTATACAGAATTAATTATTTGGTCGACAATAACAGCTATTTACGTCACTAGGTGCATCACATTGGTTAATATACAAAACTTACTAACTCCAGCCATTTTGTTTTTTGCATTGGGATTTTTGGCGCAACTGATTCGTTCAGATTTAAAACTACCATCTGAATTGACCAAATCTATCACCATTTATTTGCTCATTAGTATTGGCATTCATGGCGGCCTAGCCCTCTCTCACGTACATTTCTCTGAAGCAATTCCATCTATTTCAGTCGCCATATTGCTTGGCATTATGCTCCCAATCATTGCGTACGCCATTATTCATGGTATTGGCAAAATTGATCATTTAAATGCAATTGCGATTGCAACCCATTATGGCTCAGTCAGCGCCGGCACATTCTTGACCGCAGTCGCCTTTTTACAATCGATGAATATTGAGTTTGAAAAGTATCCAGTCATTATGCTTGCCATCATGGAATCACCTGCCATTCTGGTTGGTTTAGTGATGGCATCAATCGCAAGAAGAAAATTGCTCAATAACAAACATGATGAAAGTGATGAAAAAGGCGATATTGGTTTGTTAATCAGAGAGGCGTTTACCAACGGCAGCATCGTATTACTCATTGGTGGATTGATCATTGGCGATATTTCACCAGAGCAAAGTCTTGCATCAGTCCTTCCCTTTTTTGATCAGCTTTTTATGGGAGTTTTATGTGTGTTTTTACTCGCCATGGGAATGGAAGCTGGCAAGAAAATAGCAGACTTTAAATTGGCCAGTAAATTCTTAATTTGCTTTGGCATTTTAATGCCTATCGCAGCAGGCTTAGTTGGGGTTGTCATTGGTCATTATGTATTACATTTTGCTATAGGTGGCGCTACCCTAGTGGGCGTTCTAGCGGCCAGCTCTTCTTATATCGCTGTGCCGCCAGCAATGCGTATGGCAATACCAGAGGCAAACCCTTCTATCTATTTAACGTTATCGCTGGGCGTTACCTTTCCATTCAACGTGATATTAGGCATTCCTATCTATTACAGTTTTGCAAACACAATCATTTAAAGGTGACCAAACCATGTTTAGTGTAAAAAGAATTGAATTAGTGATTGAGGCAATCGAAAAAGAAAAAGTGATTGCCACATTAAAAAGCATCAATATCAATAGCTACACCATTTATCACAATGTCGGCGGTGATGGGGAGAGGGGCATGCGAAACGAACTAGCGTTTGGTGAGAAATTTGAAAATGTGACATTTGTCATCGCATGCCCTGAAAAATACTTAATCCCGATTATAGAAGCCTTGAGGCCCATCCTGAAAAAATATGGGGGAATGTGTTTGGTATCCGATGCGCAATGGGTCATCCATTAAACAAAGGCGATAAATGTTATGCAAAATACACTTATTAAACGTAGCAACATTGCATTGATTGCCGGCTTAACCTTTGTAATGGTTGTTATTTATTGGCTTATCCAATTGCTCAGCATCAGTATGCAAGATGCTTCTAGAAAATATATAAAAAGCCATCCAAAAACCATCAATTATTATCAAAATGCGGATGCTCAACTGCCATTTTCAGCTCAATTGATGCAATTAGCTAGCCAAAATAAAACTTGTATAGTCAACGCCGTTTATACACCGAATAAAGCCAGTGTTTGTTCATCAAAGCCAATCAATAAAACAATATTGATCAAGAAAAGCATCCTTATTTAATAAAAACAGACTGGTAATAGTTCAATAGCGTACAGGAGAAATGCATGACGGATAAACTCGCATCTTTTGCTGGCAACAGCATACAACTTTTAGCTTTTATCTTTATATTGGTCATCGGACTGTTATGTTTATTGATGATTGTTTTGTATTTTGTTGATAAATTTCAAACCAAAAGTACTTTACGAAGAAACTATCCCGTTCTGGCTAGGTTCCGCTATTTGTTTGAACACATGGGCGAGTTTTTTAGACAGTACTTTTTTGCGCATGACCGTGAAGAAATGCCGTTCAATCGCGCCGAGCGTTCTTGGGTATATCGGGCGGCAAAAAATGTCGATAGTACCGTCGCGTTTGGATCAACTCGCGTGTTAACAGACCCTGGCACCGTATTATTTGTTAACTACGCTTTTCCTACCCTCGCTGAAGAAAATACCGACCCCACCACGGTCACCATCGGGCCGTATTGTCGGCAGCCATATCAAACAAATTCACTGTTTAATATCTCCGGCATGAGTTATGGTGCCCTGTCTATTCCTGCGGTACTGGCGCTATCTAAAGGTGCAAAAATGGCAGGCATTTGGATGAATACAGGTGAAGGCGGATTGTCGCCTTATCACTTAGCCGGTGGTGCCGATATTGTTTTCCAAATCGGTACTGCAAAATTTGGAGTGCGTAAACAAGAAGGGGGCTTTGATGCAGCAAGACTGAAAGCAGTTGCCGCACACCCTGAAGTTAAAATGTTTGAAATTAAGATGAGTCAAGGCGCAAAACCAGGGAAAGGTGGCATCTTGCCGGGCGTTAAGGTCAATGCAGAAATCGCTGCCATTCGTGGTATAGAAATCGGAGAAGATGCTATTAGCCCTAATCGACACCCAGAAATCAAGCAGGTAGAAGACTTACTGGATATGATTGACTATGTGCGCACCACAACAGGAAAGCCGGTTGGGGTTAAAATGGTGGTTGGTGCGACTGGATTTTTTGATGATTTATTTGCTGCCATTCATCAACGCGGGATAGAAAGTGCACCTGACTTTCTGACCATAGACAGTGCAGACGGCGGCACTGGAGCGGCACCCATGAGTTTGATTGACAATATGGGCCTGCCGATTAAAGAAAGCTTGCCACTAGTGGTAGATAAACTCATCGAGTATGGCTTACGCGAACGGGTAAAAGTATGTGCCAGCGGCAAACTCATCACCCCCGCAGAAGTAACCTGGGCTTTCTGTGCTGGGGCAGATTTTGTGAACTCAGCCCGCGGATTCATGTTTGCTTTAGGCTGCATTCAGGCGCTGCAATGTAATAAGAACACCTGCCCTACAGGTATTACAACACACAATAAAAAATTACAATACGGGTTGAACCCTGAAGATAAAGCAGTGCGTGTGATGCAATATGCAAAAAATATGCATAAAGAAATTGGTATATTAGCGCACTCTTGCGGGGTAACTGAAGCGCGTAAGCTAGAGCGTAAGCATGTACGCATTGTGCAGTCAAATGGCAGATCGACGAGTATGATAGATATTTATCCGCAACCAAGTACGTCTGAGCATAAAATGAACCAGGGTAGTTAAATATTATCTACGTTAATATATCAACTCATATGCAACTCTAACGAAGGCAATGAATCATGACATCAACTAAGAAAATACCAGAAAAGAAAATGAATGCGTCTGACTTATTTATTAAGGCCTTAGAAAATGAAGGGGTAGAAAGAATTTATGGCGTACCTGGTGAAGAAAATCTCGATTTTCTAGAGGCCATGCGTCAGTCCAGTATTGACCTCATTTTAACCCGTCACGAACAAGGCGCAGCTTTTATGGCGGCCACTTATGGACGCCTGACAGGCAAACCTGGTGTCTGCCTATCGACCTTGGGTCCTGGAGCAACTAACTTAGTAACAGGCGCGGCTTATGCGCAATTAGGCGGATTCCCACTGGTGATGATTACTGGTCAAAAGCCGATTAAACATAGCAAACAAGGGTTATTTCAAATTGTTGATGTTGTGAGCATGATGAAGCCTATTACCAAATACGCCAAACAAATTGTCAACGTGGACATGATTCCTTCTATGGTTCGAGAAGCGTTTAGATTGGCCACTGAAGAGCGCCCTGGCGCAGCATTATTAGAGCTACCTGAAGACATTGCCGCAGAAGAAGTCGCCTCTAAGACAACCCATATTTTCAACATTAGTCGAACGCGCTACCCCCATGCTGATCGAGAAATCCTTGATGTTGCAGCCAAGATGATTAAAGAGGCCAAACATCCATTATTAATGATAGGTGCTGGTGCAAATCGTGCGCGCATTTGGCAAGCGTTACACAATTTTGTTGATATGACAGGTATTCCATTTGCAAACACACAAATGGGAAAAGGCTGTATTTGGGGTCGGCAAGAAAAGCATCTGGGCACGGCAGCTTTATCCGATGGTGATTATATTCACTGCGCCATTGACCGTGCCGATTTAATTATTAACGTTGGTCATGATGTGGTAGAAAAACCACCCTTTTTTATGACCGAAGGTGGCGCCAAAGTCATTCACGTGAACTTCAAATCTGCTCAAGTTGATAATGTCTATTTTCCGCAACTAGAAGTGGTTGGCGATATTGCCACTTCTATCCAACGGCTTGCCAACCGTGTGGGAACAACAGCCACACATGATTTTTCTTACTTCATGAAAGTGCGTAGCCATGTGATGGAGCACATCCACGAAAGCAGTGAAGATAATAGCTTCCCAATGAAGCCGCAACGATTTGTAGCGGATATTCGAAAAGTCATGCCAGCTGATGGCATTATTGCGTTAGATAATGGGGTGTATAAAGTGTGGTTTGCACGCAATTATTTTGCGCAATTGGCCAATACGGTCTTGCTCGATAATGCGTTAGCTACGATGGGCGCTGGTTTACCATCGGCAATGGAAGCCGCCCGTTTATATCCCGATCGACGCGTGATGGCTATTTGTGGTGATGGGGGCTTTATGATGAACAGCCAAGAGCTAGAAACCGCTGTTCGCTTAAAATTGAATCTAGTCATTTTGATTTTGAACGATAACGCATATGGCATGATACGTTGGAAGCAATATGCAATGGGTTTCCAAGACTATGGATTGGAATTTAACAATCCAGATTTTGTCATGTACGCAAACAGTTATCGCGCCACAGGTCATCGGGTAAACAATGCAGAAAGTTTTATTCCATTGATTAATGCCTGCTATGAACAAGGTGGTGTACACCTTATCGATCTACCTGTTGATTATTCAGAAAATAATAAAGTACTGATCGATGAATTAAAAGCGAGGGTTTGTGTTTTATGATGAAAACTAAACAGCGCCAATCACTCACCATCAACTCGCCCTTCGATGGCACATTCATTGGTCATATCGATATGCATAACCTTGATGATGCTAATGCCATGCTTGATGCTGCGGCTACATTGTTTAACAACCGTCGTGCTTGGCTACCGCATCACGAGCGTACCGCCATCCTAAAAAGACTAGCCGGTTTAGTTGCCGCTGAAGCGGAACAGTTTGCTAGATTAATCGCCAAAGAAGGCGGCAAACCCATTACTGATGCACGCATAGAAGTCACACGTGCCATTGATGGCATTGAATTAGCCATCAAGTCGCTTAGTCATGTGATGCGTGGTGAAGAAATACCTATGGGTCACACAGCTGCATCGATGGCTAGAACTGCATACACCACCTACGAACCTATTGGTGTAGTAGTGGCTGTCAGTGCCTTTAATCATCCACTCAATCTGATTGTGCATCAGGTTGTGCCTGCCATTGCAGTAGGTTGCCCTGTCATTGTCAAGCCATCCCACGCCACGCCACTCAACTGTCAACGTTTTGTAGCATTGGTTCACCAAGCAGGCTTGCCTGCCAATTGGTGTCAAATGTGCGTGTGTGATAACACGGTTGCTGAAGCACTGGTCACCAGCCCACTCATCAGTTTTTTTAGCTTTATTGGTTCGGCAAAAGTCGGTTGGTGGCTAAAAAGCAAATTAGCGCCCGGCGTTAGATGTGCTTTAGAACATGGCGGTGTTGCGCCAGCTATCGTAGACAAGAGCGCCGACTTAAGCAAAACCATTCCGTCTTTATTAAAAGGTGGCTTTTATCATGCAGGGCAAGTGTGTGTATCCACTCAACGTATTTTTGTGCATCACTCACTTATTGATACTGTTGCAAAACAGTTAACCGATGGTGCGAATCAATTGATTGTGGGCAACCCAATAGAGGATAACACGGCAATCGGCCCACTTATTTTGCCAAAGGAAGTAGACCGTGTTGATGCTTGGGTAACAGAAGCCGTTGCAGCAGGTGCAACATTGCTTACTGGGGGTAAAAAGCTAAGTGATACTACCTATGCGCCAACGATTTTGTTAAATCCACCTATGGATGCAAAAGTATCAACTATGGAAATATTTGGTCCTGTTATTTGTTTATATGATTACCTTGAACTTGATAAAGCAATATCGATTGCAAACAGTCTAGACTTTGCCTTTCAAGCGGCAGTTTATACGTCTGATTTACAAGTCGCCAATGACTGTATTCAACACCTCGATGCCACAGCAGTCATGGTCAATGATCATACGGCATTCCGCGTTGATTGGATGCCATTTGCAGGACGCAAGCAATCAGGATATGGCATTGGTGGCATCGGCTACACCATGCATGATATGGTGCAAATCAAAATGGTGGTTATGCATCAATAATGGCAGTTCTACTCTATTACGCCCTATTTGCGCCAATAAAAAATCGATGATTAATGGCGCTTAGCATGCACAATCACCTCTTGAGAGGTCAATACAATCTCGAATAAAAAGCACATTAATGCCAAAATAACTGAAGCCATTGAGGCAATAAATGACCACATCACCACGTGCGGCATATTGATGCCGGACTCTACTGAGATAAACAAACTGGCTATCGACACACAGACACTTAAAGCCGCCAATGTAGCCAATGCAATCGCACGGCGTAGCCAAGTAATGCGGCTAATCACAATCTTTAATTCATCTTTGTAATTTTCCTCCCGCTCGTGCAAGTCCATACTTTGAATCAATCTTGCGCGATCAATCGCACGCACTAAACGTCCTGTAATCACGCCTAAAATAGAACCAATGCCTGTGAGCAAAAAAACAGGCGCAACGGCATCCCGTATGGCGACAGAAATAGTATGCACATCAGAAACTTCCATTAGCATGATTGACCTTTAAATCGAAATGTAAATGCCAGCCATTATGCGAAATTCTAGCAATAACGCAAAGCGCTTTTATCAAAAATAATACATGACGCGCTGTATCGAGCCGCTACTATGCTAAGCGTAGATTAGCTGGAAGCCAGAAAACATTGACGGGTACATGACTTTATAAATTCGATACGTGATGAAAGAAAAGACCATAAAACTAGCGCACTTCTAAGCATGATGTTGCAGCCAAAATAACTGAACGCCACACATGCATGAACTGCTGAATAAAGCCATGTTTACAAAGCGATTAAATTAGAACGTAACGCTATTTACTTGGCGCAACTGGTGCCTTTACTTTTTTAGGTTTTTTAATTTCCTTGTTACTTTTCTGACCTTTACCCATCGTGCACTCCTGTAACATTTTAGTTCAGTTATCATAAACTCATGGCTGAAATAAGGTGAATTATTTGGTCTATGATTGTGCTTTTCGCATGAGATAAAACAGTATAGTCCCAATTGCCATTAGGCCAGCAGCAATATAAAACCCCATCTCATAACCACCTTGCATACTTGCCAGCCAGCCTGTTATGGCCGGTGCAATCATTTGTGCAATACCGTAGGCAAGGGTCATTTTGCCCATCATTTTTGCTGGTTGCGCTGGATAATAACGCCCTGCCATCGTGAGCGTTAAGCTGACAATAGCAATCGCTGTTGCGCCATATAATATTGCACCTATCATAGCGCCAATTAAGCCCAACCCAAGTACAGGGAAAATAATGCCCACCACCTCTAATCCAGCTGCAATGATTAATGCATTCACATCGCCTATTTTGCGTGCAACCAAATCCCAAATAATGCAAGAAGGGGCAGCAATCAAACCAATCATGAGAAACACCCAACTGCCTCTATTCTCAAGCACAGGTACTGCATTAATAATCGCCACAATAAATGTAGCTGTAACCACATAACCAAAACCAGCGCAAAAATAGGCGGCGGTAAATAAACGCATAAACTTTGCATTGGGTGGCGCATGTTGCATGGATAGGTGTTGTTTTTGAATAGCATCATCAATTGGCGGCGGGGGAAACCAAACTAAGGCAGGAATAAGTAATAACCCACCTAAGCAAGCTAATACCATCCATTGGATATCCCATGCGACGTGATGGGTCATTAAAACAGCTGCCGCCGAACAAACTGCAATACCTAAACCAATGCCTGAAAAATGAATACCTAACTCGCTACGGTGATGTTGGCGAATTAACCAGTTTAATATCAAGCCACTGCCTAGCATCAAACCTGCAGCCGAACTTAAGCCAGCAATCCATCTTGACAGTGCCCAAATGGTAAAATCGGTCGTTATCGCCATCATGGCGGTGCTGATTACGGCCACCACCATCCCCCAGCGATACAAACGATCTTTCAACTTGGTATCGCCGATAGATGAAGCAACTAATACACCTATTAAATAACCAGCATAATTGATTGCCGCCAGCCATCCGCCACCAGCATGCGTCAGCGCGGCTTCTGTCATCATGATAGGCAGTAAAGGTGTATAGGCAAAGCGTGCAATTCCCATTGCCAAGACAAGGCTGCAAATACCAGCGAAAAGCACTTGAGTACGGGTGAGCATGCTAGAGGACATTGGTTATATAAAGCTGCAATGGATCAATAAGGCAGCAGATTATATCGCGCATTTTCATCGCATGCGTTAACTAAACAATATGCATCAAGGCAATCATCAATTGACCCAAGCATGGCCCATGCTTAAGCCCATGGCCAAAGACAATACAGATCTGCAATGCTCAAGTAGGCAAAGCATAATATCGCTAATCTTGCCCACTTTTTAATTGTTGAATTTTATTTGAAATTTCATCCGCATCAATAGTATCAATTGCGCTAACAGATACTTGTAAGGCTTCAAGTGCATGAATATCTTTTTGCAAATATGCCACGCGCGATAATGCAACCATCGCATCCAATTCACGTGCATTAATTTCAACCGCTTTGTTTAAGTGTTGTTTGGCTTCTGTAAGCAAACCAATTCCTTCTTCTGCCACACCCAGGTAATACCAAGCATCGGGCGATGTTGGCTCTTTGCGCGTCCATTCTTCGGCGATCGCTTTTAGCGTTTTCCACTCTGCGTTTTGATAAGGAATCACAACCCGCATAAACGGTGGTCTTTCCTCTAAAGGCACTGCCCAAAATGGGATTTCGTTTGTAGCTAAGCTTTGTGTCTCTGGCGCATCCATTAACTCTTTAATCCATTCGACGGGCAAATGGTAAAAATAACCTTTTACGCCGGGACTTTTAAATGTGGTGATGCCGATTAGATTAAACTGCTCATCAAACAAAGCACCGCCACTTGAGCCCATGGCAAATTCTGCCGTCGAACGAATAATTTCGCCACCTCCACCGCCATAGGCGTATTTCGCTTTAATCGTGCCGTAGGAAGGCTGCGGCACGTTTTGACCAATAGGGAATCCAATACTAAACACTTCTTCCTCATACTCTAAGCTGGTGCTATCACGCATTTGGACAGGGTTAAATGGCAAGTCGTCAAATTTGAGCAAACATAAATCCCGTTTCCAATCCGCTTTAATTGCTTTTGGCTGATACGCATCACGAAACTTGGCAACATTCGCCCCATTGGCGTTGGCAACCACATGGCAATTGGTTGCCACATATTCTTTGCTGACCACAACACCAGATCCACGGCCATTTTGACCATTCGGCAACTGGGTCGTAATCATCACCACGGAATGGCTTAACGCTAAGGTTTCAGCAAAACTGGGCCTTGCCAACAAACTGGGGGCATAGAGCAAACAGAAAATAATAAATAGCAGGTCTCTCATGTTAATCACACTCCAACATATCAATTTAATCAAATACATCACGTCAGACAGCCTATTGTCATTAACGTTTAAAAAATAGTCATGCGCAAACAATACTATCCCTTGTTTGTAAACACCCATCTAAGTTTGCAAGCAGTCACCCGATTTATTTTTTTACCTGTGTATTTTTGTGCAAGCGACATCGATCAGAACAATATTTAACATCGGCCCAAACCGCTTTCCATTTTTTTCGCCAATTAAAGGGGCGTTGGCAAACGACACAAAGCTTACTCGGTAAATCAGACTTTTTCACCCGCATCCATTCTTGTTAAGAAGTGCTTACTATCGTCTACTATCTTTTTCTTTATAGCATCATCCATTTTATTCAGCGTGTTGTATATCATTGCCATACGTGGATTGCGCGCTAATAAATCTTGATGACGAATTAAAAAGTCCCAATATAAATAATTAAATGGACAAGCTGATTCACCCTGTTTTGCTTTAACGTCATATTGACAACTTTTACAATAATTTGACATCTTGTTGATATAGGCGCCACTTGCTGCATAGGGCTTAGAACCCAATTGACCACCATCCGCAAACAGCACCATGCCAGAGACATTTGGCAACTCAACCCACTCATAAGCATCGGCATACACCAATAAATACCAGGCATTTACTTCATTAGGATGCATACCCGCCAACAAGGCAAAATTACCCAATACCATTAAGCGTTGAATGTGGTGTGCATAAGCATGTTGCTGGGTTTCTTTAACACATTGCTTAACACAATTCATATTGGTTTCTGCTGTCCAATAACATGGCGCTAATTGTCGTTGTGCGTTGAGTGCGTTCGCCTGCGCATAATCAGGCATAAATTGCCAATACACACCGCGCACATATTCACGCCAACCCACAATTTGCCTAATAAATCCTTCAACTGCATTTAATGGCGCAAGTTGTTGGTGATACGCCTGCTCTGCTAATTGGACACATTCCATCGGCAGTAAAAGTCCACTGTTTAAATACAAACTGATATGGCTATGAAACAACCAAGGCTCGTCTTGCATCATGGCATCTTGATAGTCACCAAAGTTTGATAAACGCGTTTCAATAAACTGCTTTAAGGCAATCAGGGCTTGGCTGCGATTAATTGCGTAATGAAATCCATCCATCACACCAAAATGATGTGAGAATCGAGATTGCACCAGCGCCATCACCGCTTGAGTAATCGCATCTGGCGCTTGATGATAGGTAGGCGGAATAACAACATGGGCAGGCAAGGGTTTTCGGTTGTCGGCATCGAAACTCCATTCACCACCAAGTGGCAAATCACCATCCATTAAAATGCCATAGCTTCTACGTATTTCGCGATAAAAATACGCCATGCGTAATTGTTTACGCCCATTTGACCATTTGGCAAATCCTTGATGAGAGCATAAAAAACGTTTATCAGGACGAATGTCTACTGGCACACCCAAGTTTGCTTGCCAATTTTTCATTGCTTGAAGCACGCGATACTCACTGGCCTCAGTCACTATGATGTGATTTGGCTGAAACTGCTCAATAGCACGCTTTAATTCACCAGTAATAGTGCCGCTATTGTTGGCATCATCCAGCATCACATAATGGACTTTAAAGCCCGCCTCACGCAATTCTGCGGCAAAATGACGCATAGCAGAAAAGATAAAAACCAGCTTCTTCTGATGATGCTTAACGTAAGTTGCTTCTTCTAGCACCTCACACATCATGATTAAATCTTGTGATTGATCAGCACCTTCTAAACTAGAGATGATTGGGTTGAGCTGATCACCCAACACCAAATGCAGATTCATAAGTTAACCCGCACAAGCACTGGCAGCGTTTTGTTTCATCTCTTCATACACTTGATCGGCACCCATGGCTAATGCATAAGGATTGGTCCGAATATATTGGATATACTCCATTTGATGCTCAGGAATCTTTAGCGCATATTGATCCACAATACAACCACAAGCACTTATGGTTGTATTGCTAGTACAATGTGAAAGCTCTTGCTGTTTGATTGCGTCCGACCATGGCACGTCATTACGCTGCGTTGCTGAGAGTTGCGCACGGTTTTGTGTCAAAAATGCGTACATCAGCTCTACGCTGGCTCTTAATTTACCCAGTGGTGCGGTTTGCAAAATATCCGCATCTGCGATGCTTAGCTGATCAACGTTCACACTAAATTCAGCGCGGTGGTCTATGCCCTGTGGCAAGGCATAACCTTGCGCAGCAAGCATAATTTTTTTGGCCGGTTGCCCATCCAAAAAGGCATTCGCTTCATCAACATCCGCTTGTGGCAGTTGCACCACCAACTGTGCTTTGCAGCCATCAAGTTCTACCGCTTGAATCTGCACCTTAATTTTTTTGTCGGCCAAGGTATGTTTAAAGACTGGTGGAATTTTCTGGGTTAAATAAGCCACTTCTGCTTGCGTTAACTGGCCTAGCTGACTATCAGACAAACAAGTGGCAAATGCACTCGATACTTGACAGATTACTAATAAAAAAACACTGATTTTTATCATCAACGAATCCAAAATAAAAGTTGTAAATCGGACAGTGTTGAATGAAAAGCGTTCCAAACAGACGCAAAATAATCCGTTAAGACGGTCAATAATGATAGCAAGCCAGGCATTACGGAATAATAGCGATGACTGTTTGTTGCAGCATCAAATGGATATCGCGATTTTATCGGTGCAGCATGTCTAGGCAAAAGCGTTCACTGTATAAACCTTTAAAACCCTAACGCATGCTTCATTACATAAAAAATATGCGTCTGCTCTTGCACACCCACAAATAAATGCGACATTGGGCCACCGGCAAAAATAGCCACATCCTCACCTGCATGGGTTGCCGATTTTAAAGGAATATTGGCTTCTTGTCGGAAATTAGGCTTCATCGTATTAATGTTCTCCAAATCGACAACGCGACCTGGTTGCAAGCTGACATTGTCTTCCTGCAGCTCGCTCTCATCACAATTATCTGCATGAAACCCCACACCACTTACATAATTTAATGTCGTGTAAGGCTTGCCATCAGCTGCTTTGGTTGTCGTCTTTGCGCCTGGCGAGATCACTTTGCCCAAAATTGGATTACCACGCACAGGGTAACCCGCTATATTAAAGGTATGACTGTGATCGGCAGTGACGATGACTAAGGTATTGTTTAAATCGACTTTTTCCAAAGCTGTTTTCACCGCATCGGACAAGGCGACCGTTTCACTTAATGCGCGGTAGGCATTTCCAGCATGGTGCGCGTGATCGATACGACCAGCTTCTACCATCAAAAAATAACCTTTTTTATTGTTTGCCAAGATATCAATTGCTTTACTGGTCATATCGCTTAAAGAAGGCTCATTAGTGACTTTACCGTTTGTTCTGTCATGTTCGTATTGCATATGCGATGGCGCAAATAAACCCAGCAAACGCTGTGTTTTGTTCGCATCTATTGCATCAAACTGTGTTTTATTCCAAACATACTGCCCATTAAATTTTTGCTGATACTCGTTAATTAAATGTCGCCCATCGGTACGCTCGCCTTTTTTATCAGCATATTCTGGATCAATCATGGTATTGGGCATAAACTTAGTACGCCCGCCGCCAAGTGCCACTTCCAGTCCGTCGCCAATACCGCCATCGCCAAAATGATCAATCAGCTGAGCCGCAATATCTTTTAACTGGGTATCTTTTGGTAACTGGGCATTCGCTTCCCAATCGCGGTTTGAACTATGTGCATAGGTTGCAGCAGGCGTGGCATGCGTCAACCTTGCGGTAGAGACAACCCCTGTTGACAGTCCTTTTAACTCTGCATGTTCTAGTATGGTGGTTAATTGTGCTGCCTTTAATTTGTTGATATCTTTTTCGCCACGACTGATACTTTGCGACACCGATATCATTCTGTCATTGGTCTTGACCCCAGTGACCATTGCCGTCATGGTTGGTGCAGAATCTGGTGTTTGCTGATTGGCGGAATAGGTTTTGGATAGCGCCAGATAAGGTAGCTTTTCAAAAGCAAGTTGATTACCCTCACCATCCATCCCTTTTTGCTGACCTTCAAATATGCGCGCGGCTGTAATGGTTGAAATGCCCATACCATCACCCACAAACAAAATCACGTTTTTTGCTTGCTGGTTGTTTGTTTGTAACTGTTGAGCCGCTATTAATGCCGCTTCGCCTTTTTTGACCCAAGACGCTGCATCTTCTGCACGGCTATCGGTAACAATTAATACAATGGCTAACATAAAACCAACTAATAGGATTAAACCTGTTTTTTTACATAAAAATTGCATGATTTACTCTATACGATATTGAAAAGTGTTTTTAACATTGGGCACATTAACAGCCTTACCATCCACAATGCGTGGCGTATATCTAAAGCTTTTGGTGGCAGTCAGCGATGGTTTAATAAAAAAAGGATGACAATCATCTAATACCTGAGGATTTTCTACGCGGCCTTCAGTATTAACGGTATAACGTACTGTACAAGCGCCTTGTATGCCTTTATCAAGTGCACGCGTTGGATAAGCGGGTGCATCTTTCTGCACTGGAAAATACTGGCTACTATCAAAAGGCTGATTGGTCGGTGCGTCACTGGCTGTGCTTGTTGTTGATTCTGCATTAGTAGACACTTGACTCGCCGTCTGCTGCGCAGCAACTGGCGCGGGCGCCTCTTCAATACGTGGTACTTCCGTTTCTTCAGTCTTATCTGGCGCACTGTCCACGGCCGTCATTTTGGGTTCATCTACCCGCTTTTTGGCAAACTCAGCTTCATTGATAGCTTGCACAGGTGGCTCTTTTTTCACGGGTGGTTTTTCTAACACAGGCGGCTCTGGTGGTTGTACGACAACATCCTCACTAACAGGGGAAACCACTGGCGCCTGAATCATTTGTATTTTGATGGTATTAACCGCAGCCGCAACGGGTTTGTTCTCTTGCCAACCAGCCAATAATAAAGTCATCATTAGCAGATGAATAAACACAGCCACGCCAAGCGCAAAACACTGTTCCGAGCGCAACAAATGCGTAAACGCTTGTAAATCAATCACCGGTGTCGGGGCTAATACGCGACTCATTCTGGCGCTTCCGTAATCAGACCTAAGTTCGTTACACCACCTTTTTGCAATGCTGCAATGCCAGCAATAACAGTGGCATAATTGGCCGCTTGATCAGCGCGAATAAACACTTGCGTATCGCCTCGTAAGGCAATCACTTGCTTCACTTTCTGTGTCATCTCATTCACATCAACCGCAGTATCTGTTTGCGATGTGGTATTCACTTCTTCACCAACGTTCCAAAAATAACTGCCATCACTTTTTACCGACAGGGTGAGAATTTGCAACGTTGCATCTGTGGGCAATGCTTCACTTTCTATTTTTGGCAACTCAAGCTTTACGCCCTGCACCAACAGCGGCGCTGTCACCATAAAAATCACCAGCAAAACCAGCATCACGTCAATATAAGGCACCACATTCATTTCTGCTTTTGGGCCATGTTGACTTTGCGGCTTCCTTAACATTACTGACCTCCTGCCACGAGCGAAACAGGCTTCAGTGGGGCATGTAAAAGACGATGTAAGCGCATTTGCAGCTCGTTGCCGAAGGTGTAATAGCTTGCAGTAATCGTCGCACCGCGTGCGCTAAATCGGTTGTAAGCAATCACAGCTGGAATCGCTGCAAATAGGCCAATGGCTGTTGCAATTAGAGCCTCAGCAATACCCGGCGCTACGGTAGACAGTGTGGCTTGCTGCACTTGGGACAAGCCGATAAATGCATTCATAATGCCCCAAACGGTACCAAATAAACCGATATATGGACTCACAGAGCCCACCGTCGCTAAAAATGATAAGCCTTTTTCTAGTTGCGCTTCTTCTTTGCCAATAGCAACCAACATCGCGCGTTCTGCACCTTCTGTTACTTGGCTAGCTGCTATGTTGGGCAGGTGTTTAAGGGAGGAAAATTCGCGGTAGCCCTCACTAAAAATGCCTTGTAAATGTGTCACAGACTTTTGCTTATTCGTGACTTCATCGTATAAATGCACCAAATCATCCGCTTGACGAAAACGTCGAATAAATGTGGCATTGTCTTTTTCAGTACGGGCTAGATTTTTGGCACGTAATACAATCAAATACCAACTAATCACTGAAGCCAATACCAAAATTAACATGACTGTTTGTACCAATACACTGGCACCAGCAACCAAACTCCAAATGGACATTTCCTCTAATCCTGTTTCCATCTCACCACTCCTTTGTTCTACTATTAAATTCGCATCAAAAGCGCATTCACGCGAATATTGCCAATCTCTACTATTAAATGACATACAGGTGACAACTTGATGACAGTCACCCTATTCAAGGTTTAATGCTTCGGCAATGGCTGTCCAAGGCACATATTTAAAATTTTGTTTCTCTTCTGGCATACGTTTACGTCCATCTTGCACCACCAACATACCAAGTCGCCATAACCCAGTGTTATGACCACTAAGATCTGCTGAGGTCACTTCAAGACCATCCGTCTCAGACGCGCCATCAATTGCTAGCAAAGCGTTAATGCCAATTCTAAAATTGCCACGCACTTGATAGGGCGGTGTAGCATCCAGTACAACATAGCTATCATTGCCTTGACTTGAGATAACCAAATAGTCTTGCTTAGCTCCCTGATAGTAGGCAATGCCCTCTATATCTGCATGCACAATCTCATTGGTCGAGATTACGTTCGTCATGGTCGTTGGCACATCCGCACGAGCACTCAATGTCCACACAGCCACATCCTCCTCACCAATAAATAATTGCTCGCTTTGGTCATGTGCCACACAACCCTCAGGTTGTGTTTCCACTTTAAAACTACGTGCTTTTTTTGTGGCAATCTGACCATTAACAGCCATTAATTGATATTGTTCAAACGTGCCATCTTTATCGTTCATGATTGCGTAAAAGTTATCCTGCTTATCTTTAAACATGCAAATGCCATACATTTCCTGAATGGTTGTGGCGTGTTCACCCAAAACGCTGACATGTCCACTTTGGCGGTCTATGCTAAAGAGATGCAAACTGTTGTTATCACGATTGCTGGCTGCTGCAATATCAATCAATTTGCCATTGAGGTTAAAACCTGTTCGTACATCTACATTATTTAAGCGACCAACAGGTAAGTATTGCTGCGTTTTTCCTTGTAAGTCATAAACTGCTAAACCACCCTGCTTATCTGTGGCCAAGACCAAGCTTTTGGTGGCATCATTTGGATGCATCCAAATAGCTGGATCATCTGCCGCATCGCCCATACTTGGTATAGCGTCTGTTTGAATCAGTGGTTTAACTTCCAAGATTTGGCTTACTTCATGCCCTTTCTCGTTCAACAAATCATCTGCTGCAATCGCTAAAGTTGCTTTATGCAAGCCACTTTTATCATGCACCAATAGCGCTAACGTAGTGCCATTAGCACGAACACTGATATTTTCTGGAGAATCCAGCCCAGCCAATGCAACTGGCAATACTGCTTTGTAAACAGCATGAGCACTATCCCCATTATTTTGATAGCGATGTAAGTGTGCACTATCAGCATCTATCAATAAAACTTGATGATTTGCAATGGCCATTCCTGAAACGTTCTTTTCAATATCGCCAAAGGGCGTCAGCATCGCTACTGGTTGGCGCATGAGTTCCGCTTCGGCACGCGCAGCATACGCCCATAGCCCTACGTTTTCTTCGTTCACATACAGCGTATTTGATCGGTCATCTACTTGGCAAAAACTACTTGCCGGTGGCAAACTCAGCCCTCTAACACGCAAAGCTTGTGGCAATAATGCGTGATCAGCAGCTACTAGCCATTGCTCACCCAAACCTTCTTCGCCCACCAAAAATACAAAGGCATTATTGCCACCATCTTGGTACAAACAGGCATCCTCTATTTTGAAGTTAGGCTTAGGCAAAGTGAGTGGTGCAGACCAAGTGCCGCTATCTTGACTAACAATTGATACTACCGCTTGTTGTAAATTACCTTCAACACTCGCCACCAACATACCCTGAGGGATTAGGCGATGGTCTACGGAGGTAAAGTATCCCTTTAACTGACTCAAGGTCTCGCCCTTTTCGTCAATAACTAACAAACCATGTTTTTTGCTTGCGATCATGACATCTGCATTTGTTAAAGTGACATTGGGTGCAAACATACTGCTGTCAATAAGCTGTGCGGCTTCTACCTTGTGTTTGATTGGTAGCGGCTTAAAACTAATCGACTCCCCACCTTTAGCTGGGCTTGTCTGTTGGCAAGCTGTCAACAAAACAAAGCTAAGGCTAGTGATGCCAACGACAAAATGATGTTTAAGTATTGAAATTTGCATATTTCTCTCTGATTATTCATGCCAAGTATTAAAAAAGGCAACGTGGCGCAACCTATATCGGTTGCACCACGCACCTGGGATTACGCGCTCATTCAGTAGCTGATTAAAAATCAGTAAAGGTTAAGCTCACACGGTAAGTTGGGCCGTATTCTTCAAATTGCGAATTGAAACTCTGACGATTTTGATACACGTAGAACTTTTCGTCGGTGATGTTTTGTGCATCAAATGTCAATTGCATTTTAGGTGTAATAAAGTAACTGGCACTTAAATCCACATACAATTGTGCATCTGCATATAAGTCGTTTTGCTTGGTATCAATTGCGCCTACTTCTGCCAAAAATTTAGATTTATAGTTACCTGCTAGACGCACACTGAATTTTTGATCTTGCCAACCAATCGACATATTACCCACTTGTTTTGATTGACTTGGTAACACGATATTACGTGTTTGGCCTAATGAAGAAATTTTGGCGGTCGAATCACTAAAAGTTGCGTTGGCGCCCAAAATAACCTTATTCCATGGATAAGATAACCAGTCTAATTTTTGTGAGTAGGCCAACTCTAAACCATATACTTTTGCATCATCACCGTTTTCAAAAGTCAGCGCTTCATCAAAAGCTGTCCAAGCACCTGTACCACGCACATCAGTCTCATATACAAAGTTTTTGATGTCTTTATAAAAAGCAAACGCTGAAAGAACCCCAGCACGTCCCATATAGTGCTCGATACCGATATCTAAGTTTCTTGCTTCTAAAGGATTTAAATCTGGATTACCAAAAGCGGCTTCATCACCATTAATCACAACCCCTGGTGCTAGCTGATCAAAAGTGGGTCGAACAACAGTGTTTGTATAAGCGGCTCTGAATAAAGTATTTTCTGCCAATTGGTATTTGGCGTGTAAACCTGGCAATACATTGTGATAATCATTACTTTTGGAAACTGCAGCAAAACTACCATCTACAACACTAGTGCCTTTTGCTGTAAATTTCGTTCCTTCATAGCGTAAACCTGCAATTAACCGTAACTTGTTGATGTCAATTGTATTCATCACATAGGCGGCGTTAATATCTTCCGTCATTTGATAATCATTAATGCGTGATTCTTCTTCATCAAGTGCAGCATTACGGTCTAATTGACCAATCAGATTTCGGATAGCGCTGCCATTAATGGATTGCCCAAAAGGACCAGGCTTGTAATTTAAATTACCGCCGCTGTATTGGCTTAGATTGGTTGGTAATGTGCCAAAATCATCATATATATAGGTTTGCGTATCATTCCTAACATCACGACGAATGGCCTTAGCACCAAACTTAACTTGTGAGTCGTAGCCTTTAAAGTCATATAGACGTGCAAAATCCATTTTGATGTCTCTTTGTTTTGAGACAAAATCTGTGGTTTCCGCTTCTACCTCATCTAGTTCAAACGAGTTTGGGTTAAAGTAATCCGCACCGGCAATAAGACGCGGCTTTCTAGTATTACTAAAACCAGTATTAGCAAAAGCCCCTTCGAATACAGCACCAGCGATACCAAATGGACTTTTTTCACTTGATTCGCTGTATGATGCTTGTCCGTCTATTGTCCATAAACCAATATTTTTTTCGCCACCAAATGTAATCGATTTAATTTCTTGCGTATCAATACGGTCTTTCAACTCTCTTGAACCATCTGCAGCACCTAATTCGCTTGGTAACTGCGCATCATCAAATTTTAGTTCTGCAAGGTGGCGTTGTTCGTCATCTTTAAACTTGCTATAAATGGTACGCAAATAGTAGTTTGATAAGGCATCTGGCTTATAGTCAATATTCAAACCAACACCTAAACGGTCACGTTGAATTTGGTAATCTCGTGCTTGGAGCTCATTGAGTTCAGGGCCGTCCCACTCTCCGCCAGTTTCTACGTTATCTGAACCAAATTTTCGTTGTTGAAAACTCAATGCAAGGGCTACTGCCAAATTATCTGTACCATCACCAACACTAAAAATATTACTGATTGCACCAGACACTTTAGGGCTGGTTTTACTCACAAGCGGGTTGAATCCAGCTTCGCCAGAAATGGTGTAAAAGAAACCATCATGGTCAAAGCCAGATAAGCTGTTTACATTGACGGTAGCGCCTAAAGAGTTCGCATCCATATCTGGTGTCAGTGTTTTGACCACAGAGAGTGATTGGATGAGCTCAGACGGCAACACATCAAGCGCCACCGCACGACCACCAGGTTCTGAAGATGGAAGATTCACACCATTAATATTGACACTGTTTAAATCTGGCCCTAAGCCACGAATCGTTACAAATCGGCCTTCGCCTTGGTCGCGCTCAATCGAAACGCCCGGTACGCGCTGCAAGGCCTCAGCAGCATTATCATCTGGTAATTGACCAATGGCATCGGCACGTACCACACTTTCTATAGAGTCAGATGCGCGTTGATCTTTTAACGCTTTATCTATTTGTGCTGCTTGACCAATGACTTCCAAAAACTCTGTTTCGCCAATATCACCCAATTTTGTTGGTTTGGATGTTGATGCGCCTGTTTTATTCAGATCATCAGCATCCGCAGCAAAACCAAGCGGTATACTTGCCATTGCCAGCATTAATACACTTAGTTTGAGTGCCGGTTTTGTTTTGGCTGTCTTACCTTTTTTCACTTGCATTACCATCCCCTATATCGCTTTGTCATAAAAAAATGCTTCTGCCTACCCATTAACTTTAGGCCTTACTCAAGACAGATTTGATGACGAATACTAGGGATGCACTGTGACGCTTTTGTGACAGGTATTTTTAATTGTGCTCTTTTATGGGTATTTTAGCGTATTTTAAAAACTATTTGAGCTTTTTTGACAGCAAATAAAAAGAATGTCTTGGCTCGATAAATCAGTTGATATAGCAGATTTTCTTTACTGCACACTCATGTAATTCAGTTAACTAATTGCTTATTTCAGTAAAATTATCTAATTGGCATGGGCTAAATTGACTGCGCTTTATTTATCACAATGTCATCACACTGCAATAATGCAACGCTACATTCAATCCTATTTGATGCGCCAACGCCTACAGTTAAACAATATCAATCATGAAAAAATTTCCGTCATCAGCAAGCGTTTTAAGTTGCTTAGCTTTATTTTCAACGAGTGGCTTGTATTTATATCTCATGACAGGCGATATCAAATCTTGGGAGATGATTAAGTGGCTAGATGTATTTGCAGAAGGTGGCACCACCTTGCTGGCGTTATTCTGGCTTGTTCTGTTAATGCGTAGCCGCCCGGCGGGTTGTGTGACTTCATTGCTTGCATTGGGTTTATCCTGCTTTGTATTTTCATGGTGGATGGACTTTTTAGATGAGTTTATCAAGATTCCAGATACTATTTTTTGGGACAATTGGTTAGAAAGTTTACCTATTCCAATCGGATTGGTTTTACTCACTTTCGGTATCTTTCATTGGCATAAAGAAGAACTTGCCATCAGCGCACAAATGGTCAAACGTGAACGTGTGTTTCGCGAACACCGTTTATTTGATGCTTTAATTCCACTTGGTAGCGCTGGTTATTTACGCGAGCAATTAAAACTAGCACTTAAAGAAGCACGCACAGAAGCGCAACCACTTTCTCTAGTCGCCATTGATATTGATCACTTTAGTCAAATAAACCAGTTATATGGGCATCAAGAAGGTGATGCCGTTTTGCAGTCAATCACCCAATTATTATTGCTTAATCTACGTGAGCAAGATTTACTTTGCCGACTAGCAGGTGATCGTTTTGTTGCTTTACTACCAAATACCAATGAATACCAAGCAGAAATCATTGCGCTTGAATTAAAAAATGCGATTACGCATCTGGCCTATAAAAGCACGCACCTTGGCAAACGTATCCATTTATCAGCCAGCACTGCAACCACTGTTGGTATGCAAGAAGAGGCCAATACACTCCTTAAAACACTCAACAGCAAACTTGGTTTTATTAAAAATGGATTGATGAACGCGACTACATAATTTATGGGTATAAAATGCAACAGCTATGAACGCGATACGGCCTTTATCGCGGCACATCATCAGCCAGCAATCATGCTTGACTTGGCAATGTCTCGCAATGTGAACAGCCATGCGTTATTACGTGGCACGCAGCTCTTTTTAGATGATATGCTCACTGGGCGTAAACTCATTAGCCCTGCTCAATTTTTAACTTTATTGAACAATGGGCAGCAATTGTTAAAAGCAGATGACACTAGCTTTTTATTTGGTCAGCGCCTATTACCAGGCTTTTACGGGCCCGCCAGCCAAGTATTAAACCACTCCCTTAATTTACGCGATGCATTAATGCACCTTTGTGCCTATCATGCCCTACTTTGTCCGCTATTGACCCCACGTTATTTCGAAAATAATAGCCATTTTTTTATTTATTGGTTAGATAACTGTGGTGCAAGCACACAACAACCGTTTTTAGTTGAAGCTTACATGACTGCAATCACACGCATGGCGGCAAAAATGTCGGCTGAAAGACTGCCATGGCGATTTAATTTTACCCACGCTGAACCACGCTATATTGAGCAATATTGGGTACATTTAAACGAAGATGTTGCCTTTGACCAGCAGCTTAATATGATGAGTATTCCACTTGCGAATGCAAACAAAACATGGCTGCAAAGTGCACCTATCAGTCTACAGTTAGCCACCCTAGGTAGTAAAACGCAGATAGACGAAATAGGCTGGCATGAGAGCTTTTTAGATTCTTTATACAATTATTTACGCGACAATATTCAACAAAATCTGCAGTTAGAATCGGTAGCGGCAGCGTTTGGCATGAGCGCAGCCACGTTGAAGCGTAAATTACTCAAACACAATACACATTTTCAAGAACAGTTAGATTTTGCGCGTAAACATGTAGCACTCTATTTGTATCAAATTAAAGGTTACCAGCATCAACAAGTGGCTGATTATTTACGTTTTAATGATATTAATAATTTTAGGCGTGCATTTAAACGCTGGACTGGGTTGCCGCCTAGCCAATTGCGCCAAGCGAATTGTTTTTAATCAGCGCAGTCTATCCATCATTACAGCAGTTCGACATTGGCAAGTTGTGGCATAAATTGTTGTCAATTATTATTTAAGAGGATTGTAATATTGCTTGTATCGTGATGAATAATCATGCCAGCAATATGTTTTACTTCATCAAATTCAATGGGTTGTCATAAAAAGTTCATGCAACTTTCCGAAAAAATAATGCACTATATTCACATAACAAAAAAACATACATATTAATATGACATACAGATGACAATTTGTTAAATTATGAGTTGAAGGAGAATAAATCATGAATAAATTACTACATTTCATAGCTTTATTAATGTTAATTTCATCTGCCAGTGTGCAATCAACTACCATAGAAAGTAACGGAAGGCAGACCAAAAATTTTACTTGTAGTGAATTTAATAGTAGCTATGAAAAATGCAAATCTAAAGCAAACGAACTGTGCAAAAATGAGTCTAGGATTCTTGATTACCATAAAGAAGTGTATGCCGAGAATGTTGATGGATTCTATATGCCATCAAAACATCACTTTCTTGTTGAATGCCTTTAACAACAATCCAAATCGTTAAGCCATATTCATGGCTGCGCGTTTGATTTAATTTGGATTCATTGATTAATATAGACTGAAAGCAACCCAATCATTGGGTTGCTTAATCTTTAATTTAGCAAAATTCTCGCTCGTAAGGCTTGCTAATTCTGGTGTTATTGAAAGTCTTCAGCAAAAGTCATCAAAGCTCAATAAGCAATCATGATCTCGTTACGACGTAAAAATGGTAAAGTCCAAGGCGGGTTATAGCGTGCCAGTGCTGGCGTTGCAATTGGTTTTATTTGTTTGGTTTTTAACCATGCTAATAACATTGCTGTTTTTTCGGCAACTTTCTCTTCGCCAGCCAAGCCAGAAAAACGCATCACTGCCATACGGTTCTCAGGCACTTCGCGCAAGATAACTGCTGAATGATTGGGTGTGGGTAATGTATTTAATGTGTATTGGCTTGGCATCACAAAATACATACGCCAACGACCCGCTGTTTGTTGCATTGTCACAGGCGCCGTCATGCTGATTCTTTCAGAAGTTGGCACCATCGTCACTGGCGTGGTCATACTGATTTTCTCATTAGCGCCAGAACGGGCGGTATTGTTTCCAAAAATATAATCAGCAATCCGCTTGAATCCATCGCGAGAGGCATCGCGCAAAGAGCCATCAACAAGCGTTTCAGCCACAACCATCGCCGCATATTGCCTTAACTCAAAGTCACCTGACTTTTCCAGCACTGTATATTTTGGCTCTTCTGCTGCCATTGCAAGGTTAACAAACAATAAAATCAACAACCCACATAATAAACCTAATTTCACTTCATGCTCCCAATATTCGTCAGCTTACTATCGCATATTAAAATGCATGTTGATTATCTAATAATGACCGGCCTGCATAAAACACGATTTTCACACCATGCGCATGATGTAAATAGCTAGTTTAATTCAAGCGCCTATCACTCAAGTTAGATCGATTTGACCAATTAATTCCGTAGTTTATATTGAGTTGGACTAAAAGCGCGCGTGATTTCAACTGTTCTTAAACGAAGATGTTTACAAGATTGTGTTTTCACTCTTTTACGCCATAATTTATAACTGCCAAACGTTAATGACGCTTTCATGAGTTTCATCAAAGCGCTTTCATCCAATCCATATATTTTTTTGATGGCATCAAATGTTGTTTTGTCTTCCCAAGCCATCTCAATAATTCTAGATTTATCTTGCTCAATCAAGGCTATATCTATTTTCGCTTGTTGATTTTGTTTCATGGTCATTGCTTAATTCATCATAAAAAAATTAGTCAGCTAAATCTAAACTAAGTTCATCAATCCGCTTGCAA
Source organism: Methylophilaceae bacterium (assembly GCA_018398995.1). Classification (NCBI taxonomy): domain Bacteria; kingdom Pseudomonadati; phylum Pseudomonadota; class Betaproteobacteria; order Nitrosomonadales; family Methylophilaceae; species Methylophilaceae bacterium. The sequence goes on along the minus strand of CP073759.1, from coordinate 1,140,505 downwards.
ACGTAATCAATGGCATGCACTCAACCCCCTAAGTTACAGAAAATGTGCTTTATTTTTTGTATGTTGGTAGCATCGCCATCAAAGTATTATCGCGCATGACGTAATGATGGAATAAGCCAGCTAAGGCATGTAAAGTAATCAAATAATAGCCAGATTTGCCGATAGTGCCGTGGATGCCTTTTAATGATTTTCCCAACTCTTTATTCTCATTAATCAGCGCAGGCAACTCTAAGCCAAAAAAAGGAATTGTTTTGCCAGACGCACTCAAGGTTAACCAGCCTAAAATAGGTAAACCAATCATCAACAAATAAAGCGTACCTTGAACCGCCTTGCCTAGCACTCTTTTCCATGTTGATGGCGTTGGCACAATGCGTGGTTTGTTTCCTCGTACAATAAAAAATAAACGCAACCATATCAAAATAAACACAGAAAGACCCAACATAAAATGCCACATTTTTAATGCTTCGCGTGGGTCACTGCCCTTAGGATACAACACCCTTAATTCAATACAAGCATAAACAGCAACCATCAATAAAAACATCAGCCAATGCATCAAAATAGACATTGATCCGTAACGGTTTGAAGCTTCACTCATCTGTATGACTCCTGATTGACTGTTAATTATTCTAAGATTGATTGATGCATTATTTTAACTGTTTTCGTTTGTGCTTTTTTCTATCGCAACAAAATAAAAGCAGCAACATGAGAGCCATTAAACCTTAGCTGACTAAAATTATAAGCGCCAATGTCTCAATTTAGGCTTCACGCTGCATGTGTAGATAAAGCGCTTCAACCTTATCTCTAGCCCAAGGTGTTTTGCGCAAAAAAGTTAAACTGGATTGCATACTAGGATCGTAGCTAAAACAATTGATGGGAATCAGTTTCGCTAAATGTGCCCAGCCATAATGCGCCACTAAATCAGTCAAGATTGCTTTAAGCGTTATGCCATGCAATGGGTTATTAGGTTGTAATGGTGGCACGCTGGTCATAATGGTTTATTATCAATCAATATGGTAAGAAAATTTGTCAATCACCATTCTAATCGATTGCAATGCCTTGGCAATAGTCGCAACACATGACTGTTCACATTTTGCTATCGCTATCAACAAATGCAACATGTCTACCCGAGTAGCAATCGAAGCACCTACTCAATAAGTGTTGTTGCAGATGGCGAGTATTGATAATAGCGATTGAGGTTTTAAAAAACTGATTTTAAAAACAAAAAAGCCTAGCAAGAAGCTAGGCTTTAATCGATAACACGTATTACATTAGCGATGACAGATTGGGCAAGTACAAGCTAGCCCATGAAAAGGCCAAAATGCATCTATCTTCGCTGATTGATAACGCATTATTTGTTCATTACGTACATTGTTACTTCAAAGCCAAAACGCATTTCTGTAGCTGCTGGTGTTGTCCACATAATATTCTCCTGAGTCATTTGGTTTCGAGTAAACAAAATGTCTATCTCGTTAACAACATTATCGGCCTCACAGAAAAAAATACCCTATTTAAGTTCATGAACACAGACTCAGTAAATTCATGATCAACCACTGATTAAAAGAACACAACAGGCATCAGCAATCACAAGCTTAAGCATCTTATTACCATCCAAATATGCCGTTTGGTATATACCATTATAGGGATATCAGTAGATTTTCTATTGACCCTACAAGCGCAGAATACGTTTCATGGTAAAGCAATTCAGTTAGAAGGGCTTTACAGTTTAAACAAACACTTTAGGAGAAATAAAATGAAAACATTATCACTACTAAGCGCACTTTTATTAACTGTATCAATCAATGCATATGCAAACCAATCAAACGGCGAGCAGGCAGCAACTAATCAAATGGCAGAAAAAATACACCTAGCAGCCACTTCAGCAGATGAGGTTGTCCACAATGCAACAAGACTTAAATTTATCAGCAGAAGGGCTGCGCATAACCCAGCCGTAAACAATAAAGATGCTTACAATGCAGATGAAAATTGGGTTGGCGCAACTTATGTGGATGAACAAGAAGCTAACACAAGCAAAAGATTAAATCGTCAATTTACAAGCAAACGTCCAAATATGAACTATCAGTTTGATTAATATTTGATTCATAGCGGTTAACAAAAAACGGGCAAATGCCCGTTTTTTTATGCCTTCATCTCAATCATTCAAACAACAAGTCACTGCAAACTCAATCTGTCTTACCTATTCCAACCAAAGAACAACCATGCGACAAAAACCGCTACGATAGCTAGCCCGTCATTCCCATGACAATGTTCATCTATTTTGAATGTCAAGATTGTTAATATGGATTCCCACCTTCGCGGGAGTGACAGCGAACGTTTAGTCAACTTAGCTTGTCAATAGTAAGCGTTTTAACGCTTTACCTAACGATTAACACCAGAGGCCCACATGAAAGCAATTTGGAACAACCAAGTCATCGCAGAATCAAACAATACAATTGTGGTAGAAGGCAATCACTACTTTCCACCGGAATCCATTCACCATAGCTATTTAACCAAAACCGACCACACCACCACCTGCGGCTGGAAAGGCGTGGCAAACTATTACTCCATCGCGGTTGATGGTAAGGTAAATGAAAACGCAGCATGGGTTTACAACACCCCAAAAGAACAAGCCACCAACATCAAAGACTGCTTAGCTTTTTGGAAGGGCGTGGAAATTACCCAATAATTCTCAGTCTTTGCGAGTAGTAAAGCGACAACGCAATCCATTTTGTAATGGTCAAGAAAAGTCGATTTGTGATTTTTTGCTAGTTTCGCGTGGCGGATTACAGTTGGCTTATCCGTTATGTGCGAGCTGAATCTATTGATTGACTGTTCAGGCAAATCCATTGATTGATTGCGGAAATCATGGTCTGAGCTAACCCACATTATTTTGTTTTATAAATGAAAAAACCACCTTGCGGTGGTTTTTTCGCCTCAGAGGATCATTTAACTTAATAAACTTCCCTAGAGGTGAGTTGTTCTCGCAATATAACGCTTTCTAATTTTTAGTCAAGCCCGCGTATGGCGTATTAGGTTGTCACCACAAACTTACCAACTTATTGGCTTTAGATTGTTTGTAATACCGTTTACGGATGCGGTATGCCAGATGAGATTGGTGGACTTTTTTAATACTGATTTAATACTGAGCTAAGCCTTTTGATACCATTGATTTGGTTTTAGAACAATTGAAAACGTTAATAATGCGGCGGTATCTCATGCTGCTGTCCATTCTCCTGCATCGCGCTTTGCATGCTATCCATTTGCCCTATCATCGACTCAACCGTGCGCTGTAGTTTTGCAATCTGGCCTTGCTGCTCAATAACGACTTGGTTAAGGCTTTCCAATAAATCCTCTTGAAATGATAGCTTTGTTTGTAATTCTATAATTGCTTCTTCGTTATTTTCCATAGGTCGTACCATCTAATTTACCCAAGTAGGGTGGGCAACTTGTTTGCCCACGCTTAACAATCGTTCAAAGTTAACCAAACGCGTGCACAGCCTACCCACCCTATTTGGCTCACTCAATTAGTTCTTAATTGTAACAATACTTTGCTTAAGATTCTTAATGCATTATCATTCGCTTAAGTTTGAGGGGAAATTATGCTGTATACATTTGGTTATGAAGGTCTGACGATAGAGAGTTTTATTAATAGGCTAAAAGAAACTGGCGTTAAAACAATTATAGATGTAAGAGAACTACCGCTATCTAGAAAAAAAGGTTTCTCAAAAAAATCTTTTGCTGCTAATCTTCATGCCGCTGGCATTGCCTATGCGCATATGCCAGCCTTAGGTTGTCCGAAACCTATTAGAAATGCATATAAACTAAATTCAAGCTGGTCTGAATACACTAAAGAGTTTAATGCCTATTTGGCAACCCAAACTTCAGCAATTAAAGAGCTTTCGAAAATATCACACTCGACATCAGCGTGCTTAATTTGCTTTGAGGCCGACTTCAATTTATGTCATAGAAGTTTAATTGCGCGTGCCTGTCAAAACCTAGATGGGGTTAAAGTTAGTCATATTACCGCTAAAACAATGATTGCTGAGCTACCTGTTCGGGTTGCTGCATAGGTGGGTAAATCAAACTTACTATCAACCATTGATTAGGAAATCTGTGTATTGTTCCCATAAGAAACATTAAGTCCGATTTTGCTAGGTTTTCCTCAATCATTTTACGGAATGGTATTTCCCAATCTTTTTTATGTTGCGCATAAACATTCCAAAATAAAGCACCAACCTCCCAATCAACAATTTTGTGTTTATATCTAAGCTTTTCATCACCTATATTACACTCATAAATATAATGAAAGTCGTATGGAAGCTTTCTTAAAAGCCTAATACTTTTTTCGTCTGTATCATCAAACAAATTTCCTTGTTGTTGCAGAGATAGCAATTTTTGCTTTTCTTGTTCAGACCACTCTGGATTATCTACTGCCTTAATTTCCAAAGAAATAATTTTTTCAGGTTTTAATAATGCTAGGCTAGTTCCATGCTTGTTCCTTGCATCCTCTAGTTCATCGAAATTATTAAATTTCTGAATTTTATCTAAATATACACGCCTATCTCGCCAAAGATTCTTTGTTGAAAGTGGTTTATCATCACACTCTATTGTATCAACATATAATTTGTGACTTTCAGGCCTATGATCTTTACTCGCTTTTTCAAGCCTTACATTTATCCATTGCCATTTTTTAAACTGTCTGTCATCACTAACCAATCTAAAAGGAACTGGATATAATCTGATTAAATTTCCACTATCATCCATACCCGCAACGCATGACGTTTCAGAATACTTAGCACTTGGTGAGGGGTAAGTTTTACAAAGAATAAGCACTCTCTGGACTTTTGATTTCATTTAATTATTCGTATTATTAAAGTTATAAATTACAAAAAAGGAGCCGAAGCTCCTTTTTAATCTAACCGCACTTACTTTCACCACAATTCAAGCAAGTCAAACACCCATCCATAATAATGCTGGCTTTGGTGTTACATTTTTTACAGAGGGTTGCGCCTTTTGGGTAGCCTTCGTCGTTCATGGCTTCGCCGCTTTCGGCAGCTTTTTCTAGGTATTCTGCTTTTTTCTCATCCACCAATTTTTGTTGGTGTTCGTCTAAACCTGCTTTTTCTAGCATGCCGATATTTTGCAAGTGCTTTTCTACCACTTCGCCAATTTCTGCGACTAGGCTAGGTACAAATTTGCCGCCTTTTTTAAAGTAACCGCCACTTGGTTCGAATACGCTTTTTAGCTCTTCTACCAAGAAGGTGACATCGCCACCTTTGCGGAACACGGCAGACATGACGCGGGTTAGCGCCACGATCCATTGAAAGTGCTCCATGTTTTTGGAGTTGATAAACACTTCAAACGGACGGCGATGCTCTTGTGGTGTGCCTGCGTTCATCACGATATCGTTAATGGTGATGTATAGCGCATGCTCTGTGACTGGTGTTTTGATTTTATAGGTGTTACCCACCAATTCATCTGGACGGCTTAACGGCTCGCCCATTTGCACTACATTACTTTTTGCCGCCTCATCAGCTTTGGCTTTTTCAGCTTTGCTTTCTGGCGTGACTAGGTTGTAACCAGTGATTTTTTTATCAATTTTAATTGCCATTTTTTCTCTCCTATGGGGTCTTTTTGGCTTTCCCGTTCCTTCGTTAATTGTCGTCATTCCATGCTTGACATGGAATCTAGCGTCTTTGTTTTTACACTCTTTTAATACTTTAAGTCACTGGATTCCGACCTTCGTCGGAATGACGCTTTAGTTTTTAAGCGTCGCGAGCGATGGGAGTGCTAGGCGAAAATTGGTTTTGAACCGGAATGTACATTTGAGTACATGAGGATTTAAAACCAATTTTCAACAACGCAATCCCGAGCGTAGCAGCTTAAAATTTGCCGTAGTATCCCTCTTTTAGAGCATCGTACAAGTTGGCTGCACTATGAATCTCCCCATCATACTCAATCTCTTCATTACCCTTGGCTTCAATTTCAGTGCCGTCATCTAGCGTAAATTTATAAGTGGTGTTTTCTAAATCTTTCTCTGTCACCAACACGCCTTGGAATGCTTCTGGGTTAAAACGGAAGGTGGTGCAACCTTTTAAGCCTTTGTCGTATGCGTATAGATAGATGTTTTTGAAATCTTCAAAATCATAATCGGTTGGCACGTTAATGGTTTTTGAGATGGAGCTATCAATCCATTTTTGTGCGGCAGCTTGAATATCCACATGCGCTTTGGCTTTAATATTAGAGGAGTCCATAAAGTAATCGGGCAATTTTTCTTCTTCTGACTGACCAAACGGCATGGCTTTTGGATTAATCAATTCGCGGTAAGCCAATAGCTCGAATGAGAACACATCGACTTTCTCTTTCGATTTTTTACCTTCACGAATTACGTTACGGTTGTAGTGATGGGCAAAACTTGGCTCAATGCCGTTGCTGGCGTTATTGGCTAATGACAATGAAATGGTGCCTGTTGGCGCGATTGAACTATGGTGGGTAAAGCGCACGCCTTTGTCTGCAATTTGGTTACGCAAGCCAACTGGGAACTGCTGCATATAGCGACTATATTTACCCAGCAATACTTTACCTGCAATTTTGTTACCCACTTTAATACCATCTGCCGCCATTTCTGGACGTTTAGCGAGCATGTCTGCTGTGACAACAAATTTCTCATCCATAATAGGCGCTGGGCCTTTTTCTTCTGCTAGTTGCACGCCAACTTCCCAGCCTACTTCTGCCATGACGCGGGTCACTTCTTCTGTAAATTTAAGTGAGGCTTCATCGCCATATTTTTGCTTCATCATGGTTAAGGTTGAACCTAAACCCAAATAACCCATGCCATGACGGCGTTTACGGGCAATTTCTTCACGTTGTTTTTCGAGTGGTAATCCGTTAATTTCGACGACGTTATCCAGCATTCTAGTGAAGATAGCAACCACTTCTTTATATTCTGCCCAATCAAAATAAGCTTCATCGGTGAATGGTTTTTTAACAAACTTGGTTAGATTAACCGAGCCTAGTAAACAAGCGCCGTAAGGTGGCAATGGTTGCTCGCCACACGGATTGGTTGCGCGGATGTTTTCGCAGAACCAGTTGTTGTTCATTTCATTGACGCGATCAATCAAGATAAAACCAGGCTCTGCAAAATCGTATGTGCTAGACATAATCACATTCCACAAATTGCGCGCTTTAATGGTTTTGTAAACACGGCAAGCAACTTTACCTGCATCAACGCCTTTTTCTTTGGTGAGGTATTTGCCTTTAATTGGCCATTCGCGCCATACCACTTGTTCCGCATTATTGGTGTCTAAACCATCAACAATGGCCTCTTTTTCTGTCACTGGAAAAGCCAGCTTCCATTCAGCATCAGCTTTAACCGCTTCCATAAACTCTTTGGTAATGAGACATGAAAGGTTGAATTGACGCAAACGACCATCTTCACGTTTGGCTTTAATAAAATCGGTAACATCTGGATGGCTAATATCAAACGTTGCCATTTGCGCACCTCGACGACCACCCGCAGATGACACGGTGAAACACATTTTGTCGTAGATATCCATAAAAGATAAAGGGCCGCTGGTATGTGCGCCAGCGCCTGCAACAAATGCGCCTTTTGGTCTTAGCGTAGAGAATTCGTAGCCGATGCCGCAACCTGCTTTAAGCGTTAAACCAGCCTCGTGTACTTTATCTAAAATATTATCCATGCTGTCTTCTACCACGCCAGAAACGGTACAGTTAATGGTAGAAGTGGCTGGCTTGTGCTCTAGCGCACCCGCGTTTGAGGTAATACGACCAGCAGGAATAGCGCCATGGCGCAACGCCCATAAAAACTTTTCATGCCAATGTTGTTGTTTTTCTTCAGTGGTTTCTACATCCGCCAAGGCACGTGCCACTCGCGAGTAAGAATCATCCATGTTTTTATCAACTGGCTCACCATTTTTGGTTTTAAGGCAATATTTTTTATCCCAGATATCCAAAGAAACGGATTGGATTGGAATGTCTTTACTATCGTTGACACTGTCTTGCGCGCTGGATTTTTTTGACTGCTCTACTGCTTTTAGCATACTTGCTCCCACTTTTATTCTATTTATACTGTATTTTTACAGCACTTTCGTCTTACTGTAATCTAACTTTTTGATTTATATAAATAATCGTTATTTACATCAGCAAAAAGCGGCTCTTCAACACAACATATTGTGTCATCGGTGATAATTTATGCCTTTATCATGTGTTTTGCAACCCTTTTTTACAACGACATTTTGCACCATTTTTGGGCATAGAAAGCAAAGCTAAGCTCCGACTAGAACACAGCTAATGTAAGCGACCACCAACATTGATATGCAATATAAAAAATAGAGGAATAGACAACAATACTACACTTTGCATCCGTCATTCATCATCAAGATTGTAATGTCGGGGGTTGGTCGTGAATGTTTTATGAGAAAATAAGTGATGCCAAGATTTTTATATACATGTTTACTTTACTTCGTTTTACCATTGGTACCGTTTAAATTATGGTGGCGCGGCATTAAACAGCCAGCTTATCGACAGCATTGGCTGGAGCGATTTGGTTTTTATCATGTAATGCCAGACAAGCCTATTATTTGGTTACATTGTGTTTCGGTTGGTGAAACCAACGCGGCAATGCCGTTAATCAAAGCACTTAGACAAGCATATCCGACCTATCAAATACTGTTATCCCACACAACGCCAACAGGTCGTGCGACTAGCGCGCATTTGTTGGCAGATGATGTGTTACGTGTTTATTTGCCTTACGATGTGCCATTTGCAGTGCGACGCTTTTTACAGCACTTTAAGCCGCACATTGGTTTGTTAATGGAAACTGAGCTTTGGTTTAACCTAATTGCCGCCTGCAAAAAGAGTAATGTTCCTTTGTTATTGATGAATGCAAGGTTGTCAGAACGATCAGCAACTGGCTACGCCAAGTTGGGCACTCTAGCGCGTCATGGCTTAAGTAGCTTACAGGCGATTGGGGCACAAACATTAAATGATGCAAAACGATTAGCGGCACTAGGCGCAACTAATATCAACGTAACTGGCAATCTAAAATTTGATGTAAAACCACCTACTGATAGTAAAGAAAAGGGCGGCCAATTACGTCAGCTATTGGGTGATGAGAGACCTATCTTTTTGGCGGCGAGCACCCGCGAAGGTGAAGAAGCACTGATTTTAGATGCGGTTCAAGATTTGGCATTATTAACGGTCATCGTGCCGCGCCATCCACAGCGATTTGATGAAGTGGCTCATTTACTTAAACAACGCAAACTAGCATTTGTGCGCCGTCATATGCTAACTGAGCCTATCTCCACAGCAACCCAAGTGGTGTTGGGCGACAGCATGGGTGAGTTGTATTATTACTACGCCGCCTGCGATTTTACGTTTATCGGTGGTAGTTTGCGCGATTTTGGTGGGCAAAATTTAATTGAAGCAGCAGTGATGGGTAAGCCTATTTTAATCGGACCACATACCTTTAATTTTGCCGAAGCCACGAATGACGCCATTGAGTTTGGTGCGGCTATTCGCGTGCATGATGTGAATGACTTACGTAAACAGATACAAACGTTTTTACAACATCGTAAACAAGGTGAAGAGATGGGCAAAGCAGCCATTGCTTACAGCCAATCTGCCACCGGGGCAACACAAAAAATGTTGATTATGATTGCGCCTTATTTATCAGTTAAAGATTGATCTATTGAAGCATCAAGTTGATGATGTTTGCAGGCTAAACGATTTAACCAATTTCACCTCACAAGCACCTGCTCCAGTGTCACTTCTGGTCAATGGGCTTTTCCAGCGCCAGTTGCTCTTTGGCTGGGTGACTTCGACTAAACAAGCAGAAAAATTGACCCTTTGCCCTGCCTTTACCGACTGAATGCTTTGCGCAATGGCTGGCAAGGCGGGTATTAAAGGCATATTGGCGCTATTGGTTTCTATCTCACGTCTAGAAATAGGAAACGCTTCAACACGCCAGTGATACCAGCGATTACTTGGCTAATCGTTATTTGATTGATAATAGCATTCTCTGCCTAGCCAACGCCAAATCGACTGGTGCCAACTCAGCTTCTTGATCAGCGGTCTATTGCTAAGTGGATAGCACGCGCACCGTAGTCAATCAAACGCATGAACAGAACATACTGCCACTTTGAATGAATCACTGTGCGGCTATTTGATTAGTTTAGCAATCGCCTTAAATGACGCGTGCTTGGCGTCACCTAACCACTCATAAAGCACAGACTCGGTATTAGTGATCACAGCGCCTGCATTGGCCATACGCGCTATCGCATTACTTCTATTGGCTGCGTTACGTGAAATAATCGCATCTTCTACCACCATCACTTGTTTGCCTTGTGCCATTAAATCGCATGCGGTTTGTAGCACACAAATGTGTGCTTCCATTCCAGCCAGTATGATTTGCGATTTGTCGCGTTGTAGCTTAGCTTTAAATGCTGAATCAGCATAAGCAGAGAAGTTGGTTTTAGCAATCGGCTTGGTGTTACCAAAATATTGCGCTATTTCAGGAATAGTTGCCCCTAATCCTTGCGGATATTGTTCTGTTACCACCACTGGCACAGCCAACAAGTTTGCTGCTTGTATTAATCGACCACAATTGTCAGACACCGCTTGCATGTCTGTCGCCAACATCGCATCACATAACTTTACTTGCACATCAATCAATACAAGCTGACTTTGACCAGCGATTGCAATATTAGTCATTGTCCACTTTCCTATCAGTATTTAATGCGATTAACTGCTGATTAATCTCAATCAAATCTGCTTCTGCCACCAAGCCAGCAGATGCTTTCAATCGAACGATATTCACCAAATAGTTATAGCGTGCTTGGAGCAAATCACGTTTAGCAGCAAATATCTGTTGCTGTGCATTCAACACGTCTACACTGTTTCGCACACCAACTTCATAACCTAAATTGGTTGAATCTAATTGGCTTTGGCTGCTGATTAAGGCTTGTTCGAATGCTTTGACTTGGGCAATACTGGTGTTTAAATTTAAAAATGCACGTTGTGTTTCCAAATCTGTTTGACGTTTGGCCAAATCCAAATCATCTTGCGCTCTTTGCTTGTTATAAACCGCTTGACGCGCTTGCGAACTGATGACGCCGCCTTGGTATAGTGGAATATCAAGCTGCAAGCCTATCGTAGCAATCTTTAACTGGTTACCTGCGTTAAATGGAGTAGGGCTGCCATTAATTAAACTATCGGTATAACTAGCAACCAAATCTAAAGTGGGCAAATGACCTGCATTTGCGCGTGCTATTTCTTGCTCTGCTAGCACCAGCGTTTCTTGCTGAATTTGAATATTTAAATTATTCTCGCGCGCTATTTCTTGCCAATCATCCATGCTTTGCTGTAGTGGCACCACATTAATATCTGTCTTAATTCTAGCCAAACTTTGTGGAACATCACCAGTAATCGCTTGCACTGCACGTTTAGCAATTTCATGCTCGTTAATCGCCGCCACTTCTTGCGCCACCGTTAAATCGTAACGTGCTTGGGCTTCGTTAACATCGGTGATGGTTGAGGTACCAATTTCAAAACTTGCTTTTGCCTGTGCCAATTGGCTCAAAATTGCCGCTTTTTGTGCTTGGATTAATGTAATTTGATCTTGCGCAATTAATACTTGAAAGTACGCTTCTGTTGCCCGCAAAATAAGTGCCTGTTGGCTCAGATTATATTGCTTATCTGCTTGGCTAACCTGTGTTTTGGCTTGATCCATTTGCACCAAGTTTTGTTTTCTGTAGATAGGCTGACGCGCCTCAAAGCCAGCGCGATAAGTATCAAAATCGGCTCTACCGCCAGGAATATTTCTGTTTAAGAAACGGATGTCTGTACGAGAGTTGCTGGCTGCAGTAGTGAAATTAATCATGGGTCGATAGAGCGCTTTACCTTGCTCTATGATTTCTTGAGCCGCTTTGTTGGCGCTCAATGCAGAAGCTAGCGTAGGGTCATTTGCTAAAGCTTGATGGTAGATATCCAGCAAGGTTTGCGGCTTTGTGCTCGTTCGCTCTCCTTCTGCCAACACAAAAGCTGGATGCATACTTGCTACCAGCATTAAAAAAACTATTAAATAGCGCATATCGCTTTAACACTCACAATCAAATCTCAACAATCAATGCTTAAAATGCAAACGTCGCTGCTTGGGGCGCATGTGCTAAGGGTGGCACACAAGTTTCAAAAATGACTTGTTTATTAAATCCATTGTCAGAAACACGCGTGATTAAGGTTGCCTCCATGACGGGCGCAGACCCTAATACCATAAACAATGTGCCGCCTACATTGAGTTGTTCTCGCAACTGCAATGGCTCAACCGGCGACGAACCTGTTAATACAACCACATCATAAGGTCCTTTGTTCTTTAGTCCCTCTATGCCGTTGCCTAGTTCAATTGTCACATTACGAATATCCTCATCTGCCAGTTTATAAGCAGCGGTTGCACTTAACTCAGCATCAATTTCTATTGAATAGACATGTGCAGCCATATTGGCCAGCAGGGCAGTAAAATAACCACTACCCGTGCCAACATGTAGTACTTTATCGGTGGCTTTAATCGCTAGCGACTGTAAAATCCTCGCCTCTAACTTAGGCGAAAGCATAAACTGTCCATTCATGAGTGGTATTTCAATATCTGCAAAAGCCAGACCTTGATATGCCTCTGGTACAAAATGCTCGCGTGGCACTTTGTGCAACAACTGCAACACATTGGGATCTAATACTTCCCATGTGCGAATTTGCTGCTCTATCATATTAAAACGCGCTTGCTCGTTACCAAGATTTTTTTGTAGTATTGTCATCGATTACACCTCAATATTCCTATATCCGTTTTGTATACCCGCTAGTGTAAAACAGTATTGCTTATCACGACTATTATTCTGCAATTTGTTCCACAAAAACAGAATCTGTTGCTTTTGGTAGGCGCACATTAAACCATGCGGCATACAATGCTGGCAAAAATAATACTGTTAATAGAGTTGCTATTGCCAGCCCACCCATAATAGCAACTGCCATTGGTCCAAAAAACACGCTGCGTGTTAATGGAATCATGGCTAAAATGGCTGTTCCCGCTGTCAACGCAATCGGCCTAAAGCGCCGAATCGTTGATTCCACTATGGCTTGCCAATCGGCTAAGCCAGACAATTTATCCTGCTCAATTTGATCAATTAAAATAACGGAGTTGCGCATAATCATGCCAGACAAAGCAATCGTGCCTAGCATCGCAACAAAGCCAAATGGTTGATTAAATAACAGCAAGGCAATGGTGACACCAATTAACCCTAATGGCGCGGTTAATAATACCAAAAATACGCGCGAAAAACTTTGTAATTGGATGATTAACAAGGTCAGCACAACAACCAAAAATAGTGGTGCGCCTTTGGCAACAGAAGCCCCACCTTTGCTGGATGCTTCTATCGCACCACCTGTTTCGATGGTAACCCCTAATGGTAAGCTTGCTTTAATTGTTTGTAGTTTTTCTTCTATTTGATTGGATACCACTGGCGCTTGAATGTTGCCACTTAAGTGCGCACGAACAGTGATTGATGGTGTTCGATTACGTCGCCAAATAACACCTTCTTCAAAGGTGGATGTGATGGTAGCAACTTGCGATAGCGACACGTTATTGCCTGATGGGGAGATAATGACTAAGTTTTGTAATTGGGATAACTGCGTACGCTCTAGTCGCGTGCCCCTAGCAACCAAATCAATGCGCTCATTGTCTTCCCTGAATTCGGTTACATATAACTCATGTATAGCACTATTAATTGTATGAGCAATATCAACTGAGCTGATATTTAATAAGCGTGCTTTTACTTGGTCGACACTCACTTTAATCACCTTGCTTGGCTCTTCCCAACTCAATTGCACATTAATGAAATGGGGGTGTTGACGCATGATATCGGCAACTTGATGGGCAATTTCTCGTATTGTAGGAATATCAGTGCCATCTATTCTAAACTGAACAGGGAAACCAACTGGCGGTCCATTTTCTAAACGTATCACCGAAGCACGTAAACTGGGAAAGTCTTGTTCAAATAAGGCCAATAAATCATGACGAAGCAACTCACGCGTTTCTAAATCTTTGCTTAAAATCACTAACTGTGCAAATCCCCTATGCGGCAATTGCACATCCAGCGGTAAATAATAACGCGGTGCGCCTGAGCCAACGTAAGACACGTAGTTAACAATACCCTGGTGTTGCTGATTCCAACGCGCCAGCCATTGCTCCAGTTTTTTCACTTCTGTGTTGGTTGCTTGATAAGAGGCGCCTTCTGTTAGACGCAAATCAACTACAATCTCAAGCCGTGTGGAGTCTGGAAAAAACTGTTGCTGCACGTTACCAAATCCTATTACGGCCAATATAAAAGCCATGACAGTAATCACAATCACTGTTTTTTGATAGCGTATACAGGCGATGACCAGTTGACGAAATAGCCGGTAAAACGGTGTGTTATAAATATCGTGGTGATTAGATTGGTCTTTATCAGCCCGTTTATTACGCCATTTAACCCACGTTAATTTGTTGGTAATCCAACGCATCAATCTAGAGGATGTTGGTGCGGCATGGTAATCTGGCAGTAGGTGATAACCCAAATAAGGCACAAAAATAACGGCAGCCACCCATGATAGTGACAAGGCAATGGCCGATACTTGGAAAATTGACCGTGTATATTCACCCGTAGAAGAGGCCGCCGTAGCAATGGGTAGAAAGCCCGCCACTGTAACCATCGTACCCGTTAACATGGGGATGGCGGTGGAATGAAAAGCGAATGATGCCGCCTTGACTCTATCCCAACCTTGCTCCATTTTTGATGACATCATTTCTACTGCAATAATGGCATCATCAACCAACAAGCCAAGCGCAAGAATTAATGCCCCTAATGAAATCTTGTGTAAGCCAATGCCATAAAATGACATCACTAAAAAAGTTGCGGACAACACAATAGGAATAGAAATGGCAACAACAATGCCCGTTCTTACCCCCAATGACAGTAAACTAACGCCCAATACAATGACCAAGGCTTCAATTAATGAACCAACAAAATCATTGACAGAGGATGCAACAATAGTCGATTGCGAGGTGACTGTATGGATGCTTACCCCAATAGGCAGCTGATGCTTAATTTGCTCTATTTTGTGGCTCAGTGCCTTACCTAGCGCAATGACATCACCACCTTCCACCATGCTCACACCAATCAATAAGGCTGATTGACCGTTATAGCGCGTTGTATCTTGGGGCGGATCTTCAAAACCACGATATACATTGGCTACATCACTTAATTTAAAATCTTGGCGACCAACCCGAAATTTTGTTTGACGTAAATCCTCTATTGTTTGATAGCGCCCCGACACCTCAATTCTAATTCGTTCATGTGGCGAGTCATACGTTCCACTTGGTACAACGGTATTTTGTGATTGCAAAATATTCACTAATTCGCTGCTATTTAAACCCAAGGTAGAAAGTTTAGCATTGGAAAATTCAATATAAATCCGTTGCTCTTGCTCTCCAAAAAAATCAACTTTCTCTACATCGGGCGTTTTCAGCAATGCGTTACGAATAATATCGGCCTGTTGCTTTAATGCAAAATTGTCAAAACCATCTCCCGTTAGCGCATACATGGTGCCATATACATCACTAAACTCATCATTAAACGTTAAGCTCTGAATATTGTTGGGCAGCGTATGGCGAATATCACCTATTTTTTTGCGAACCTGGTACCAAATATCAGGAATATCTGCCGATAGCGTATGGTCTTTAATCACAACAAAAACAACCGACTCGCCATGTCGGGAAAAACTACTTAAATAATCAATACTCGGTATTTCCTGCAGTTTTTCTTCAATTTTATCTGTTACTTGCTGCGCCACTTCAGCAGCACTAGCGCCCGGCCATGCCGTGCGTATGAGCATCACTTTAAATGAAAAAGGCGGATCTTCTGATTGCCCCAATGTGCTAAATGCAAATACGCCAGAGAGCAACAGCATCAACATCAAATAAAGCACCAATGTTTGGTGTTTTAATGCCCAATCGGATAAGTTAAATCCGCTGCGCATTTCATTGCCTTTGTTAGATTCAAGACTCACTATTTGTGCTCATTTTGTTGGATTTTTGGTTTTACTTGTTGACCTTGCACTAAAGTATGTACGCCAGCGATTGCAACCATCTCACCCACGGATAACCCTGACAAGACTTCAACACCATTTTCGGTAAACGGGCCAACTTCAACTTGGCGTCTTTGGGCAAGTTGCTGCGCATCTATCACCCATACTATGGTTTTTCCATCCTGTTGCGTTACCGCACTAGTTGGCACAATCAGTTGATGCGGCGCATGGCGGTCAACAATAACACCAGCCGTCATGCCAAATTTCATCTGCTCGTCGGCATCGATGATTTCCACACGCATATCAAAAGCCCGTGTTGCCTCATTTGCAGTTGGTGTTATTTCACGCACTTTACCCTTATATTG
This sequence comes from Methylophilaceae bacterium, assembly GCA_018398995.1. Taxonomy (NCBI): domain Bacteria; kingdom Pseudomonadati; phylum Pseudomonadota; class Betaproteobacteria; order Nitrosomonadales; family Methylophilaceae; species Methylophilaceae bacterium. The sequence goes on along the minus strand of CP073759.1, from coordinate 1,124,015 downwards.
TTTTGTTTGATTGGCCCATAACTGAATGGTCACCCTATCGCCAATTTGAATATTATCGATACGCGACTCAGGCACGGCCACCAACGCATCCACTTGCTTCAAATCAACAACCTGCACCACGCTTTCACCCACCTTAACCACTTGCCCAGGCTCTGCATTAATCATGGTAATCACCCCATCTCGATCAGCTCTCAACATGGTGTACTGCGATTGATTATTGGCAACGGCGGCTTGCGCGATGGCTTGTTGCATCACCGCTAATGTTGTTTTAAGTTGCGCCTCATCTGCATCAAGTGCCGATTGCGAAATAAACGCTTGCTCAACTAATTTTCGCTTACGCTCAACCTCAGCCTTGGCTAATGTATAGCGCGCTTGTGCTGCCAACACATCGGCATTGGCCACTTGCGCGCTTAATTGAATATCGGTTGCATCAATACTGGCAAGTAGCTGTCCTTTTTTTACTACATCGCCCACGTCCACTCGCCTTGCTACAATTTTTCCCTCTACACGAAAACTTTGATTCGACTCATAACGTGGTTTTATTTCACCAACCAACACCATATCAGCTCGATCGACATTAGCGTCATCACCAACAACCATCACCAATGCAGGACGTGGTGGTGATTCTGGCTCTACTGGTTTTTCACATGCCTGCAACCATAACATGGTCATTAACGCCATAAGAATGCTATTCGTTTTCATCGTTTACTCTTTCACCAAACCACGCAATATCACATCTTGCATCAAAGCAAGCCGCTCTGAAATATCACACCAACCAAACCAATCATCTTGCGACATTGTGATTTGCAAAGCGCATACCCCGTGCATCGCCGCCCATATAGTTTGTGCAATTAAATTAATATCCGTTAACTCTTGTCTAAAACGTCCATCTGCATGGGCGGCTGCTACTACCGTTTTAAGTTGTAAATAGCCGTTTTTCTCGGCATTATTTTGCACATTTTCAAGACCTTTTGGTTGATCAGACGCATGCCTTGTCATAAACATCAACTGATAATGATTTGGATACGTTAAAGCAAATTTTGCATAGCCCTGCCCAAGCGCAACCATACGATCCAATGAATCGGGAATGGTTGAAATATCATGTAAAGCATCAGCTAAGGACAAAAAATCCGCCTCACAAATCGCTCTTAATAAAGATTCTTTGTCATTAAAATGCAAATAAATAGCGGTAGCAGAGTAACCAATCAGCTTTGCTATTTCACGCATACTAACTGCCTCCACCCCTTTATTCACAAACAACTCACGCGCCGCATCCATAATGTTTGCTCGCATTTGCTGTTTTTCTTTTTCTGTTTTCACTTTAGGTGGCATTAATGTCCAGATTATCCTTTAACTAGTTTCTCGCATTATAAAACCGGCCATTTTCATCAACAGCTTGCGTGATGGCATCATCGCACACCCATATTCCATCCATTGGTTCAACCACCCAGGTGTCACACGCAATTTACCTGCCATCATGGCTTTATAAGCTGCTAATGCAACTTTGTCTGCCTGCATTAATTTGCCTTGCGCATTAGCGGCCTTATCCATATTGGCACGTTTGACAAATCCTGTTGCTGTCACCCCTGGGCTGAGCAATGTCACGCTAACACAACTCCCTTTTAATTCATCATGCAATGCTTCAGAAAAATGCCTGACATAAGCCTTACTTGCCGCATATACTGCAAAATTTGGAATAGGTAAAAACGATGCAATTGACCCTACATTCAAAACACGGCCCTTGCCTAACGCCTTCATATCTTTCACAAACAATGCTGTTAATGCGGTGAGTGTTAACACATTTAATTGCAACATGTTGTTATACAACGGTGCTTTATCAGAATCAAAACAACCGTAATCGCCATAACCTGCATTATTAACCAAACATTCAATTGCCCAATCATTGGCCTTGCAAGCTTGATAAAGTGTATTGGCACTATCGGCATTTGATAAATCCATTGCCAGCACTTCTACTTGTATTGCATAGTCGGCCACCAAAGTGTTTTTTAAGTCAATTAAGGCATCTTCACTTCTTGCCACCAAGATTAAGTGATGCGCTTTGGCCGCCATTATCTTCGCCAGTGCATAACCAATACCACTCGATGCGCCAGTAATAATAGTATAGTTCATCTGATATTCCTTATGTTATGCCATGGTTTTAAACGTCATAAAATAGACCGCACCCAATGGAACCACCACAGCTAGACCGCCCCATATATTCCAGCGGCGACAAAGTTGCCAATACACATCGCTTATTACACCCGTTTCTGCAAATAGTTGCGCCATTTTGGCTTGTTTGATTTGGGTTGGAATCAAGATAAACGCCCATATAATGGCTGAAATGGCAAATAGCCCAATCCCCATTTGTAACCATTTCATCGAATAAGACCAACTTGTATGGACATTGAATGCCCCTGCAATGGTTAAAATCACCGAACCACCTGCGTTAAATAACCAATCTGTGACAGTCACTTGGCGCTGTGCAAATGCAATCACCTGAGCATTTTTAGTGCGATCAGCCATATTCTTCCACCAGCCTGTGATAATAATAATATTACCCAAAAATAGCACCACCCCCACAATATGTAGCACCTTTAACCATAAGTAACTATTGTCCATTTTGCACCCTTCTCCATGTTTGTGTTTTACCCAATAAACGAATCCCTACATAAGCCCGAACATCCAATATTTGGCCTGCCTCTTTTAACTTTAATATCACCCGATAGGTATTCCCTGAGAACGGATCTAGAATTTCCGCCCCCTCATAACTGCCCTCACCCTTTTTAACCACCTCTTTTAATACCGTCATGCCAATTAATCTTTTGTCTTTTCTTTCACCCTTGCAAGCTGTACAAAACTTTTCTTCTTGATCTGTCTGCAACACTTTTTCTATCACACCTTTATAAACACCCTGTTCAGCTGTGATATGAATATAACCAGTTGGCTGACCTTCATCGTTATGGGCTTTCCAAAGGCCTGTCAAATCATGAGCAAATACATGACACGAAAATAACAGGCCAAGACCGAGCAATATAATTGGATGACTTTTTTGCATAATAAACGCCAATAAAATAAAAAATGGAATGTCATTAATTTAGTTAACAGTGTTAAATTAACGGTGTTAATTAATCGTGTCAAGCACTTTTTTGTTTGACTCTCTGCCAACAAGACACCTCATTCATCACCAGCAAAAAGAGTAAGCAGGGATTTCACATTGCTTTTTTAACTGTTTTCGCGTAAATTTAAATCATTGCTAGGGGTCTGTGTTTTAAAGCACAGTGAGATATACCCTTTGAACCTGATGCGGTTTATACCGCCGTAGGGAAGCGTCTTTCTTGAGCTCCTTACGTTATTTTTTTGGAGCTTATCTTGAATACCATCGATAAAAACTTAACCGTATTTTCTACCGAAACTGCTTCATTAGATGCAGGCACCACCGAACCTTTTGCCAAATCCCGCAAAATTTATGTAGAAGGTAGTCGTCCAGATATTCGCGTTCCTTTTCGTGAAATCTCACTGAGCGATACGCCTTCTCAGTTTGGCGCAGAGAAAAATGAGCCAGTCATTGTTTACGATACGTCTGGACCATATACCGACCCTTCAATTACTATTGATATTCGCAATGGCTTACCTGCCATGCGGGCCAAATGGATTATGGAGCGTGGCGATGTAGAGGAGCTAGATGGCCCAAGTTCAGAATTTGGCAAACAACGCAAAACAGACCCCGAGCTTGCCGCCATGCGTTTTAACCTTACACGCAAACCATTACGTGCTAAAGCAGGTAAAAATGTCAGCCAAATGCACTATGCACGTCAAGGTATTATCACGCCGGAAATGGAATACATTGCCATCCGCGAAAATCAAAGACGCGAAGGCATGAGTGCGTTATTGCAAACCCAGCATCCTGGCCAAGATTTTGGTGCGAGCATTCCAAAGATGATTACGCCTGAATTTGTGCGCGATGAAGTAGCGCGCGGACGCGCCATCATTCCGCTGAATATTAACCACCCAGAAATTGAACCGATGATTATCGGTCGTAACTTTTTAGTCAAAATTAACGCCAATATTGGCAATTCTGCTTTGGGCTCTTCTATCTCAGAAGAGGTCGAAAAAATGGTATGGGGTACACGCTGGGGTGGCGACACAGTAATGGATTTATCCACCGGTAAAAACATCCACGAAACCCGCGAATGGATTATTCGCAATAGCCCAGTGCCTATTGGCACCGTGCCGATTTACCAAGCATTAGAAAAGGTAAATGGCAAAGCCGAAGACCTCACTTGGGAAATCTTCCGCGATACTTTAATAGAGCAAGCAGAACAAGGCGTGGATTATTTTACGATTCATGCTGGCGTGCGTTTGGCTTACATTCCAATGACAGCAAAACGCATGACTGGCATTGTGTCTCGCGGCGGCTCTATTATGGCAAAATGGTGCTTGGCACACCATAAAGAATCGTTCTTCTACGAGCATTTTGAAGACATCTGCCAAATCATGAAGCAATATGATGTGAGCTTCTCGCTTGGCGATGGCTTACGTCCTGGCTCAATTTATGATGCCAATGATGAAGCGCAATTCGCCGAGCTCAAAACACTAGGCGAACTAACCCAAATTGCTTGGAAACACGACGTCCAATGCATGATTGAAGGCCCTGGCCACGTCCCTATGCACCTCATCAAAGAAAATATGGACTTGCAGCTTGAACATTGTGGCGAAGCGCCTTTTTATACCTTAGGGCCATTAACCACCGACATCGCCCCAGGCTATGATCATATTACCTCAGGCATTGGTGCCGCCATGATCGGTTGGTACGGCTGTGCCATGTTATGTTACGTCACACCAAAAGAACATTTGGGCTTGCCGGATAAAGAAGATGTTCGAGTTGGTATTATTACTTACAAAATTGCCGCCCATGCCGCAGATTTGGCAAAAGGCCATCCGGGCGCACAAATCCGTGATAACGCATTAAGCAAAGCACGTTTTGAATTCCGCTGGGAAGACCAATTTAATTTAGGCCTAGATCCAGAAAAAGCCAAAGAATTTCATGATGAAACCTTGCCACAAGAAGGTGCAAAACAAGCCCATTTTTGTTCGATGTGTGGCCCACATTTTTGCTCCATGAAAATCTCACAAGATGTGCGCGATTATGCCGATGCGCAAGGGATTGACGTAGAAGAAGCGCTACAAAAAGGCATGCAAGAAAAAGCCATTGAGTTTGTCAAAAAAGGCAGTGAAGTGTATCAAAAAGTCTAACGCTAACTAATTTGCTCAATAAAAAAGTCAGCAGATGCTGGCTTTTTTATTGATATGGCAATGTGCATTTGGTGGCCGCTTTATTAAAAAGTATGTTTGCTCTTAAGGCAAAGTTGTACTACAGTGAATGTTAGTCCTATCCTTTCGGCAAGTTGCGGTCAATCAAGTTGCGACCAATCAAGTTGCGGTCAATCAACTTGCATCCTACTAATCACGATAAATCACCATGGAGAATATATGCACGTAACCTTCGAACAAGCGCAAGAAATCATCGATAATGCAGTTAAAAAATCACAAGAATTAAAAGTAAAAATGTGTATTGCAGTATTAGACTCTGGCGGTAATCTAAAAGCATTTTCACGCATGGACGATGCATGGGTTGGTAGCAGTGACATCGCCATTAAAAAAGCAAAAACAGCATGCTATTTTGCCATGCCATCTGGTGAAATTGGTAAATTATCCGTTCCGGGCAAACCACTCTATGGCATTGAACACTCTAATGAAGGCTTAATTACCTTTCCAGGCGGTGTGCCAATTGTCGATAAAGACGGCATGTTAATTGGCGCTGTTGGCGTGAGTGGAGATACCGTTGAAAATGACCATCTCGTAGCAGTAGCAGGTGCGACTAAATGCGGCGAATGTGATCTACCAGCGCATCCTTGGAGAACATAATTTTAGCTATCGTTTAGGCTAATCACCAAACCTAGACAGTGAATAAGATTTAGGGGCACTCCCCTAAATCGTTCTCACTATAAAGCCTCACAATCTCCCACTGCCCGCTTCTGCCACCATCCACCTTGTAATATCTGAAAATCGTTGTACACTGAACTTGCAATTTCATCAAAATTCAGGGGACATAAAATGGACTTTTCTACACTCTTTAATAGCTTGCAAGGGCAATTAGGTCAACATTTACCCGGTATTTTTGGCGCGCTTGCCGTATTAATTGGCGGTTGGCTAATTGCAGTATTAGTTCGTGCTGGTTTAAACCGTTTTTTACACATCATCGGCATCAATAAAAGGGTTTCAGAAAGCACAGGACAAGAGGTCGATTTAGCCTCTGGCATTTCTTTAGGCGCGTTTATTCTGGTTTTACTGATTACCTTAATTGGCGTATTGAGCAGTTTAAATCTACAAGCCGTATCCGAGCCGTTTAATGTCATGGTGATACAAATTTTTGAATACCTACCGCGTATATTTGCTGGATTAATTTTACTAGCCATTGCGTGGGGCATTGCCACTTTAGTTAGATTAGTCGTCACCAAAGCACTCGCAACCACCAAACTGGACGAAAAACTAAGCGCTGCCGCCGGCATGCAACCCATGAGCAACAATGTTGGCAACATGTTGTTTTGGATTATTATCCTCATGTTTTTACCCGCCTTGCTTTCTACATTCGAACTCAACGGCCTACTTGCCCCCGTGCAAGGCATGGTCGATCAATTTTTAGGCATGGTGCCAAACATTTTTGCTGCCGCAGTAATTGCAATGGTCGGCTGGATAGTGGCTAAAATTTTACGCGGCTTGGTCACCAACATTATTGCCACCAGTGGCATCGATAAACTTGCTAATGCAATCGATAGTGACGGTAAAAATGTCATTACATTATCGAATGTGGCTGGCATGCTGGTGTTTATTTTTGTCTTCATTCCAACACTCATCGCAGCGCTTGATGCCTTAGAAATGAGTGCCATTTCTCAACCAGCCAGCAACATGCTCAGCATGATGTTTGACGCAGTGCCAAACATTCTAGCGGCGGCAGTTATTCTAACCATCACCTATTACGTCGCCAAATTTGTCGCAACACTCATTGTCAATCTGCTCACCAGTATCGGCTTTAATACAGTACCCGCAATACTGGGCTTTGCCGACACCTTTAGCAAAAAATCAACAATTTCTGAGCTCGTAGGAAAAATACTCATCTTCTTTGCCATGTTATTTGCCACAGTAGAAGCAGCCAATCGGCTAGGCTTCTCGGAAGTGAGTGCCATTGTTAGCATCTTCATCCAATTTGGTGGCGACATATTACTAGGCTCAGTTATTTTAATGATTGGCTTCTGGCTAGCCAACCTCGTCTACCGCGCTATTGATCGCGCAAGCGGAAAAGAATCAACAGGCCTAGCCAATATCGCCCGCATCGCCATTATTGGCCTAGTCGTCGCCATGGGCTTACGCGCCATGGGCATCGCAGACGACATCGTCAACATGGCCTTTGGCCTAACCCTAGGCTCAGTAGCCATAGCCGTCGCACTAGCCTTCGGCCTCGGTGGGCGAGAAGCAGCAGGCAAACAACTAGAATATTGGTTTAAAAAAATGCGTGGTGATGAATAAATAATCAAGAAAGGTGAGTAGCGAGTTAGCTACTCACTATTATTTTTTGTCGCTAATGGCTTTTTAAAATAATGGTCAGAGTTTAGTTGGTCACAGATAGTAACGATGGTTAATTTTGGAATTAACCAAAGGTCTGAATTATAGTACTCTCAAGACTTATAAAACTTTTATCTAAACAATAAATACTAGGATGTTAATTGTGACTGGAAATAAACATCAAAATTATGAGCTTCTCAATTTAATTGGATATGGGTTAGCCAAATTTAATAACGACTTTATCAAAGAATTTGGTGCAAAATCTAAATCTGAGTTTTATGAAATATTTCGTAAGAATGGTATTGTTGATACATCTAGCACGGTTAAAAATCGCCAAGATTTATTTGATGCATTTTTTGATAATGGCAGAAAAGGTTGGTGGCAAAAAGGCGATGCCTACTTACACAGAAAAATATTTATTGATAGCTTATTTGGTCACTTAAATTTCACTGATTATGCTTCAGTAGTAAAACTGTATTTACTTGATGAAAACGATATACAAACCCACAATGTACAAAATATAACTCCAATTATTAAAAGTAAATTCAAGCGACTAAAAACGACTGGAGAAGAAGCAGAGATATACTTTATTAATAATTATCAAAAAATCCCATATTTCAATGAAGCATCTATTGAAGATGCTAGAAATTTTGGTGATGGATATGATTTCCAACTCCAAAAGCCTGACTCAATCATCCTCGCTGAAATCAAGGGCGTAAGAGCTAAGAAAGGCACCTTCAGACTGACTGAAAACGAGTATATTAAAGCTAAAGAGTACAAAAATGACTATGGGATTGTCATTGTCAGTAATTTAGATGAATTGCCAAAAATGACAGTTATTTTTGACCCCATCCAAGAACTCGAATTAACTAAACGTTCAATTACAACAAATCAGCTAACTTATCATTCTCCATTTTTGGAATGGTAGACTTTGTCAGTTTAATTTAACGAATAAGACCAACACGAATAATCAATTAACGCTAGACTATAATGCTTTAACGTTGCGGTGATTAAGCTGTGATAATTGATTAAGGAAATGCTGTGTGGTTGCGTGCGAGTTGTGATATTGCTTTTGATGTGAGTGTTGAAACGCCGTTTATTTTGATGTTGCGTCCGCGTAGTGGTGTTCAGCAATGGATTGCGCGGGAATCTTATACACTTAAGCCGAGCCATATTCATGCTGTTGAATATACTGATCATTATGGTAATTTATGCCAACGGTTAACTGCGCCTGTGGGTGAGTTTTCGATACGGACATCGGCTGATATTTTAACGGCGGATGATGTTGATGTGGCGCCTGGTGCGCCGTTTGATGATGTGCAACATTTGCCTAATTATGTGCTGACTTATTTATTACCCACGCGCTATTGCGAATCTGACCGTTTTATTGATTTGGGCAAACAAATTGTTGCGGGCAAATTGCCTGGTTATGATCAAGTGGCGGCGATTGAAAATTGGATACGCGACAATTTGCGTTTTAATTCGGATTCGCCACATTTTCAGCTTTCTGCTACCGAGGTGAATCAGCAAGGCGAGGGGGTTTGTCGTGATTTGGCGCATCTTGGTATTGCGCTTTGCCGCGGCCTTTGCATTCCTGCCCGTATGGTGGTTGGTTATTTATATGCATTAGAACCAATGGATTTTCATGCATGGTTTGAAGCTTATGTGGGTGGGCGCTGGTATACCTTTGACCCAACGCAATCAGCGCCAAAAGGCGGGCGCATTGCTGTTGCTTATGGACGCGATGCTGCTGATGTGGCGATATTTAATCAATTTGGCCCTGCTTTGTATCCGCGAGAAATGGCCGTGCGGGTAGAAAAATTAGCGGCAGCGCCTGAGTAAATAAGATGCATAGAATTCGTATCCAACATCTAACCGAATATAGGTTTGCGGCGCCTGTTACGTTTAACACACACCGATTGTTGATTCGTCCACGCGAGGGGCATGATGTGCGAATTGAGACGTCAAAACTGGCTATTTCTCCCGCTTATGACATTAAATGGCAACGGGATGTGTTTGATAATTCGTTGGCGATTGTTAATTTTAAAGCACCCAGCCATACGCTTTCTATTGCCAGCGAGGTGGTGATTCAGCATTTTGAACAGGCGCCTTTCGACTTTATGGTTGAAGATTATGCTGTTTATTATCCTTTTAATTATGCCGATGCAGAGCGGACCGATTTGCTGGCTTATCAACAGCTTGTGTTTTTAAATGATCAACAGGCAATTAATGATTGGCTACACCAATTTAATTATCTTGGCATGAATACGTTTAGCATGCTGATGCTGATTAACCAAACGATTAGCAATCAGTTTACCTATCAAATGCGAGAAGAACCCGGTGTGCAATCACCCGCTTATACCTTAGCGCATCGTAGCGGTTCTTGTCGTGATTACGCTACATTATTGATTGAGGCTTGCCGTTGCTTAGGCATGGCTAGCCGTTTTGTTAGTGGTTACTTACATGCGCCTGCTACTGAAGAAGGCCATGCCAGCACGCATGCTTGGGTTGAGGTTTATTTGCCGGGCACGGGTTGGAAAGGCTTTGACCCCACATCAGGAGAAGTGACCAGTAGCAAGCACATTGCCACTGCCGTGGCGCGCAACCCGGAGGCTGTGCCGCCAGTGGCTGGTAGCTTTATTGGGTTAGGATCAAATAAACCAACGATGCATGTTGATGTAAAAGTCAGTTTATTAACCTGAGCATTGCTTTATTGAAAATAGCTTCATTGAAAGTAGTTTAATTCAAAACAGTGTATTTCAAATGTTAACTTAAGATTAGCGCAGATTAGTCTGTTAAAATGCTGATTACATTAGGAAACCCATTTTGACGACACTTAAGCTGAACAAAACGCCATCTGAACAACCCGCTGTGAAAAAATCGCCAGTGCGTCGTGCAGACCCTGCTAAACGCGATCGCAGTAGACCACCGCCAGCTAAACCAAGCTTTAATCAAGAAAAAGTAGCAGAAAAACCAGCGCGCCAACGCAATCATAGGCACGATGGTCGTTTACATGAAAACGTGGCAAAGCCAGCCACTGCTGATGCATCAAATGCTGATGCTTCAATTACTAACAGTCCAATTTTAAGAAGCGAATTTAAAGCGCGTGCTTTTGTAGCAAACAAAAATGAAACTGGGCAGCATACACCTCGACGTGATGATGATAGAAAGCCAACTAGACGGCAAGAAGAGGGCGGAAAAATACAAGCAGATACGACCCGTCAATATGCAGACCGTGAAGGCGCTTATCGTAATCCGCCAAGACGTGGCGGCAAAGCGCGTGATGGGTTTGTAGCCAGTGAATTTGACAAAACACGCGCGGCCAAAAAATCTGCACATCAACAAGCGGCAGCAACATTGCCAAACCAACAAGATGACAAGTTACCCAGATTATCAAAACGGATGGCAGAGCTTGGGCTTTGCTCACGTCGCGAAGCTGATGAATGGATTGTGAATGGCTGGGTAAAAGTGGATGGTGAAATTATTGACACTTTGGGCACGCGCGTGAACCCCAATGCTGAGATTGTTGTGAGTGGCTATGCCATGGAACACCAAGCGGAAAACGTGACTATTTTACTGCACAAGCCTGTGGGGCATGTGAGCGGACAAGCAGAAGATGGTTATCAACCGGCAATTGTATTGGTACATCCTGATAATGAATGGCTAGAAGACCCCGATTTGAATGCACATAACGCAAAGCAATTTCAACGCGGATTTTTAAGAGGGCTTGCACCAGCAGGGCGCTTGGATATTGATTCAACAGGTTTGCTAGTGCTTACTCAAGATGGGCGTGTTGCGCGCCATTTGATTGGTCAAGATTCAAGCGTTGAAAAAGAATATTTGGTGCGGGTTGAAGGCGAGTTGGATGAAAAAGGGCTGGCACTGCTGAATCATGGCTTGAGTTTAGATGGTGAGCAACTAAAACCAGCTAAGGTGAGTTGGCAAAATGAAGACCAATTACGCTTTGTGCTACGTGAAGGTAAAAAGCGCCAAATTAGACGGATGTGCGAATTGGTTGGTTTGCACGTGGTGGGGCTAAAGCGGGTGCGTATTGGCAGTGTCAATTTAGGTAAATTACCACTGGGCATGTGGCGTTATTTGCGTGAGAACGAACAGTTTTAAGGTATGCTTCTCGATTGCAACTTTCATCAATCATAATAAATAAAGGATAAAAAAAATGGGTTTGTTTGATAGCGTAGCAGGCGCAGTGTTGGGTAAAGTGCTAGGTGAAAAATCGGATATGGCGAGGGTTGCTATGGAGATGCTCAATCAATATGGTGGTATTGAAGGTATTTTGGCAAAATTCAAAGACAGCGGGTTGGCTGATGCTGCTGCAACTTGGGTTGGAAAGGGCGAAAATGCGCCCGTTTCTTCTAGTCAAATTAGCGATGCATTGGGCGCTGAAACCATTGCGGAAATTGCAGGCAAGTTTGGTATTAGCCCCAGTGTATTAAGTGGTCAGTTAGCTGAACATTTACCCAATGTGATTGATAAAATGACACCTGACGGCAAGGTGAATAATAATGCTAATGATTTACTGGGCACAGTATTGGGCATGTTTAAATAAAATCACACGGCAGACATTGAGACGCTATGGCATGTAGCGCCTCAATGTTGGCATCAATTGTTATCATTAATTAAGAGATTACTGTTCACATTATGGATTTATTGTTAATTATCAACACGATTATCATGGGTATCGTTGAAGGCGTTACTGAATTTTTGCCTGTCAGTAGCACTGGTCATCTGATTATCACTGGCGATGTGCTCAATTTTTTGAGCAAAGAAAAGCGCGATGTGTTTGAAATCATGATTCAATTGGGCGCTATTTTGGCGGTTGTTTGGCAATATCGCACCAGAGTATTGCATGTTGCTACACATTTACAGGAACCGAAATCGCAACAATTGGTACTTAATCTTTTTATTGCTTTTTTGCCATTGGCCATCATAGGCCTGGCTTTTCATCACCAAATTAAAGCGCTATTATTTAATCCCAAATCGGTTGCTATTACGCTGGTTATTGGGGGTTTTGTGATTTTATGGGTAGAGCGAAATTTACCTAAAGTAACAGTGAATGCAGTGGATGACATGGACTGGAAACAAGCGTTAAAAGTAGGCTTTGCACAAGCAATAGCCTTAATCCCGGGCGCATCTAGGGCAGCTTCCACCATTATTGGCGGCATGGTATTTGGCTTATCTCGCACGGTAGCAACCGAGTTTTCCTTCTTTTTGGCTATTCCTGTGATGTTTGCCGCAACCATATACGATTTATATAAGAGCAAAGATTTGCTTGCAGCTGATGATGTGTTGATTTTTGTTATTGGTTTTGTGACCGCATTTATTGCAGCTTTAATTGTTATTAAGGTATTGATTCGCTACATTGCCAATCACGATTTCACCCTTTTTGCATGGTATCGTATTGCCTTTGGTGGGTTGGTGCTGTTTTATTATTGGTAGCCACTAGAATGCGTTGTGCATCAAGCAATCAGCCATAGTTATTCAATTCAGAAATAAAGGATGATCATGAAAAAGTATTTAAAAATAGCTGCTTTAGTTATCGCTGGCATTATTCTTTTAGTCTTACTGGTGATGGCTTACTTGGCGGCCACCTTTAATCCGAATGACTATAAACCACAAGTGATTAATCTTGTTAAACAAAAATATAATCGCAATTTGACGATTGAAGGTGATATCAGTCTATCTTTCTGGCCTAAATTGGGCGCTAATTTAGGTAAAGTGGCGATTTCTGAACAGGATTCTAGCAATGCATTTGCTGCCATCAATAGTGCAAAAGTGGCGTTGGCTGTGTTGCCGTTGCTCAAAAATTCACTCGTGGTTGATACGATTTACGTTGATGGCGCCAAAGCCAATATTGTGAAATATAAAGACGGCACGACGAATTATGATGATTTTTTAAGCGAGGATGAATCTGAACCATCTGATATTCAATTTGATGTGCAAGGCATTAATATTACCAATTCTGAAGTGAGTTATACAGATGAAGGCAAAGGGGCTAGTTATCAAATTAGTCAATTCAATCTGGCCTCAAGTCAGCTAGCATTGGGTAAGCCAATTGATCTCGATACCCATTTCATGATGAAAGCAAATCAACCTATTATTGATGCTAAAACAGCCGTTAAAGGTCAATTTTTATACGATCCTGAGAATAAGCGCTTTACTGTTAAACGACTCAACAGCAATATTCAAGGCGCTATGTTAGATGGAAAAGATGTTGATATCACGGCTAGCGGTGACATTGATGCACAAACAGAAAGTATGGCGTTTATTATTGATGATTTTAAGTTGTCGGCTTCTGGTGATTTTCAAGGTGTAAAACAGAAAGTTAATGTAAGCGCACCTGCCATCAATATCAAAAAAGACAAGGTCAGCAGCAAACAAGTGACCATCAGCGTTGCGCAAACACAATCTAATGGTGATTTAAAATTGAATATGGTGTTGGCTGATATGCAAGGCTCACCCAAAGCGATTCAAAGTAGTGGCATTACTGGTGATTTATCCATGAAGCAAGACCAACGTACGGTGGCTGGCACATTCTCTGCACCATTTACAGGCAATATTGAAGCGCTAATCTTTGATATACCCAAATTAGTTGGCCAGCTAGATATTAAGGATCCTAGTTTACCAAATGGCGGAGTAAATGGATCGTTCAATCTAAGCGCATATACGGATATTAAAAAAGAGCTGGCGAAGAGTACTTTTAGCATGGTGTTGGATGATACAAAGCTGAATGGTGATGTTGCCGTTGCCAGTTTTAAACAACCACATATTCAATTTAACTTAAATGCAGATAAACTAGACTTAAATAAGTTGTTAGGTACGCCAACAGCGTCTACCGAAAAAGCATCCAATCAACCTGCTGATTTAACCGCACTCAACACCTTGTTACTTGATGGCAAAATCAATATCAAGACTATTTTGTATGACAAGTACCAATTATCAGGTTTGAATCTTGGCATTAAAGCTGATGGCAAAAAAGTGGCGATTAACGGCTTAAATGTCGACATGAATGGCAGTCAAATTAAAGGTGCATTGAGTGTGAGTCAATTTGCTAAACCGCTATACAGTTTTGATTTGGATATTAACCAACTTAATTTGAATGATTACCTCACCGAAACACCCGCGCAGCAAACCAAAACAACAGGAAATGAATTACTCGATTTAAGTGCATTAAAAGCCTTAAATGCGAATGGTTCGCTACGTATTGGTAAACTGAGCTATGGGGACACAAAGCTAGAAAATGTGCGTATTGATCTAAAGGCAGATGATGGTGTTGCCACATTAGCGCCATTTTCTGCCAATTTATATGGCGGCAATATGCAAGGCTCACTTAATGTTGACGCGCGTACAACACCAAGCATTGCTTTTAAGCAAAGCATGCGTAATATTGCCATTGGTCCGCTTTTAGAAAACACGATTAATAACGATATGCTATCTGGTATAGGCGCCGTGAATATTGATATTACAACGCAAGGTAATACCGTCAATACATTCAAAAAAAATCTAGCAGGCACTTCATCATTAGCACTCGCAGATGGCGCCGTAAAAGGGATTGATATTGCCGGTAAAATACGCGACATTAAAAATAAAGTGAATGTCTTAAAAGGCAAAGCGGTAGAAGCAGCATCTGATGAAAAACAAAAAACTGATTTTAGTGAGCTGACCGCCAGTTTTACCATCAACAATGGTATTGCCCACAATAACGATTTAAGTATGAAAGCGCCTATTCTAAGACTGGCCAAAGGCGATAGCTTTGGCGACATTAATATTGGTGATGAAACCATCCATTACACTGCTAAGCCTACTATTGTTAAATCGATTAAAGGTCAAGGCGGTAAAAATTTAGATGAGCTTGCTGGTATTGGTATCCCGCTCAAAATATCAGGAACATTTGCGGCACCTAAGTTTAGTTTAGATACCCAGGCGATGATGACTGGTATGGCTAAATCGCAATTATTAGAAAAAGTGGGTGGCGATAAAGGTGCTGCTGTAAAAGAGCTGATGGATGGTGATAATAAATTAGACGCTATTAAAGGATTGTTAAACAATAAAAAATCATCCGATTCAACCGCGCCTGCTGATAATGCGACACAAACAGCGCCCAGTACACCATCTGAAAAAATTGAAGATAAAGCCAAAGAAAAACTAAAAGGTTTACTAAAGTTTTAAATTAATGGGCACTATTGCAGACGCCATTATCCACTGGCAAAAAAAGCATGGTAGACATGATTTGCCATGGCAAAACACCACGGACGCTTATGCGATTTGGGTATCTGAAATTATGTTGCAACAAACGCAAGTGACGGCTGTGATTGGTTATTATGCCGCGTTTATGCAACGCTTTCCTGATATCGCCTCACTGGCCAATGCCACCCAAGAGCAAGTGTTGCAATCATGGAGCGGATTGGGTTATTACTCACGTGCGCGCAATTTGCACAACGCGGCACAAATGATTGTTGATGAGTTTAACGGCAGCTTCCCAACCCATTTTGACGATATTATCAGCTTACCTGGTATTGGTCGTTCAACCGCCGCCGCTATTTCAACCTTCGCTTTAGACCTGCCACAGCCCATATTAGATGGCAATGTAAAACGGGTATTTGCAAGGCATTTTTTGATTGAAGGTTGGACAGGAAAACCCGCTATTCAACAGCAGCTATGGTCCATTGCAGAGCAAGAAAATCCTACACACAATGCAATTGCCTATACCCAAGGCTTAATGGATTTAGGTTCATCCATTTGTACGCGCAGCAAGCCAAAGTGTCATGTTTGCCCTTTACAGATAAGCTGTCAGGCACTTGCTCATAACAAAATAAACAGTTTACCGACGCCCAAACCTAAAAAAGCATTACCGCAAAAAGAAACCACCATGTTAATTATGCAAATGGGTAAACAAGTTTTATTAGAAAAAAGACCGCAAAATGGTATCTGGGCAGGTCTTTGGAGTTTGCCTGAAATCAGTCATAGCGAGATTGCCACTGAAGCAGCAAAACAACAATATGGCCTAGAAACAGAACCAGAAGAAACGCTTCAAATAGTGCATCATGCATTCACCCATTACAAACTAGCTATTACACCACAACCACTCACCGTAATCAGCACAAACAAACAAACAGCGCCCAATGCAATCTGGATGCCAATAGAAGAGGCCATTGGCGCGGCCATTCCCACCCCTGTCAGAAATATACTGCTCAAGTTAATGCAATAAATCGCTAAAAGCGCTATTAACACCACGTTTATCAGATGTCGCACCTATTATGGCCGCCCCGTGAGTGAAATACTTAGCTATTACTCGATTAATCAGCCTAAGATCGGGTTGCACTGGATGCCTTCCTATCTCTTATCACAAAGATTGCTCAACAAGGCTATCTGGTTACCACTTCCCTTCCAACGAAACCATGAATCTGCGCATGACGTTTTCATCAGTGGCAAGTTGCCAATCACTAATGCCTTGTATAAACCTATTCTGCATGCGCGTATCTGCTTTCAATAAGTTACGTGCTGTAAAGCGTATATTGTAGGTGGGGGATAGTTTATATCGCAAATAGGCATCTAGCATGGTGATTGATTCAGTAAAACCCCGTTGCTCGTTTGGAATACTGGTTTCGCTGCGCCCTGATATAACGGCCGTCATACCATAGGTGGTTTTAAACTTTGGCAAACTCTGCTCTAAGCCCATGTTTAATATATAGTGAGGCGTGTCACGCGCCATCCGCGTTGTGCCCAACCGTTCATCGTCCACACGGCCATAAGGCAATGTAAGATGTGATTTTAACGTCGCCCCCGTCCAGCCAAAACTATCCATCTTTACTTTAGCATCTAGTTCAATACCATAATGTATTGCATCGCCTTCATTGAAAGGTCTATCCACCCAACGAACACCTTCTTGCTGCACACGACGCTCAATAAAATCGTTGGTAGCGCGCAGATAGATATTGGCGCCGAATACACCCAAACTTTTTGGCAGATAATGCTCTAACACCGCTTCAAAATTGATATTACGCTCAGGACTCAAGTTTGGATTGCCACGTCTATCTGCTTCTACAGGCGTATTAGGTCCTAGGCTTCGAATCGTGGCATTGCTAATTTCATCTAATTTTGGCATTTTCATACCAGCACCTAACGATGTACGGAGTACCCATCGTTCATTGGGTTGCCAACGTATCGCAATAGATGGCAATAGACCAGTTAGCGTTTGTGACACATTATCCGAGGCTATAGACATGTTCTCTAAGCGCAAACCTGTGGTGAGTGTAAAACTGTCTTCGGGCGTCCAATCATCTTGTAGCCATAAAATAGTATCTCTCGAAGCAGCACGGAAATCACCAGCAGAAGCTAAACCACCGACAAATAATTGTGCATCTTCACGCCTAACTTTAACAAACTCCATACCTGAGGAAAGAAAATGTGTGTCTACAATTGATTGGTCCCAGCGTAAGGCGGTGTTGAACTCATCATTAGTCGTACGCGACCTTTCTTCAAGTCTGGTTAGCAAATTAGTAGGGCCGCGTATATCACGTTTTGTATCTACATCATTTTTATCTTTATTGAACGCCATGTGCCCAGATAGCTTGCCATGTTTTGTAAATTTCATCCCTTCTGCGCGCAAACGCCATAGACGTTGCGTACCTGTTTCGCGTAAATTGCGATTGCCCAGATTGACAAAACCACCTCCGCTGACAGGATCAATATTTGGTGTAACATTGGTCTGACTACTGATGTCAGTTGGTCCATAAAACAACATAGGTGAAACCGTCAAATTATCAAGTCCATCTTTCCAAGTGAATCGAGGTGAGAACATGTGTTTGCCTAATTTTGATACGCCACGGGCCTGCTCTTCTTGCCAAAATGAATTTACACCAGCAGCGCTGAACTGCCTAATTGTGCTTGAGTTAATTGGTGAATGACGCAAATTAGAAGTAAAAGGCAGACTCCATGCAAAGTTTTCTGAGCCGCCATTTTCCGTCCATGAAAACTCTGAATTAGGCTCATCACCTCGCTTACCTAAGCCAAACTTAAAGGCAGTTGATCGTTTAGGTAGAGCCTTTTTGCTGATTAAATTGACGGTTAATGCAGAAGCACCACCAAATTCGGCCGATGACCCACGTAAAATTTCTACACGGTCTAACTGTTCTGCAGGTAAACGTTGCAACATGCCACTGGCACCACCCACTTGACGTTCACCATCAATTAAAATTTGTATTGAATCACGCGACATGCCGCGCGCACGATTTACCCCACCCTTTAATTCAATACCAGGTAACCTACTAAGCACTTCGCCAATAGTTGATACCCCTAAACTTTCAATTTCAGCGCGTTCAACAATGACCTTTTGCGTTGCAGCATCTCGCCGAATTGTTAGATCATCCCGTTGGCCTGTGATTGAAATTTCCTCCAATTCAATCGTCTCTTCAGCGCGGGTAACCATACAACTGATGCTTAGAAATAAAACAACTAAATATAGCTGCATGACAATTCCCTTATTAGATTCAAATTGCAATCATAACGCAAAACAAAATAATGGCACGTCGACAGTACAGACTATTCCCTGTTTACTGTGAATGTAATCTATGATTATTAAGATTAATTTAATCTGATTTGCCCATAGGCATGCGTTTTTCTTGTTCTCATTTTATTTTTTTGTGCTTTCCTTTACCAACTATACTTGCTTATTCATGGTGCTAATTCAGTCTATATCTAATCGATACCGCGCCGCGTACATCGCCAACTTGATAATCGCGTGCAATGTCATTTGGATAATATTGATCCAATGCATTTTTCACTTCAGTCGAGATGTCGTTTGTTTGACCATGGCAAGCTAAGCACATTGGTTGCACTTTAATTGCTTTGGCATAGCGATAGTAACGTGCGTTATTTTCTGTGGTTATTTGGCTATATTCTAAATTGGCTTTTGCAGGATCAGCGCTTTGTTGTTGCAGAAAGCTCTGTAATACTTTTTCTTCCCAAGCATCTGGTATGCCTTGCTGGCGATTCCTGGCTTTAGTCGAAACACGCGTCACCGTTTTTTTATCAGTGGAATATTGTTGCGCAATCGTGGGTGCGACCTCTTTGCAAAATGGGATAGCGCTGACTATACCTTGGCTTTGAATCTGCTGTTTAAGTGTGCCACCGAGTTGTTGGGTAAAAGCTTGGGTGGTTTTTTGTGCGTCATGCAAATAGGTTTGATTATCAACTGTTTGTGTTAGACAACCACTTAGCAAAAGTACGGATGTAATCATTAATTTTTTCATGGGTTACCTTATTTAATTAATTGTTGGGTGATGACGCACTGGCTTGATCATAAGCAGTAATTGCATCTGCTGCATACATCAGAGAAGGCCCACCACCCATATAAACTGCCATCCCCAAGGCTTCGATTAGTGCTTGTTTACTGACGCCTAATTTAACTAAAGTTTGGGTATGAAATCCAATACAACCATCGCAATGTGCAGCTACGCCAAGTGCTAAGGCAATCAGTTCTTTGGTTTTTTTATCTAATACACCGTCTTTTGTTGCACTGCTAGATAACATGGCAAATGCCTGCATGACCTCTGGCGCACCATGGCGCATTTGTTTTAATCCAGCAGAAATACTATTGGTTAACGCTTTATATTGCTTATCCATTTTCTTGCCCTTTTCAATCTATTTAAGAACATTATATATTATTATATAATGATGGATGGATATTGATATAGGTCAAACATAGCTCGGATAGCTATGTTTGATGTGTAATCTATAATATAAAATAGATGAATAGGCGTTGAATATAAGGGTAAACTTACATTGTTTTAAGCGTTATCTAATGTTACACTCAGATGGCCGATGATACTTTATTTGAAATTTATGCCTTCAATTATAATAAAACTATTCGATGGTTATAATTTCTTTATTTGCCACGCCAAATCCAATTCCAAACTACTTATCAGTAAGCTAGCTTTGAACTTTTGGCAGTCAACTAATATCAAAGTTGTTATTAAAGTTTCCATAATATTTGTCGTTAACGATGTTTGTGGACCAAAATGCATATGACAAAAAAAATATCAATTTTACATATTGATGACCATGAAATACTAAGAGACTGTCTAAAGCAATTGATCTCGCTTGAGGGTAAATATGAAATTACGCATCAGCTAGATTCTACCAAAAATACGCTTGACACTCTGAGTAAGGCCAATATCGATATTTTAATTTCAGATATTTCTGTAGATGGTACAGATATGGTCGCTTTCATCAAGCGTATAAAATCCAGCTTTCCCGCTATACCAATCATTGCTTTAAGCATGCATGAAGATTTGTATGTCATTAAAAGTATATTAAAAGCGGGCGCCGATGCCTATGTATCAAAAAAATCACCTTATGTAGATTTAGTACATGCCATTGAGTCAACCATTGCCGGTAAAAAATATATTTGCCCTGAGACTTCGCTTTTGTTTGCAGCATCAGTGAGTCTTTATGAAAACAAATCACACGAAAAACTAACCTATCGTGAATTTCATATTTTCTCCTTACTTGCACAAGGCACAAGCGTCAATGATATAGCAAAAAGTTTGAACTTAAGTCCTAAAACCATTAGTAGCCACAAATCAAGAATGATGGAAAAAATGGCGTTTAAAAGTAATGCCGATATGGTTAAGTATTATTTGGAAAATGTTCTACATGAATAATCACTATTACGGCTTACCTGAAACACACAGGCTACAATGCATCTGAAAAATAACGATTAAAGCTAGTGTTAATGCTGCAAAACAGCTTACGATTTGCTTATGTTGATGCTTGTTTTTTTGCCGTGTAACCTATAGTTTTACCAATTAAGGTGAGCGAGAACCAATTGATGTAGATGGATACTCTGCTACTTCTTTTGCTTTATCTCGATCCATCTGCTTATTGTATCGATTCTGACTAATTAAATTTGATTGAGCATCCTGTTTCGGTTTGCGGTATCCAATCCCAGAGGCCAATCCATGCGCTTGCATCAAGCGATAAACACGATTTACACCAATCTGCTCACCCAATGCTCGCAAATTGCTGTGCACCTTACGATAACCATGCACGCCACCTGACGCCAGCCAGGATTGTTTGATTAAGCTTGCCTGACGCTGATCGTTTTTATCTCGGATAGATTGTGGCTGTTTAAGCCAGGCATAAAAGCCACTTGGGTGTACTTCTAACATCTGGCAAAGCCATCTTGTTGGCCAATTGTGTTGATGCTCTTTAATAAAGGCGTATCTTAATCGCACAGCTTCATGCAATAATCCTCGACTTTTTTTAAGTAAATCACGCTCTTCTCTGGCACGTTTTAGTTCTTTTCTTAACCTGCTCATTTCTACTTGATCGGCTAACTGCGCTTGATGCACACTTGCGTTGGGACCAAATTTTTTCAGCCATGAATAAAGGCTATCTTGCGAAACATGCAACTGCTTTGCTACGTCCGACACCACTTCTCCATGCTCTGTAATGCGACGAACTGCTGCTAATTTAAATGCCTCCGGATATCGCTTCCCACTCATTTTCACCTTTCTTGACTCAATTAAATGTCGTTTACTATTACCTACGCATTTAGCAGTAATGGACTATTAATCTAATATGGAATACTCAATGAAACTTTTAAGCCTGGCATATCACTAGTAGCATCAAGTTTGGAGAACTCAACCATACCGTTCAACATTGCCACTCTGTGCTGTAAACCTACGATGCCATTTGAGGTCATTGCTGATAGATTGGTATTGGCAGGAAGGCCAATGCCATTATCTTCTACCACTAACCGCAGCCTGAGGTTTTTTTGATAAAAAGTAACTCTGACTTCCGTTGCTCTAGCATGCCGAACGATATTGGTAATTAATTCTTGTATGATGTGATGGAGCTGCCTCCATTTAACATGCGAAATCGTAACGCTTTCGTCCATTTCACCAAAGACAACCCGCATTGGTGATTCATTAAGTCGGGTAAGAAATTCTTTTTTGATTTTAAATGCGATGTCAGTCTCAGTGGTAGCTGGACGCTTTTCATTTATTACTTCTGATACAGCATTATGTGCATCTTTGATTTTAGTTTGAATAGCCGAAATTAAACGTAACGCATCTTCATTTTTATCACCGACAACAAATTTAATCGCTTCTGAATTAAGTTGGATAGCCGAAAGAATTTGCCCAAGTTCATCATGCAAATCTCTGGTCATTCGCTCCCTTTCTAATTCAATGAGCAAATCTAATTCATCGTTGTGTGGGATCAAATCTAGTGGAATAATTTCTTGCTTCACTTGCATAAAAAACCTCATTCTTAATTAAAGATTAAGTGACGGTAGTTTAAGTCGCTTGTTTTATTCCATCATTAGCTTCACTTTAAAAATCAATTGTTAACAAAATTATTAATTTGCTTGTATGCACTCAAAACTCGGCTTATTTTTGAATGTTTTGAGAATTTAAAATTTAACGACTAAAACTTTTTCGTGAATTGTTTTTTCACACATACTATTCAATTACATATAACAAGTAAAACATGCCTGCCTTATCACTTAAGTATTGTTGATTAATTACACGTGTTAAAGATTAAAAATGCAAAATTTTACTTTTAATGCAAATGATTTTACGTAGGCGAAACCTTAAATAGGCATCAATATAATATTTAAGCATTTTATTGAAGAGATATTATAAACAGATAGTTACGACTAATGATGTTACTTATCCTTAATAAAAAGTAAGGAAATGCTTAAAGTGATAAAAAATGTAACTTTGAACTACCTAAACTAATATTACTTATATATTATTGCCCAAAGTGTAGTGGTAATGCTCATTTCCATTGAACATCACCGAAAAAATGTTAGGTTTCTTTAATTTTTTAAAGAATTTATAAAGTTAATTAATGGAGGTAGGTAATGAATAAAACAGAATTACTAGCACGCGTCTCTGCAGAAACAGGCGTTTCTCAAGTAGTCGCTAATAAAGTGATATCAGCAACTACAGATGCAATTAAGAAAAGCTTGTCTCAAGGCGAAGCAGTTCGATTGGTTGGCTTTGGCACATTCAAAGTGAGTCAACGAAAAGCAAGAGTAGGGGTAAATCCACAAACTGGGAAAAAAATTGAAATCCCTTCTCGCAAAACGGTGAGATTCCTATCAGGCAAAGATACTAAAGCAGGGGTGAATTAATTATTTTATTCACTTAACGTAGCACGTGAATGAGATAAATCGATTACATCACTTTGCATCATTAATTTGAGCAGTTCAGTTTGACCTGCTCAAATTAATTTTGCAAGCTACTTCATATCAATAACAATGCAATTATTGCCCGTTTAAGTTTCAGCCAGTTCTGCAGGCCTTAATGATTCATGAGGCTGAAATACAGCAATAACCCTCTTTTTCTTGTACAAAGTTAAGGATTCCCTGATCACTTCAAGCAAGATTTGTAGCGTACTCTTGAATCATTCAAGACTTGTGTCGCTTAAAAAAATATGGCACTAGATTAAGCACATTCCGTTGTTTGCATTTAAACCAAGATTAAAAGAAAGCATTTTATTTTATGCGGTTATCAGCGCTTACCAAGGCGGTTGAAATTAGTAAAAAGTTAAAACTAGATCTTGGTCTTTATCAATATAATATCCGAGGGTTATACGTCTTAACCCAATCATCAATGTATGGCGCTATTATTTTGTTGTTATGCTTAGATGTGGCTAGCGCAAGAAATACGATTTTAAGTAATATCCAATTCTTACTAACCATACTAATTATTTTTATATTTTTTAGTGGTTTAGCATTCAACTGCTTAAGAATACTCAGCAAGAAAATGAGTTTGTATGCCAGGATAATTGCATACTATATGTTCCCCATGATGGCTGCTCTAACTGGCTGCATATGGTTCATCGGCAGAATTTGATACCGGTTAATCCCTAATCAATGACCAACTAAACATCTCGGCAATAGTTCAAAGAAGGTTGTTTCTGATGCGATTTAAAAACAAGCATTTTATTGAAAATGATGCTTTAAATTTAAATAATAAAGTCAAAAGACTTTATGAAGTAGAATACATCCATATAGATACCGAAAAGCTGAGCGTTTGTCTTGTGCATACTTATAATGCACTAGCAGCAACCATTATTACTATAAAGCGATTAGCTAAAAAGGGTATCGAAGCGCATAAAATACAGATTCTATCAACAACCTGTATCCAGACCAAAAAGCGTACTCAAGCAATCTTTAAAGCATCTGGCAAACGCTGTCAAATCATTACGATTGATGTCTTTATTTGCTCAATTCTCAAAATAATTCTTCGACGTGTCTTTTAATGTTAGCTGCCATTGTTTTAGTGGGTAAATCGTTGGCATCATGGCCAAAAGGGTCTTCAATCTCTTCTGCAATTAACTCTAAACTCGCTAATACATAAAAAATAAATACAACAACTGGAATGACATAATAGCCCAGACTAAATACGTATCCAAAAGGCAAAGTCATCACATAAAAGAAAATGAATTTTTTGATAAAAGAACTATACGAATACGGTATTGGTGTGTTTTTAATTCTCTCGCATGCGCCACAAATATCAGTAAAAGATTGTAGCTCGGCGTTCATTATGTAAAATTGATGTCCACTTATCTTACCTGATAAGTAAAGTGCATTTACTCGATGAAATAACA
This sequence comes from Methylophilaceae bacterium, assembly GCA_018398995.1. Classification (NCBI taxonomy): domain Bacteria; kingdom Pseudomonadati; phylum Pseudomonadota; class Betaproteobacteria; order Nitrosomonadales; family Methylophilaceae; species Methylophilaceae bacterium. Next base: position 1,098,752 of record CP073759.1, on the reverse strand, counting down.
TTTTTGCGACTTGGTTGGGTCTGTGTTTTTCATTATCGATTATCCAATCATCTAACAGCATGTTGCTGGTTTTTTCATTTAACAAATGGGTAGAAAGTATTGATGCATAAGCAGGAATTGCGCCTTTAAAGAAATCTCTATCACTTTGTTCAACACACAAGACGGCAAGCTTAAGCGCCAAATTACGGCTATTATTAACAAGTGCTCCCCATAATTTTCTGCCTTCCCACCAGCGCTCGTAAGCGGTATTGGTTCTATATGCCAATAATAATGACAATACAAAACCGACTGTGGTGTGCATTAAGGGAATATTCTTAACATGGCTTTCATCAGAAAGCTGCCAATAAGCTAACTCTAAATAGGCGATGCCACCAGCATAACACCCAATAAGAATCATCATCGGAATCAACTGCCGGAAAGTGTCTGACTCATGAAAGCGGAAGATAAAAATAAGCCAGTCTTTTGGGTTGTATTGAACCATTTTTAATTGCTTGACCTGTGTTGAAAGTTTGTAATGAGTCTATCATGACAAGCGCGCAAAAAGAGCAACCATCTTAAGCTATCGATGGTTATTTCAGGCATTGCTAGGATTGATCGATATGATTGTACTTTATTGTTAGTCATGGTTTATTGCAACTAACATGTAGGCATTTATCGTTTCAGCCGTTTTGTATTAGCTTTTACAATAATCAGTTACTAGCACATCAATAGCATGCAGCCATAAACTATTTGCCATTTTTTTTGGCAATCAAACTCAATATAAACGCTTCTAACAAAACAAAATCAACTGGTTTAAAAAAGTGTTGAACTGTCGAGGGAAAAACGCTCGTATCTGGAAGGTCATCAGGCGTCAATGCCGTTATAACTGCAATATCAAGCTGATTAAACTGCAACGATGTTTTTAAATACTTGACCAAATCAAAGCCGTTGATACCCAACATATTCAGGTCTGTGATCAGTAAATCTGGCATTTTACGACCAAGATTTATCATACCGTCAAAACCATTACTAACAATATCTAAGCCAATTTTATATTTCCAGTCTGTAAAATAAAAAGTAAATAACTTTCTTAATTTTTCGTCATCTTCAACGAGTAAGATATTGAATGCATTATTGGTGCTGTTGAGTGTGCCATTGTTAGCAGCGAGCGCTTGCTTTCGTTTTTGTATAACCGCTTCAATAGACGCTATTTAAACCTTGCGATGGCAACCCGCCGTTTTCCAGGCTCGCAATACGCCAGACTCAACCCATAATTGGATCGTTCTTAATGATACATTGAGCATATAAGCAGCAATTCGTGTTGTTACATAGTGATCAGTTTCTAAGGTAGATGTTATTGTCATTGATAACCACATCGATATTAGCGTTGTAAAGATTAGTTTAGTCGTTATTAAAATACTTAAGCTTCAATTTATCATAACATAAATAGCCACTATTTTACTAGACAAAAATAAGCCTTAATAAAATTGTTTAATAGAGATTTATCTAGCATAAAAATCAATCTCTCATTGTGTTTTAGCCATTTGATTAGATCAGCCATCAAAGCACATATTGTCTCTATTATTTGAAATCAATTGGCTTTTAGTTAGGCACGAAACCGCAAGGTTTCATTGGTGATGAGCAATATCATTTTGCTCTTGATTGCAGTCATTACTGCGCTTTAAACAAACCTAGCGCCATTAGTTTAGCGTGAAGTTTGGCTTCAATCATTTGATAGCCGGCGGCGTTTGGATGCACATAATCGGCTTTTAACGCGCTATTAGATAACACTTCAGAGAAGACTTCCTCTACTAACGCCACATTAGTTTCTGCCGCCAATTTTGCGTACAAAGGGTGATCACTCAAACCAACCAAAGCGGCTTTAACCGGCTGATAATTTGGTATTGCAACTAATATTGCTTGTACCTTGTTCAATTTTGCAACTTGAATAATGGCGCGGATGTTGGCTTCAGTTTCTACAACATTAATATTGCGCAAAAAATCGTTTCCTCCCAACACAATCATTAATAATGTCGGCCGATGTGTTGCCAATAATTCAGGCAATCGTGCTAACCCTTGTGCACTTGTGTCGCCAGGCACACCTGCGTTCACAATATGCCAATCCGTACGCTCTGCTAGTAGCGAAGGATAATCTTCCCCTCTAGCGGCACCTTTACCATAACTTAGGCTATCACCTAATATAACCACTGTTGAACCTGCAGGAATAGCTGCTAACTGTTGACTAGTAGTACAAGCTAATAGGCTCAAAGTGAATAAACAACAGGCGATACATTTTTTCATTGGATTCCTTTATGCAGCAGGCATAAAAAAAGTAGCCGCAGCTACTTTTTTATCATGATGAGTAATCTTGATCCCAGCTATCTTCCCACATACAATGTTTTACTTTTTGGCGATTTGCAATCAACTCATCAATACTTGGCTCGTCATTTAATGCACGTTTAATCGCAAGCTTAGTCGCCTCATAATTGTTTTTATACATATCTTTTTTATCTAAGTTAGGGTCTTTCGCTGCACCTGGATCAATCCATACCAAGCTAATAATACATAAATCATTCACTTGGTCTTTTGGAATAATCCCTTCGATCACACAATCCAAAATTGCATCGGCTGTTGCTGCTTGCACTAAACCACCGAACAATTCGATATTAGCAGAATCTTTTAATGTTACTTTTGGCACTGTCATGCAAACAGGACGTACCATTTGATTAATGTCGCGCACAGCAAACATGGCTGTATGGCCTTTAGATTGTTGCATCAAATTAGCAAACGCTTGACCAACTGGGCCATCTACCGCGCCGATTAAAATTTCCGGCATTGCTGCAGAGGTATCTTTACCCTCTGTATATAAGGTTGCTTCACCAGCTTTAAAAATAATTTTTGACATAAATACCCTTTAAAAATGAACTGAAAATCAATAAGAAATTATACAATTTTAATGCTGCAACTTAAATCTTTAGTTGCATATCGACATGTGGAATATTGGCATCTAAATAAGTATCACTACTCACAACAAATCCAGCTTTTTCATAAAAGCGAAGAGCCTGTGTTTGTGCTGAAAGTGTCACTTGATTTAAATGTTGCTGCTTATAAAATTCGATGGCTGATTCTAATAATGCCGTTCCCACACCCAATCCACGCTTTTCTGGCAGCACCGCCATACGCCCGATAATGCCTGAAGACAATAGTCGTGCGCAACCAATTGGCTTTGCTATCTGCTCAACCGCTAACAAATGCGTAGCATCAACATCTAAACCATCCCATTCTAATGTATAAGGGACATGCTGCTCTAAGACAAACACTTGCTCACGAATCAGCTTTAACTGTGCTTCATGAGTAGCCCAAGTTACCGGTTTAATATAAAATTCTTGCATCGCGTTTTGTATTACTTGCAGTCAATAGTGCTTACAGGCATTATGCATGGATAATTTAAATAAGTGAATGAAGGATAAATGATGCAAAAATATCAAATAGCTGCAGCACGCATTTTACTCGCCATGGTTTTTTTAGGCCTAGTGCTATTACGTTTAACCGCAATTATGAATAATCCTGATGGGTATCTGCAATATCAAATCACCTTAGGCCAATTTGGCTTACCAACGATTTTTGCTCCTATTCTGATTCTCATACAACTTGTTGCCGGAATCGGACTATTAGTTGGGCTTAAAACGATATTATGCGCCAGAGTGTTAGCTTGCCTGGCTGTATTTTTAGCATTGGTACTTGGCACAAAAATTCCTGAAGTGTTCTTTTTATATATGGGTATTGCTGGTGGCATGTTATTACTGAGTGTGCATCCACAAACACCTTTCAGTCTGGATAATCTAAAAAATAAAGCTTGATGATTGGTTAAAAGCGGCTAAGCCGCTTTTTTTTATTCCCATTCTAATGTGGGATAAATCGTATTGATGTTTCTACGGTTTGCTACATCAAACAGCACCCATTTATCTTTCTCGCTTGCTGCGGCGGTATCCATTGCTTCAGCTAAACCGACATCGTTCGCGATCGCTGCACGCACATCATGTAATAACACGTTTAAATAACCCAATTGATTATCAATAGCTAACACCCAATTACTTGTTGATTGACCATGACCAGGCACGACGAACTTGATACTAGGATGCGCTTTTAACTGTTCCAATGTTGCAATCAAGCCTTTAATATCACCTTCAATGACTGGCGTACGCGCTATGAAAAGTAAATCTCCCGTAAATAATGTCTGTGTTTTAGAATCAATCACCGTAATATCAGTGTTGGTATGGGCATTTGGATAAGCTTGCAATTTCAGCTCCCTATCACCCAAATCAAGCGTCAATAGATCTTTAACTACTAAGGTTGGAATCACAATATCACTGCCTGTTGCGTTATCACCCAAATATTTTTCATTCAGTTTTTTGTAACCTTCTTCGCGCAATTGCATAGCTTCGGCTAGAAATTCATGTCCAACAAAGGTTGGTTTATCAGCAATAAAGGCGGCATTACCAAAAATATGGTCAGGATGCACATGCGTATTAATCACATATAAAATGGGTAGTTGGGTAATTGCTGCAATTGCTGAGCGTAATTGCTTTCCCACTTGTAAACTGCCTGCGGTATCAATAACAGCGACGCCTTTGGAGCCAACCACCACACTAATATTACAAATATCGCCTTGATAACCAACATCAATATCCAAATGCTCACCGTGATGGACATAAATGCCATCACCCATATCTTGTAAGAAGCCAACTGGCATACTTTCTGCACAGGCAGACAACATTAACAGTAGTAGTATTTTGATTAAAGTCTTCATTATTTTGTCGCTTTACGTTTTTAACGGTTAAAATATAATGCTTTTCGTACAAGAATGTAGTGACGATTGTCACATATTACATCAACTAGACTGGCATTTTATTGAGGGGAAAGCATGAATAAACGTTATACAATTACAGCTATTATGTTGCATTGGCTGATTGCCGCAGGCATTGTAGGCATGTTTGCTTTTGGTTGGTACATGACGGAATTGCCAAGAGAAGCACCAGAGAAAACTGCATATGATTTATTCGACTGGGGCATTTACACTTGGGAGCTTACCAAACCAGTTTCACCCAGAACTTTTTATTTCAATCTACATAAATCAATTGGTATTACGCTCCTTGGTCTGATTATTATTCGTGTTCTGTGGCGTCTGAGCCACCAACCACCTGCAGCATTAACAAGTTATAAAGCATGGGAGCGCAAATTATCAACGAGCGCTCATCACTTACTTTACTTATTAATGTTCATCGTTCCAATCAGTGGTTTAATTATGTCGATTGCGGGTAAATATGGCGTAAAATGGTTTGGACTAGATTTTATTGCTGGGTTTGAGAACAAAGCAGTACGAGAAATTTTTCATGAAACACATGAAATTGCAGGGCTTATATTTCTAGCCATCATCATATTACATATTGCAGGTGCTTTAAAACATACGTTTATTGATAAAGATAAAACCATGAACCGCATGCTGCCCTGAAACAAAAAAGCGCCTAATGGCGCTTTTTAATGTGCTTTGCATAAAACTAGTATCTTTTTTTTCTAGGTGTAAAACTATTACTACCTTGCTCAATATGCCTAAATGTAATGCGACCATTATTAATATCATATGGCGACAACTCTAACGTTACGTTATCACCCGCCAAGATACGGATATGATTTTTTTTCATCTTACCACCAGCGTAGGCAATCAACTTATGATCATTTTCTAACGTCACACGATAACGCGAATCTGGTAACACCTCTGTTACCACACCATTCATCTCAATTAATTCTTCTTTAGCCAAATAACTCTCCGAAATCTTTCAAATTGCTTATAATTAGGGACGAAGTATAGGCTTAGATGCCATGTTTAGCAACAAAAACACCAAAAAAGCGGCTTTTTTATGCTTTTTTTGCAAAAAAATGCAATTTCCACTTGTTTTTATTCTTATTTGCGTGTACAAAGCGTACTAAGGCGTTGGATTTTTCAATTTTAAGTCAGTAGGCATTAGATTTTAAAACCCAAGTTTTCAGGGTGCCTCCCTATTTAAAGTATGAAAGATATAAGACATGGCAACAGGAACAGTAAAATGGTTTAATGATTCAAAAGGTTTTGGGTTTATTACGCCAGATGAAGGTGGTGACGATTTATTCGCTCACTTTTCAGCAATCGTTGATAGCGGTTACAAAAGTTTGAAAGAAAACGAAAAAGTAACATTCGACGTTACTGATGGTCCAAAAGGTAAACAAGCTTCTAACATTCAAAAAGCTTAAGTTTGCAATAAAACCTGAGGTGTAAAAACCTCAATTAAAATGACCCATTAATTGGGTCATTTTTTTTGCTTCAGATTAACGATGGTATTGTAGACTGTGTTTGCGCACAGCCTCCAAAAAAGCAGCGGCATTTTCTGGGGGCGTCCATTGCGTAATGCCATGACCTAGATTAAAAACATGTCCGTTACCATGACCATAGCTAGATAAGATATTAATCACTTCTTTTTCTATCGCTTGTGGTGTTGATAATAAAACTGCAGGGTCTAAATTACCTTGCAGTGCTACTTGCTTACCCACGCGCACTCTCGCTTGACCAATATCTATCGTCCAGTCTAGTCCTAATGCATCGGCACCAGACTCGGCTTGTGCTTCTAACCACAGGCCACCACCTTTGGTAAACATCACAGCAGGCACTTTTCGACCATCTGCATATTTGGTTAAACCAGCAATAATCTTTTTCATATAATGCAGCGAAAATTCAATATAAGCATGGTGTGAAAGTGCACCACCCCATGAATCAAAAATCATCACGGCTTGCGCGCCAGCATCAATTTGTGCATTCAAATATTGAATGACGGTTTGTGCCGTTGTTTCTAAAATGTGATGCAATAAATCTGGGCGTGCATACGCCATTTTTTTTGTTGTTAAGAAGTCAGTACCGCCTTTTCCTTCAATCATATAGGTGGCTAGGGTCCAAGGGCTACCAGAAAAACCAATCAAAGGCACGCGCCCATTTAATGCTTTACGAATGCTAGATACCGCATTAAATACATACTGCAGATCAGCCATATCTGGCACAGTCAGCTTTCTAATATCGGCTTCTTGTTGTAACGTTTTCTCAAACCTTGGGCCTTCACCTGCCTCAAATGATAAACCCAAACCCATAGCATCAGGAACAGTTAAAATATCTGAAAATAAAATAGCCGCATCTAGCAATGGATATCGATCTAATGGTTGTAATGTCACATCTGTCGCAAATTGTGCGTTTCGACACAAATCCATAAAACTACCTGCATCTTGCCGCGTTGCTTTATATTCAGGTAAATAGCGTCCAGCCTGACGCATCATCCAAACGGGCGTGTAGTTAGTTGACTCACACATGAGTGCTTTTAAAAATGTATCGTTTTGTAATGCTTGCATATTGACTCTTTTCAAAAAAATTGGGGATACCGCTTTCGTATCCCCATTATCGTACCGCTATTATTTTTTGTTGCGTAATTTGGTTATTTAGCGTGGTAACACTGATGAGCCCATTAAATACTCATCTACCGCTCGCGCGCACTGTCTGCCTTCACGAATAGCCCATACAACGAGTGATTGACCACGACGCATATCGCCAGCAGCAAATACTTTATCTTGACTGGTGTGATAGCAACCATCACCATCAGTTGTTGCTTTTGCGTTACCGCGATTGTCTTTTTCTACACCAAATGCATCAAGCACATTTTGTAACGGTGAAACGAAGCCCATTGCCAATAAAACTAAATCTGCTTTGATGATAAATTCTGAGCCTGGTACTTCAGCCATTTCGCGACCTTCCCACGCTAGCTTGACACCTTTTAGACCAGTTACTTTGCCGTTTTTACCAATTAATGCTTTTGTGCCCACAGACCAATCACGCTCTGCACCTTCTTCATGCGAGCTTGATGTGCGCATTTTAAGCGGCCAATTTGGCCATGTTAATGCACGATTTTCTTGAACTGGCGGTTGTGGCATCAATTCAAACTGGGTCACACTCGCTGCACCATGACGGTTAGAGGTGCCCACGCAATCAGAGCCGGTATCACCGCCGCCAATCACCACAACATGCTTGCCCGTGGCTTTTATTTGGTTGGGAATATGATCGCCAGCGACGACTTTATTATTAGGTGCTAGAAAATCCATGGCAAAATGCACACCGTCTAAATCGCGCCCAGGCACAGGCAAATCTCGGGGGTATTCTGCACCACCAGCCAATATAACAGCATCATAGTCGTTCAATACATCACTTGCTTTAACGTTTTCACCTACGTATTGATTTGTTTTAAAAGTGACGCCTTCTGCTTGCATTTGTGCCATACGGCGGTCAATATGCAACTTTTCCATCTTAAAGTCAGGAATACCGTAACGCAATAATCCACCTATACGATCATTCTTTTCAAGCACTGTAACATCATGACCAACACGCGCTAATTGTTGTGCGGCAGCTAATCCAGCAGGGCCTGACCCTACTACGGCTACTTTTTTACCCGTTTTATGAGGGTTGATTTGTGGAATAACCCAATCGTTTTCCCATGCTTTATCAATAATGGCATGTTCGATGGATTTAATACCAACTGCATCATCATTAATATTTAAGGTGCAAGCTGCCTCGCAAGGCGCGGGACAGATGCGTCCTGTAAACTCTGGAAAGTTGTTTGTGGAATGCAAGACATCAATCGCTTGCTTCCAGTCTTGCTGATAAACCAAGTCATTGAAATCGGGGATAATATTGTTGACTGGGCAGCCAGATGTACAAAATGGAATACCGCAATCCATACAGCGTGCGCCTTGTACTTTTGCTTCTTCATCACTCAAATGCAGCACAAACTCTTTGTAATTTTTTACGCGCTCTTGAACGGGAATATTAGCTTCCGCTAGTCGCTCAAACTCTTTAAATCCTGTTACTTTACCCATTATGCGGCTTCCTTACTGGCTAGTGCAGCTAACTCGGTTAGTGCACGTTTATATTCAATTGGCATTACTTTAACAAATTGCGCTCTTTGCTTATCCCAATCTGCCAAAATAGCTTTAGCACGTTGGCTACCTGTTAATTCTGCATGATGCTGAATTAAGCGTTTTAAGATGTTCTCATCAGGCTGACCTAAGTGTTGTACCTTGCCAATATCAGCATCAGCCGACTCAACCTTTTCTAATGCCACCATGCTCATGTTGCAACGTTTAGCAAATTGACCATCTACATCATAAACATAGGCCACTCCACCACTCATGCCAGCTGCAAAATTTTGTCCTGTCAAACCAAGGACAACAACTGTACCACCAGTCATATATTCACAGCCATGATTACCAACACCCTCAACAACGGTTGATGCGCCTGAATTACGGACACAGAAACGCTCACCTGCTACACCGCTAAAATAGGTTTCACCCGCTGTAGCGCCGTACATGACCGTGTTGCCAACAATAATATTTTCATGTGAAATACCGCGGAATGCAGCAGGTGGTTTAATAATAATGCGACCGCCGCTCAAGCCTTTTCCGACGTAATCATTACCCTCACCTATTAAAGTAAACGTAATACCTTTGGCTAAAAATGCAGCAAAGCTTTGACCTGAAGTACCCGTAAAATTAATATTAATGGTGTTGTCAGGCAGTCCAGCGTTACCATATTTGCTTGCAATTTGATTGGACAGCATGGTACCTACTGTGCGATTGGTATTCACTATTGGTGTATCAATCACGACTTTTTCGCCGTTTTCAATGGCTGGTTTTGCTTTTTCAATTAGACGATTATCGAGTGCATTAATTAATCCATGATCTTGATCATCAACATGGTGTCTGGCTACACTGGCTGGCATATCTGGTAGATGGAAGATTTTGCTAAAATCCAAACCATTAATTTTCCAATGATCAATACCAGCTTGCATATCAAGCAAATCTGCACGTCCAATTAAATCGCTGAATTTAGCAATGCCGATGCTTGCCATTAATTCGCGAATCTCTTCAGCGACGAAAAAGAAATAATTAACAACATGTTCTGGCTGGCCGGTAAACTTCTTGCGCAACTCTGGATCTTGTGTTGCAACACCCACTGGACAAGTATTTAAATGACACTTGCGCATCATAATACAACCTTCAACAACCAACGGCGCTGTTGCAAAGCCAAACTCATCAGCACCTAATAAAGCGCCAACCACTACATCGCGCCCTGTTTTCATTTGACCATCGGCTTGGACAATTACACGTCCACGTAATTGGTTTAAGACCAAGGTTTGTTGTGTCTCAGCAAGGCCTAGCTCCCATGGTGTACCCGCATGCTTCACCGAAGTGAGTGGCGAGGCGCCTGTTCCACCATCATGGCCAGCGACCACAATGTGGTCTGATTTTGCTTTTGCTACACCAGCTGCTACAGTACCGATACCCGTTTCAGAGACCAACTTAGTCGAGATAGTTGCATTTGGATTTGCATTTTTTAAGTCATGAATCAATTGCGCCAAATCTTCAATCGAATAAATATCATGATGTGGTGGCGGAGAAATCAACCCAACGCCCGGCACACTAAAACGTAACATCGCAATATACTGGCTCACTTTATGGCCTGGTAATTGACCACCTTCACCTGGTTTTGCGCCTTGCGCCATTTTAATTTGAATTTGATCAGCACTTGCTAAATATTCAGCCGTCACACCAAAGCGACCACTAGCGACTTGTTTAATGCGAGAACGCATTGAATCGCCTGCTTTTAATTTAACATCAGCTTCAATAAATTCTTGACCAAATACTGCAGACATGGTGGTGTCTGTCGCAACAGGAATATAGCGCTTTTTATCCTCACCACCCTCACCAGTATTGGATTTACCACCAATACGATTCATTGCGATAGCCAATGTTGCATGTGCTTCTGTTGAAATTGAACCCATTGACATTGCACCGGTTGCGAAACGTTTAACAATTTCTTTGGCTGATTCAACCTGCTCTAAAGGTATCGCTTTTCCTGCAGGTTTAATCTCAAACAAACCACGCAACGTCATATGACGACGTGTTTGATCGTTAATTAATTTTGCATATTCTTTATAGGTTTCATATTGGTTGGTGCGTGTCGCATGTTGCAATTTAGCGACCGATTGCGGCGTCCACATATGCTCTTCGCCACGCACACGATAAGCATACTCACCGCCTGCATCTAACGCGTTGCTAAGAACGGGATCATTACCAAAAGCGGCCTGATGTAAACGCAACGCTTCTTCCGCAACTTGCTCTAGGCCTATCCCTTCTATTTGTGTTGTCGTGCCTTTAAAGTATCTATTAATAAATTGTGAATTTAAACCAATCGCTTCAAAGATATGCGCGCCACAATATGACTGGTAGGTAGAAATACCCATTTTTGACATCACTTTATATAAGCCTTTGCCAATGGCTTTAATAAACTTCTCGCAGCTTTCTACTGGTTGATCAGCAATACTCGCAATGGTTTTATACGTTAACCATGGGAATACTGCTTCCGCGCCATAACCTGCTAGCAAAGCAAAATGATGTACTTCACGTGCAGATCCTGTTGAAACGACTAATCCTGTTTGCGTACGCAAACCAGCTTCTACCAAATGCATATGCACTGCCGACGTCGCTAATAAAGCAGGAATAGCCACCATATCGGCATCCATATTCATGTCATTCAACACGATGATATTAAAACCATTTGCTACTGATTGCTCGGCTTTTGCACACAACGCACTCAACGCAGCCGACATGCCAGCAACGCCTTGCGAAACTGGATAACAGATATCCAATGAGATTGCGTTGTAATCGCCGTTCGTAATGGATTTAATCGCCATAATTTTGGCAAATGCGTCTTCGCTTAATATCGGCTGACTACCTTCTAAGCGCGGATCTGGCTTGGTTTCATTCATCTCCAGCAAGTTGGGTTTTGGCCCTAAGAATGTCACTAAAGACATCACCATTTCTTCACGAATCGGATCGATTGGTGGGTTAGTGACTTGTGCGAATAATTGCTTAAAGTAGTTGTATAACACTTTAGGTTTGCTTGATAACACCGGCAGCGCTGCATCATTACCCATAGAGCCAGCAGCCTCTTCACCGTTTTTAATCATCGGCTCGAGCAAGAATTTAATATCTTCTTGCGTCATGCCAAATGCTTGTTGCGTATCTAACAAGCTTGCTTTCAAATCAAACTTTGCTTCCACTTTTGGCAAATCAGCAATATTGTAACGGGTTGCGTCTATCCATTGACGATAAGGCTTGGCTGTTGTTAATGTACTTTTGACTTCTTCATCGTCAATGATACGGCCCTGTTCCATGTCAATCATCAACATCTTGCCTGGCTGTAATCGCCATTTTTTGACGATTTTTTCTTCTGGGAAAGTTAACACTCCCATTTCAGAAGCCATCATCACGATATCATCATCTGTCACTAAATAACGCGCTGGTCGTAAGCCATTGCGATCGAGTGTGGCACCAATGATTTTGCCATCGGTAAATGCTACTGCCGCTGGCCCATCCCATGGTTCCATAATCGCAGCATGGTATTCATAGAAAGCACGCCTATCATCATCCATAATGGTTTTTTCACTCCAAGCTTCTGGAATCATCATCATCATGGCATGCGGCACACTATAGCCGCCTGCAACTAATAACTCTAAACAGTTATCAAAACAAGCAGAATCTGAACGACCTGGCACAATTAATGGCCACACTTTTTCTAAATCTTCACCCAATAACTCAGAATGCATTGCCGCATGGCGTGCAGTCATCCAATTCACATTGCCTTGCACAGTATTAATTTCACCATTGTGCGCAATCATGCGGAAAGGGTGTGCCAAATGCCATGATGGAAAAGTATTTGTTGAGAAACGTTGGTGCACTAACGCCAATGCAGATACCACACGCTCATCTGTCAAATCTTGGTAATACACACCCACTTCATTGGCTAATAACATGCCTTTATAAACGATGGTACGCGAAGAAAGAGAAGGCACATAAAAATAAGCATTGTCTTGGATATTCAATGCACGTACTGCATGTTCGATACGCTTACGCATCACATAGCATTTACGTTCAAATGCATTTTGATCATCAAAACTACTACCAATAAATAATTGACGCATCATCGGTTCAACATCGCGCGCTGCTTGTGCAATGTTGCTATTGTCTACAGGCACGTCACGCCAACCGATCAGTTGCTGCCCTTCTTCTTGCAGAATATTCTCAATCACGCCTTCGCATTGCGCTCTATTGCTTGATACTTGCGGCAAAAATAAATTACCAACAGCATATTGCCCAACGGGTGGCAACGTAATGTTTAATTTCGCCATTTCATCGCGCAAAAATGCATCTGGAATTTGCATTAACAAGCCAGCACCATCACCTAACTTAGGGTCATAACCTGTTGCACCACGGTGTGTTAAGTTTGTGAGTAGCTCCAAACCCTGTTGAACAATTTGATGACTCTTTTTGCCTTTAATGTGTGCAACAAAACCTACGCCACAGGCGTCGTGTTCATTATTCGGGCTATATAAGCCTTGTTTTGCTGGTGCTAATTTAGCGATTGCTGGTCTTGTCAATTTAGAATCCTGCTGATTAATTGAATTGTTTATATCCATACTCTATTCTCAAGCATTACTGTACATTTAGCGGAACCTTCAATAATACCGTTAAATACGCTTGCTATCAATCACATAGCGCACGTTAAGACTGTTTTGTCGCTAAAATAGTTTGAAAAGCTTTTTCTGCTGCTGCTAACGTTGTTGCAATGTCGGTATCTGTATGCGCTGCAGAAACAAACCCAGCCTCAAAAGCAGACGGCCCGAGATAAATACCACTCTCTAGCATGCTGTGAAAAAAAACATTAAAAGCGGCTTTATCTGATTTCATTACTTCATCAAAGCAGGTTGGACAGACCTCACTAAAATATAACCCAAACATACCGCCAACGCTTTGCGCACTGAAAGTAACACCTACTTTTTTAGCTGTTGTCATTAATCCATCAACCAATTTTTGTGTCTGTGCTGCCAGCCGTTGATGAAAATGAGGTACTTGAATTAATTCTAATGTTTTAAGCCCCGCTGTTACTGCCACTGGATTGCCGGACAAGGTACCAGCTTGATACACCTTACCTAATGGAGCTAAACCAGACATAATATCTTTGCGTCCGCCAAAAGCGCCAACAGGCAGGCCACCGCCAATTACTTTACCTAATGTTGTCATATCAGGCTTAATGCCATATAGCGCTTGGGCGCCGCCAAGATGTACGCGAAAACCTGTCATGACCTCATCAAAAATCAGTACTGATCCGTACTTGGTGCATAAATCACGCAAGGCTTTTAAAAATGCTTCTTTTGGTTTAACCAAATTCATATTGCCAACAACGGGCTCAATAATGACGCATGCAATTGCATCACCCGACTGCTTGAATAAGGCTTCTAACTGCTCAATATCGTTATAAGGTAATGTTAATGTATTTGCTGCCACTTCGGCTGGCACACCCGCTGAATCTGGCTCACCGAACGTCAGCAAGCCAGAACCCGCTTTAACCAATAGCGAATCCGCATGGCCATGATAACAACCTTCAAATTTGACGAGTTTGCTGCGTCCGGTAAATCCTCGCGCAACACGTATGGCGCTCATGGTGGCCTCAGTGCCTGAGCTCACCAAGCGTATTTGCTCCATACTAGGCACTAATTTGTTAATGGTTTCTGCCATTTCCAACTCTAAGCCTGTAGGCGCGCCGAACGATAAACTATTCGCAGCCACTGCTTGTACGGCTGCGATGACTTCAGGATGGGCATGACCAAGTATCATCGGCCCCCAAGAGTTAATATAGTCGATGTATTCTTTGCCATCCACATCCCAGAGTTTAGCCCCTAACCCTTTTTTAAAGAAAATAGGGGTGCCGCCCACACTACGAAAAGCGCGGACTGGCGAATTAACGCCACCTGGAATGAGACGTTGTGATTGTTCAAAAAGTATTTGATTTTGTGAATTCATGGTATTGATTATATCGTTATTGCTTAAAAGTTAAATGAAATTGTTGACTGGTTTCAGTAATCGAATCTGCATTAAAAACTGCGCTAATAACAGCGATTACGTCCGCCCCAGCTTGCTTTACTTGTTGGGCATTTTTTAGCGTAATACCCCCTATAGCAACAATAGGTATGTGTAATTCTTGCTTTGCTTGAGCAAACAAGCTTAGTGGTGCGATTGGTGCCTTGGGCTTGGTGCTAGATGCAAAACATGCACCAAAAGCAACATAATCTGCACCATCAGCTTGCGCTTTTTTTGCTAACACTAATTGGTTGTAGCATGAAACGCCAATGATCTTATGCTGACCAAGCAATTTTCGCGCCTCTATCAATTGATCATCATCAGCACCAAGATGCAAACCATCTGCATCAATTTCTGCACACAAAGCGACATGATCATTAATAATCAAAGGCACGCTATACGAATGGCAAAGTCTCAGCAATGCGTTGGCTTGTTGCAGTCTTAGCGCCGCGTCAGCAAGTTTATTACGGTATTGCAACAAACAAACACCACCTTCTAATACACTTTGTACTTTTGCGATTAAGTGTTCGGTATCAAGCGTATCTGGTGTAATGGCATATAACCCTTTAATGTTGGATAGGGGATGGCTTTTCAACATCTTTTGCTAGCGCTTCCGCTTCTTCTCTCGCCCAAAAAAAACGATCTGGAATAAATTGTCCCATACCTGGTCTGAAGGCGTTTTTAAGTGTTTGCCAGGTATATTCTTGTGCTTCTTGTAGTGCTTCTTCTAGGGTTAAACCATGTGCCATACAAGCAGCAATCGCACTTGTTAACGTACAGCCAGAGCCGTGATAACTGCCGATTAACCGCTCCCAATGGTACTCTCTAATTAAGCCTTCTGATCCATATAATACGTTTGCAACATCTAGCGATCGTTCATGTGTGCCCGTAATTAGCACGTATTCTGTGCCCATGCTCAATAAACGCTGGGCAGACTCTTCTAATGATGTATGTTTAATCTCATCACCTTCATCATAAAAGGCTAAACGACGTGCTTCTATACTATTTGGGGTAATCAGCGTTGCTTGTGGAAACAACAATTCGCACATTGCCGCTTGCATTTCTTCGTTGGTTAAATCATCCCCTCTACCCGAAGTTAAGATAGGGTCAATCAACAATGGTACATCAGGGTAATCCGCCATAATTTCTGCTATGACAGCAATATTTTCCACACTACCAAGCAAGCCCAATTTAAAGGCAGCCACTTCCACATCTTCTAAAATTGTTCGCGCTTGATCATTAATCCAATCTGCATCTAACGCCATCACGCCTTCTACCCCTACGGTATCTTGTACCGTCACCCCTGTCACAACGGAAAGGGGGTGGCAACCGATGCTTACCAAAGTCAACATGTCCGCTTGTAAACCAGCGCCGCCGCTAGGATCAGTCGCAGCAAATGTCATCACACAAGGTGGTGTTTTTGTCATATTCTCTCTATATTCTGGGTAAGGCTTTAAGCAATTTTATACTGATTTAAGTAAAACAGATAAATTAAGCGTTAACCAAGTCTTGATGACAACTGAAATAAACTCAACCGTGTTATTGGTTTTCATCATATCGCTTACCCAATTAAATAAATAAATTACATTCTGTAGACAACGATATAACGCAATTGTTACTTTTTAATTCGTTAAAACTCAATTGGATCAATATCCACAACCCATCTCACTTTATTAGCCAGTTTATGACTACGCAGCATAGGTATCCATTGTGTTAATAATCGATGTAACACGCCTCGGTTGTTAGCTTGTAGCAGTAATTGACCACGTTCCATGTTGTTCAATCGTGCCATTTGCGGTCTGAGTGGGTCATAAATCATCACATCATTAGGTATTTGCTTTGCTAGCACAACGGCTTCATTTAAAAAAAGCAAAACCTGTTTGTAAGTACTTGCTTCTGCTTTTAGCAAAGCAAAATATGTGATTGGTGGAAATTGCATGACGCTACGCTCATCAAGCAGTGTATCAGCGTATGTTGCATAATCTTGGGCACGCAAAGCATGAAACAATGCATGTTGGGGAAATGTGGTTTGTATCAACACTTCACCCGCTTTTTCTGCACGACCTGCTCGACCAGACACTTGCATTAGCTGCGAAAAATGCCGCTCGCTTGCACGGAAATCTGGGCTAAACAATGCTGTATCAGTATCAATCACACCAACTAAAGTTAAATGTGGAAAATCATGCCCTTTTGCCAACATTTGGGTGCCAACTAAAATATCGACTTCTTTGCGTTGCACTTTTTTTAATAAATCGGTCAGTGCATCTTTATTAGGCACGCTATCGCGATCAACTCTAGCAATATTTGCTGTGGGAAATAAATCCATTAAAGTCTGTTGCAAACGCTGGGTAGCTTGTCCAACAGGGCTTAAATCTGGATTCCCACAATCTGGACATTGTAGTGGGATGGGTTGCTCATGCCCACAATGATGGCATTTCAGTTGACGTTGACCCAAATGCACAACCAGCCTTGCAGAACAACGTACACAAGGCGCAATCCATTGACAGACATTGCAATGTAATACTGGTGCATAACCACGCCGATTAAGAAATAACAAACTCTGCTCACCACGCTTTAATCGCTCTTGCATCGCATCAATCAATAAAGGCGACAGGCCTTTTTCTGTTGGTGATTTACCAACATCAATACAATGAATCTTAGGCAATTGTGCCTGCTCAACTGCGCGGCGCTTAAGTGTCAGTAAGCCATATTGTTGCTTCTTCGCCAAATACCAAGTTTCTAATGAGGGCGTTGCGCTACCCATGACAATCGGAATATTCAGTTGTTTTGCTCGCATAATAGCAATGTCACGTGCGTGATAACGCATACCATCTTGCTGTTTATAAGAACCATCATGCTCTTCATCAATCACGATCAACTTCAAGGTTGGCATTGCACTGAAGACACTTAATCGTGTACCAATGACAATTTTGGCAGCACCAGAGCTAGCTGCTAGCCACGATTGCAAGCGCTCACTTTCGCTCAAATGGCTATGTAAAGTCACTAATGGATATTGATTTAAGCGAGTTCTAAATCGTGCTTCTAATTGTGGCGTTAAATTAATCTCTGGGACTAAAATGAGCGCTTGTGCATCTTTTTCTGCCAATACTGATTGTAATAGTTGAATATACACTTCTGTTTTACCACTGCCGGTAATGCCATATAACAGCCACGTTTTAAAATGGTTTATTTCAGCTAACACAGCTTGAATCACTTGCTGCTGTTCTTCGTTTAGGGTTGGTATGATGGCAGAGGATTGTAAACCAGGTTTGATAGCCACCACTTCTGTTTGTTGTAGACAATCCATGGTTTTTAACGTCGCTATCGCTTTGCGCCAACTGGGTGCAATTGCCGATAATTGTATTTCACTCAGGCGATCGTTTTGCTCTAAGGCTTGCACAATGCGTTTCAACACGATTTGTCGATTTGATATTGCCGCCATATCAATTGACCCATTGAGCCTGTACACATAATGTTTACGTGCAACAGCAGGTTTAATTTGACGCAAGCGTAACGGCAACGCTGCAATCATGGTTTGTCCGAGCGGATAGTGATAATAGTCAGCACAAAATTTTAGCAATTTAAACAACTGTGCATCAAATACGACATCATCAAACACATGTTGCACGGGTTTCAATTTGTCGAATGGCACATCCGAGTCGTTCACAATATCGACTATCACCCCAATCAAACGCCTACCAGCAAAAGGAACCACAACACGCGCACCAATCTGTGCCGTAAATCCCGCATTGATATAATCAAATAAACGATTTAACGGTACATCAAGTCCAACTCTGAGGATTTGCATTGCCATCGTAATTTTGTTTTGTGTCTTCTGTTTTGTCACTGTAAATAGATAATTTTAGTGTAATCGTTTATTGGGTTAAAATACTGGCTTCGCAAAATTAATGCAATCTATTCACAATAAGCAGCTTATTTTTAAGAAACGACCTTGAAAGATATTATCTCAGACCTACTCTTGCATGCGGCTAAAACCTTGGTTGCCGATACTGCTGGTATCAATATTATTTTAGAACGCCCAAAATCCGCGGCTCATGGCGATTTTTCATGTAATCTGGCGATGATATTAGCAAAACCATTGCGCCAAAATCCGCGCGCGATTGCTGAGCAATTGATTGCAGCATTACCAGAAAATAAGCAGATTGAGAAAGTGGAAGTCGCTGGTGCAGGTTTTATTAATTTCTATTTAGCCGCCAACACTAAGCACGATATTGTTAAAACAATTTTACTAGCTGGTGAGCAGTATGGATATAATCAAACTGGTAAAGGTGAACAAGTACAAGTCGAGTTTGTTTCTGCTAATCCAACAGGACCGCTGCATGTGGGTCATGGCCGAGGTGCCGCTGTTGGTGATTGTTTGTCACGTTTACTAACAGCAAATGGCTGGAATGTCACTCGGGAGTTTTATTATAACGATGCTGGCGCGCAAATTGATAATCTAACAAAATCGGTTTTGGCTCGCGCCCAAGGCATTGCACCAAATGATGATCAGTTTCCAGAAAATGGTTATCACGGTGAATATATTGCAGATATTGCAAAAGCCTATTTAGCCAAAGAAACAGTCGTGGCAGATGATATTAAAGTGACGGCAAAAGGTGATTTATCAGATCTAGAATCTATTCGCCATTTTAGTGTGGCTTATTTGCGCCATGAGCAGGATTTAGATTTGCGTGCATTTCAAATCCAATTCGATGTATTTTCACTAGAAAGCGCATTGTATGCTTCTGGCAAGGTAGAGGAAACCGTTCAAGCATTAATCAACAGCGGCCATACTTATGAAGAAGAGGGTGCGCTTTGGTTGCGCACGACCGATTTTGATGATGACAAAGACCGTGTGATGCGCAAACAAGAGGGTGGCTATACTTACTTTGTCCCCGATGTTACTTATCATGTCGATAAATGGAATCGTGGATTTACAAAAGTGATTAATGAGCAAGGCGCTGACCACCATAGTACAATTACTAGAGTGCGAGCTGGGTTGCAAGCGTTGGACATTGGTATTCCAAAAGGTTGGCCGGATTATGTGTTACATCAGATGGTCACCGTGATGCGTGGTGGTGAAGAAGTCAAACTCTCTAAGCGTGCGGGTAGCTACGTCACTTTGCGTGACTTAATCGAAGAAGTCGGTTGTGACGCAACGCGCTACTTTCTGGCAGCGCGCCGTGCTGATTCACAATTGGTGTTTGATATTGATCTTGCCCGTGCACAAACCAATGATAATCCAGTGTATTACATTCAATATGCACATGCACGTATTTGTAGTGTGCTCGCTCAGTGGGATGGCGATACTGCAACACTTGCATCTGTCGATTTAAGCATATTGACTGCAGCACGCGAAACTATCCTTATGCAAAAGTTAAGTGAATTTCCAGATATTGTGCTTAGCGCTGCGCATGAGTTAGCACCGCACATGGTGGCTAACTATTTAAAAGAGTGTGCAAGTGAGCTACATGGTTATTACAATGATACGAAATTCTTAGTTGATGATGCGTCAACTAAACTTGCACGACTGGCATTAATCACTGCAACTAGGCATGTGTTAAAAAATGGATTAGATTTACTTGGCGTTAGTGCCCCCATACAGATGTAAGCGCGTTTAGACATCACCTCAGTAAAGTGTAATTATTAATGGATCAATATCATGAGTAAAGACTATAAACCCAGATCAAGTAATACCAATAATGGCAATCCCTTTTTAACAGGGTTTCTTGTCGGATTTTTATTCGGCATTATGATTACAGTGGCCTTAACAATGTATATTCAAGGTGATACTAGCCCTTTTCGTGATAGTAAGACCTCGACATCCATTAAACCGTTAATTGAGCCAGTTGAAGACGAAGAGAGTACAGAGAAGGCAGATTCTAAAGATAAGCTTGATTTTTATACCATCTTGCCTAAAACAGAAAGTACCGTAACAGAGCAAGAGATAAAACAAACCAATGTGACAACTAAAAAAGAAGATTATTTCTTACAAGTTGGCTCTTTTCAAAATGAAGATGATGCAGACAACCTTAAAGCAAAACTAGCTTTACAAGGTTTTGAGGCAATTGTACAAACAGCAACAATAGCAGAACAAGGCACATGGCATCGCGTGCGCGTTGGTCCTTTAAGCGATATTGAAGCCATTAATAATGTTCGTAAAGAATTGTTAGCCAATGGCTTTGGCGCTGATCTCATTAAGGTAGAAACTGAAATGAATGCAGACTAGTTAACATGATGACGGAATTAATCGTCATCTTTTATTGTCTGTTATACGTTATTTGAATAAATCATTTACTCAACCAAAAAATTAGGATAAAAAATGAAAAAGTTATGGCTTGCTTTCGCCCTATTGCTCAGCACGATGAGTATTAGCACCCCCTTGTTAGCTGCACCACAAATTGGACAAGATTTCGATGCTGTAGCACAAACAGTAGCAACAGAAAACAATAACAAAATCGAAGTGATGGAAATTTTTTGGTATGGCTGCTCACATTGCTATCATATGGAACAGCCTTTACATGCTTGGCTCAAACAGTTACCAGATGATGTGCAGTTTAAGCGTATGCCTGGCCTGCCTAATCCAAGTTGGACACCGATGGCGCAAACGTATTTCACCATGGAAGCTTTGGGTATTGTTGATCAATTACACAATAAACTTTTTGAAGCCATCCATAAGCAAAAATCTCTGAATCCTACTGATCAAAAAGCAGCCCTTAACTGGCTTACCAGCAATAGTGGCTTAGATCGTAAAAAAGTAGAAGATACGTTCAATTCGTTTACAGTCAGCACTAATCTTAAACGCGCAGCGCAAGTGTTTCGGTCTTCAGGAGCTACAGGCGTGCCTAGCTTAATGATAGATGGTAAATACATCACTTCTGGCACTATGGCTGGCGGTAATACAAAAGCACTAGAAGTTGTCGACTATATTGTGAGCAATATTCGCGCAACTAAGCAGAAATCACCTACAAAAAAGTAATCAAGGCAACTAATAAAATTGCGTTGCCTTCTAGACTCAAATAACTTTACCCGCTATAGCAATTGCTTAGCGGGTTTTTAGTTACATGAAAACAATATTTATTACTGGCGCATCAAGTGGCATTGGCCTGGCATTAGCTCGCCAATATGCTATTCGCTATGCTAACGATAGGCTGGTGCTTGGTTTAGTCGGTCGACAATTATCAGCCTTGCAAGCAATAGCAAAAGAGCTTGAATCTGTCCATCATACAACTTGTACTATTTATGCGCTTGATGTGCGAGATAGCAATGCGCTTAATTCAGCCGCAAAAGATTTTATGCTGCAATACGGCGCACCCCACGTTGTGATTGCAAGCGCTGGCGTTAGTCGCGGCACACTGACTGAATATGAAGCAGATATCACTGCTTTTCAAGCGATTATCGATATCAATCTAATGGGCATGGTCCACACATTTAGCCCTTTTATCACCGCGATGCAAAATTCAAAAGCTAGGCAAACACAGCTTGTCGGGATTGCTAGTGTTGCTGGCATTCGTGGCTTACCCGGTGCAGGTGCTTATAGCGCTAGTAAGGCTGCTGTAATCACTTATCTAGAAAGCTTGCGAGTTGAGATGCAAAAGTATGGCATTAACGTCACTACAATAGCGCCGGGCTATATACGCACCCCGATGACTAGTATCAATACATATAAAATGCCATTTTTGATGGAGGCTGATTGCTTTGCCAAACAATGTATCGCAGCCATTGCGCATAAACGTCGCTTTATTGTCATTCCCTGGCAAATGGGTTGGTTAGCGAAATTACTACGCTTTATTCCGCCTGTTGTTTGGGATTGGCTGATGCGCAACGCACCACATAAAGAAAGAACAGATTGGGATTGGCTGTAACTATTCTACGGTCACGCTCTTAGCTAAGTTTCTAGGCTTATCAACATCTGTGCCTTTTAACAAAGCAACATGATAAGCCAATAACTGCACAGGCACAGTATGTAATATTGGTGAAAGTACACCAACATGCCGTGGCGTTCGAATAACGTGTACGCCCTCAGATTCAGTGAAGTGGCTATCG
The DNA here is from genome assembly GCA_018398995.1 of Methylophilaceae bacterium. Lineage (NCBI taxonomy): Bacteria > Pseudomonadati > Pseudomonadota > Betaproteobacteria > Nitrosomonadales > Methylophilaceae > Methylophilaceae bacterium. The sequence goes on along the minus strand of CP073759.1, from coordinate 1,075,682 downwards.
GCATCTGCAAACACGAACAACACGCCACCGCGCGCTTTCACTTCTTGCATATTAGATTTTACTTTTTCTAACAAAGTATCGTTGGGTGCAATCACCACTACCGGCATATTACTATCAACCAATGCCAATGGGCCATGCTTTAACTCACCAGCAGGGTAGGCTTCTGCGTGAATATAGGAAATTTCTTTTAGTTTTAGCGCGCCTTCCAATGCGATTGGATAATGGACGCCACGACCCAAAAATAAAGCATGTTCTTTATCGCCAAAAGCCTTTGCCCACTCTCTAATTTGCGGCTCTAAATTCAAGGCATACTGCACACTGACAGGTAGGTGACGTAGCGCATCTAAGTAGGCCGCTTCTTGCTGTTTATCGATTAAACCACGTTGTTTTCCGAGCACAGTCGCTAATGTAAATAATGCAACCAGTTGTGTTGTGAACGCTTTGGTTGAGGCAACGCCTATTTCTGCACCTGCTCTCGTGTAAAAGACCAATGTTGAAGCACGTGGAAGTGCACTTTCTTGTACATTGCAAATAGACAATGTCAGTTGCTGCCCTAAACTTTGCGCGTGTTTAAGGGCTTCCATTGTATCTAGTGTTTCTCCAGACTGCGAAATGGTCACAATCAATTGCTTGGGATTAGGCACTGATACGCGATAGCGATATTCACTAGCAATTTCTACATTGGTTGGTAAGCCTGCAATACTTTCTAGCCAATATTTAGCGGTTAGGCCAGCGTAATAACTAGTACCCGCTGCCAGTATTAACACACTGTCTATTTGCTCAAAAACCGCTTTAGCACCATCGCCAAATAAGGCAGGTGAGAAACTTGCATCATCAATTAATGCTTCTATGGTATCCGTTAATGCACGTGGTTGCTCATAGATTTCTTTTTGCATAAAATGTGCATACGGACCTAGCTCCAAGCTGGCTAATGAAACATCGCTTACATGCACTTCACGTTTGACTATTACATCTGTTTTATCCCAGATTACAACGCCGTTTGCTTTTACTTGGGCCACATCACCATCTTCTAAATAGATCACTTGGCGCGTTTGTGATAAAACAGCTGAAACATCCGATGCAATATAGTTTGCCTCTTCACTTAATCCAATCAGTAATGGGCATCCTTGTCGAGCGGTAATCATGCTATCCGATTCTTTTACTGAAATAACACTAATCGCAAAAGCACCCGATAACTCTTTAATGGCGAGTTTTACAGACGATAGTAAGCACTCACCTTTTTCATGATAATAGTGAATTAAATGGGCAATGACTTCGGTATCTGTTTGCGAAGTAAAGGTATAACCTAAGGCGATTAAACGTTCACGTTGCTCATCATGATTCTCAATAATACCGTTATGCACAACCGCAATTTGATCTCTTGAAACATGTGGATGTGCATTACTTTCAGTTACACCGCCATGGGTTGCCCATCGTGTATGTCCAATACCTACCAAGCCAGATAAGTGTTCACTTTCTGCTTTCGCTTGCATCTCACTGACGCGACCAACTGCACGTACGCGTTTAATGTTGCCATCTAAAATAGCAATGCCTGCAGAATCATAACCACGATATTCAAGTCGGCTTAACCCTTCTATTAACGTTGAAACGACGTTCTTTTTTGCAACAGCGCCTACTATGCCGCACATATTATTCTTTCTTTGCTTTAACTGGTCGCTTCCAACCAGCAATTGATTTTTGTTCTCTGGCACGACATAAAGTCAGTGCCTCAGCTGGCGTATTTTTGGTAATCGTTGAACCAGCGGCTATGGTGCCACCTTGACCAATAGTGACTGGTGCTACTAATTGACTATCCGAGCCAACAAATACATTGTCTTCAATCACTGTTCTAAATTTATTAGCGCCATCATAGTTACAAGTAATTGTACCAGCACCTATATTGACTTGTTTGCCAACGGTTGCATCACCCACATAGCTTAAATGATTAATTTTGCTACCGGTATCCACTTGGGTATTTTTAAGCTCAACAAAATTACCTACATGGGTATCGTCACTTAATATAGTGCCTGGGCGTAATCTTGCATAAGGCCCGATTTTATTATTCTGGCCAATTGTTGTGCCTACAATATGCGTAAACGGTGCAATTACCGTTCCAGCACCAATCGTGGCATCCTTGATCACACAATACGCACCAACTTTTACACCTTCGCCTAAGCTTACATCACCTTCAAATAGACAACCAACATCAATTTCCACTTCTTTAGCTGTTTCTAAATGTCCGCGTATATCTATACGCAATGGGTCAAATAACGTAACACCTTTTTGCAATAATGCCGTAGCTTGCCGTTGTTGATAGACACGTTCAATCAATGCCAAATCTTGTTTGCTATTAATCCCTGTTACTGACCACTCGTCTTCAATGACAGTTGCATTTACTTGTACATGGTCTGCGACTGCAAATCCTACAATATCCGTTAGATAATATTCTTGTTGTGCATTATGGTTAGTTAATCGACCCAACCAATTTTTTAAATGCTTAGTCGGCATGGCCATAATGCCAGTATTGACTTCATTAATCGCTAATTGTGCTGGCGTTGCATCTTTATGTTCAACAATAGCATTCACCAATCCAGCAGCATTACGCACAATTCGGCCATAACCAGAAGGGTCTGATTTTTTGAATGATTGTATGATGAGTCGATTATCTGCTTGTTCAAGCAATGTTTGACAAGCCGTGACACTGATTAACGGTACGTCGCCTAATAGTATCAACGTGTTTGATTCAGCATCTAAATACGGTAGCGCTTGCTGAACTGCATGGCCGGTTCCCAGCTGTTCTTTTTGTTCTGCCCAGATAATGTTTTGTTGGTGGATGGCTTTTTGTACCTGGTCGCCACCATAACCAAACACAACAATAATCTTGGTGGGTTTTAACTGATTAGCACCATTAATCACGTGCCATAAAATAGGCTGTCCACCAATTTCATGCAATACTTTTGGCCGACTGGAATGCATACGCGTCCCTTTACCAGCAGCAAGAATCAGAATATTTAATGGTTTTTTTTGCATAAGTAATCTATTTTACTACTATTTTTAATAGTGCTTACTGCACTTTACGTTAGGCAACAAATACTAATAAAAAAAGCGACTTAAAAGCCGCTTTTTGTTATTTTGATATTACTTAGTTTTTCGTAATTTATTGATGGCTTGAATTTGTGCAACCGCTTCTGCTAACTCTGCTTGCGCCTTTGCATAATCCATATCTGAAGCTTTATTTTTCATGGCTTCTTCTGCTGCTGCTTTTGCGGCTAACGCTTTTGCTTCATCTAAATCATGACCACGTATTGCTGTATCTGCTAACACAGTTACCAAACCAGGTTGCACTTCTAACATACCACCCGATATAAAGATTAAATTTTCTTCTGCCGTGTCAGGTAACTTAATACGTAATGCGCCTGGTTTAATTGTTGTTATCATTGGCGCATGATGTGGGTAAATACCCACTTCACCTGCCGATGCCGGAGCTGCAATAAACTCAGCCTGACCAGAAAAAATTTCCTCTTCAGCGCTTACTACGTCAACACGAACTGTATTTGCCATTATTAACTCTCTATTAAACTTAGTTTAAAGTTTTGGCTTTTTCAACAGCCTCTTCGATACCACCAACCATGTAGAAAGCTTGCTCTGGCAAATGATCATATTCACCTGACACAATCGCTTTAAAACCTTTGATTGTTTCTTTTAATGGCACGTATTTACCAGGCGCACCTGTAAAGACTTCCGCCACGTGGAATGGTTGTGACAAGAAACGTTGAATCTTACGTGCACGCCCCACCGCTAATTTATCTTCTGGTGATAATTCATCCATACCCAAAATAGCAATAATATCGCGTAGTTCTTTATAGCGTTGTAATGTTTGTTGCACGCTACGTGCTACCTCGTAATGTTCTTCACCAACAATTAATGGATCTAACTGACGTGATGATGAATCTAGCGGATCTACCGCAGGATAAATACCTAAAGAAGCAATATCACGTGACAGCACAACAGTTGAATCCAAATGTTGGAATGTTGTCGCTGGCGATGGATCGGTCAAGTCATCCGCTGGCACATAAACCGCTTGGATAGATGTAATAGAACCTGTTTTAGTTGAGGTAATACGCTCTTGTAGTTTACCCATTTCATCAGCTAATGTTGGTTGGTAACCCACCGCTGATGGCATACGACCTAACAACGCTGATACCTCAGTACCTGCCAATGTGTAACGGTAGATATTATCAACGAAGAACAACACATCACGACCTTCATCACGGAATTTTTCCGCCATGGTTAAACCTGATAACGCAACACGTAGGCGGTTACCTGGTGGTTCATTCATTTGACCAAATACCATCGCTACTTTTGATTCTTTCATGTCATCAAGTTTAATGACGCCAGCTTCTGCCATTTCATGATAGAAGTCATTACCTTCACGCGTACGCTCACCCACACCGGCAAATACAGATAAACCTGAGTGCTGTTTAGCAATATTGTTAATTAACTCAAGCATGTTAACGGTTTTACCAACACCCGCACCACCAAATAAACCAACTTTACCGCCTTTAGCAAACGGGCAAACGAGGTCAATCACTTTAATGCCTGTTTCTAACAAATCAACAGATGGAGACAACTCTTCAAAAGCAGGTGCTTTTTGGTGAATAGAACGACGTTCTTTAGAATCAATTGGACCAGCTTCATCAATAGGACGACCCAATACGTCCATAATACGGCCTAATGTGCCTGTACCAACTGGCACAGTAATTTGTGAGCCTGTTGTTTTAAACGCTGTGCCACGTGCTAAACCATCGGATGAACCCATGGCAATGGTACGAACAATGCCATCACCCAACTGTTGTTGCACTTCTAAGGTTAAGCCTTTTTCAGCTTGTGAGTCTTTATCATCAATAATCAATGCATCATATACTTTTGGCATTTGATCACGTGGAAACTCAACGTCTACAACCGCGCCAATACATTGAACTACTTTACCTACTACTGCTTGATTTGCTTTTGCCATCTTTTTTCCTAACTCAATATTTAGTCAGATACTTTTTAATATAAATAAAATCTTAATTTGAAACCGCTGCTGCACCGCCAACAATTTCTGAAATCTCTTTAGTAATTGCAGCTTGACGCGCCTTGTTATATACCAATTTTAAATCGCCAATGACTGTTTTCGCATTATCGGATGCAGACTTCATCGCAACCATTCGCGATGATTGTTCTGATGCCATATTTTCTGCCACGGCGCTATAAATTAATGATTCGATATATCGTGTCATTAATTCGTCAATCACTGATTCTGCATCAGGCTCGTAGATATAGCCCCAATTGCCTTCTGGGCTACCCATTTTTTCACCCGATAATGGCAACAATTGTTCCATAACGGGCTCTTGCTTCATGGTATTAATAAACTTGGTATAACAGATGAATAGCTGGTCAATTTCACCTGCCTCATAGGCGTTCAGCATCACTTTGATTGAACCAATTAATGTTTCAAGATGTGGAACATCACCTAAACCCGTTGCGTGAGATTGAATATCTGCACCCACACGCGTCATAAAGCTTAAGCCTTTGTTACCAAACGCAGTCACTTTAATGCCTTTACCTTCTGTTTCCCACGTTTTCATTTGGTTAACAGATAATCGCAACATATTAGTATTTAAACCGCCACACAAACCTTTGTCTGAACTGACAATAATTAAACCCACATTGTTTACTAAATCACGCTTAATTAAAAATGGATGCTTGTAATCCGGTTGTGTATAGGAAAGATGTGCAGCAACATTTCGGATTTTCTCTGCATATGGGCGGGCAGCGCGCATTCTATCCTGCGCTTTACGCATTTTAGAAGCGGCAACCATTTCCATTGCTTTGGTGATTTTGCGGGTATTTTCTACCGACTTAATCTTGGTTCTAATCTCTTTACTACCAGCCATTGTTTTATCCTAAAGTCTTATACTTATTTTAGAGATTAATATGCGCTTGTTGCTTTAAAATCTTTAATCGCATCTTCAACTGCTGCTTCTTCTTCAGCGGTCATTGCTTTATTTTTCTCTACCGCATCCATTAGTTTTTTGTATTTAGATTTCATGTGGCCATGCAAACCACTTTCAAAAGCCAATACTTTTGCTGTTGGTACGTCATCGAAGTAGCCTTTATTAGCCGCTAATAAAGTGACTGCCATGTTGGAAACACTTAAAGGTGCATATTGTGCCTGTTTCATTAACTCAGTAAACATACGACCGCGGTCTAGTTGTTGGCGTGTCGCTTCATCCAAATCAGAAGCAAACTGCGCGAAAGCAGCCAACTCACGATATTGCGCTAAAGCCAAACGAACACCACCACCTAATTTTTTAATTACCTTAGTTTGCGCAGCACCACCGACGCGTGACACAGAAATACCTGCGTTAATTGCTGGACGGATACCGGCATTAAACAAGTCTGTTTCTAAGAAAATTTGACCATCAGTAATCGAAATCACGTTGGTTGGTACGAAAGCAGACACGTCACCTGCAGCTGTTTCAATCACTGGCAATGCTGTCAATGAACCTGTTTTACCTTTTACTTTGCCTTTAGTGAATTTCTCAACATACTCTTCGTTTACTCGAGCAGCACGCTCTAATAGACGTGAGTGAATATAGAACACATCACCTGGATAAGCTTCACGGCCTGGTGGACGGCGTAACAGCAACGAAATCTGACGGTAAGCAATCGCTTGTTTTGTCAAATCATCATAGACAATCAATGCATCTTCACCGCGATCACGGAAGTATTCACCCATTGTACAACCCGCATACGGCGCCAAAAATTGTAGTGCTGCAGAATCAGAAGCAGTTGCAGCCACGACAATGGTGTATTCCATCGCGCCGTTTTCTTCTAATTTACGCACTACGTTAGCAATGGTTGATGCTTTTTGACCAATCGCCACATAGACGCAAGTCATATTTTCGCCTTTTTGGTTGATAATCGCATCAACCGCAACCGCTGTTTTACCTGTTTGTCGGTCACCAATAATCAATTCACGTTGTCCACGACCAACTGGCACCATAGAGTCAACTGATTTCAATCCAGTTTGCACTGGCTGTGAAACTGATTTACGATCAATCACACCTGGTGCCACTTTTTCGATTTTATCGGTTAATTTTGTTTTAACAGGGCCTTTACCATCGATCGGTTGACCCAATGCATTAACAACACGGCCAATCAATTCTGGGCCAACTGGAACTTCTAAAATACGACCTGTACATTTACAAATGTCGCCTTCAGTAATATGTTCGTAATCACCTAACACCACAGCGCCAACTGAGTCGCGTTCAAGGTTAAGTGCCAAACCGTATGTATTACCTGGGAACTCAATCATTTCGCCAGACATGACGTTTGAAAGACCATGAATACGTACAATACCGTCAGTTACTGAGATGACTGTACCTTGAGTGCGCGCTTCATTGCTGACCTCAAAGTTGTCTAATCTGCTTTTAATCAGTTCACTGATTTCTGATGTAGATAATTGCATTAATAACTCCTAAAGTTTTTATCGCTTGCTTACGCTGTTAACGAATAAGCTAAATTTTGTAACTGACCTTTTACGGACGCATCAATCACTGTATCGCCCACAATAATTTTCATACCACCAATAATCTCTGGATCCACCACCACTTCAGCTGATACTTTTTTACCAAACTTAGCCTCAAGCTTTTTGACGATGTCTTTTGTTACTGTTGCTGTTGGATTAACTGCAGCAATAATTTGTGCATCCAATGTGCCTTCTTCGACTGCTCTGAGTGTTTCAAACGCACTGCTTATCGCTGGTAAAATAGACAATCGTTTATATTCAACCAAGACTTTAATGAGGTTTTGTCCACCAGCATCTAGTTGATTGCCACATACTTTTAAAAAAGCGTCTTGCAATGCTTGGCCACTCATTTTCGGATCATGAATACAAGCAGCAAATTGCTCATCACTACTAATCGCACTTGCCAAAGACAACATTTCTGACCATTTAGCCAGCATTTTCTTCTCTTTGGCTAGCTTAAAAGCAGCTACTGCATAGGGCCGCGCGATAGTTGAAATTTCAGCCATGTTTTATAGCTCCGCCGCTAGTTGAGTAAGAATAGCTGTATGCGCCTTAGCATCAATCTCTTTACGCAAGATTTTTTCAGCACCAGAAATAGCCAATACCGATACTTGCGCACGTAAACCTTCTTTTGCACGATTTACTTCTTGTGCAATCTCTGATTTGGCTGTTTCTTTGATGCGATCAGCTTCAGCTTTGGCAGTGATTTTAGCTTCTTCAACAATTTCGTTGGCACGCTTTTCCGCTTGTCCAATAATATCGCTGGCTTTTTGCTTTGCCTCACTTAGCGTTACATCTGATTTTTTAGATGCATTTTCTAAAGCACTTCTGCCTTGTTCTGCTGCCGCTAAGCCATCTGCAATTTCTTTTTGACGCGCCTCAATTGCTTTTAAAAGCGGTGGCCAAACGAATTTGACAATAACAAAAATCAATATTGCAAACGTAGTTGCCTGTGCAATGAGCGTTAAATTAAAGTTCATGTTTGCTCCAAGTTTTAAAACTTAATCACTTGGGTTAATCCAGCGACCAACCCAATCTACTAAGCAATCTTAAAATTACGCTACTGCGCTTAACAATGGGTTTGCGAATGCAAACAATAGTGCCACACCAACAGCAATAATGAATGACGCATCGATTAAACCTAGTAATAAGAACACTTTACCTTGTAGTTCTGGAATCATTTCTGGTTGGCGAGCTGCACCGTCCAAGAAGCTAGAACACATGTTACCAATACCGATACATGCGCCTGCTGCACCAATACCAACCATCAAACCAATGCCAATCGCCGTATATGCTTGAATCATTTCCATTTTGTTACCCTCTCTTATTTAAAGATTTACTAATTAACTAAAACTACTTCATTAAACTCAATTTTAGTGTGTTTCATGTGCCATTGATAAATATACAACCGTCATCATCATGAAAATAAATGCCTGTAACGGCACCACTAAAATATGGAATATTGCCCAGACAGAACCTAAAATTACTGCACCAAACATACCGGATATACCCGTTGCTGCTAATAAACCGATCAGTAAAAAGATGACTTCACTGGCATACAAATTACCAAACAAACGCATTGAATGTGACAGTGGTTTTGAAATGTATTCAATCATGTTGAACATAAAGTTTGCTAGGAATAATAAAGGACTTGCTATTAAACCTATTACACCCATCAAGGTTTTAGGCTTAAACAATTTTGGCATACCAAAAGGAGCACCAAAAATTTCATGTATCCAACCACCAACACCTTTGGCTTTAATTGAGAAGAAAATCATTAATATCCAAACTGATAAGGCCAAAGCAAATGTTGTGTTGACGTCAGAAGTCGGCAAAGGACGGAAGGGCGCGTGAGAATCACCAAACAAACCAGTGAATTTAGCGAACCAATCGATCGGCACCAAATCCATTAAGTTCATGGCCAATACCCATAAGAAAATGGTAAGGGCAGTGGGCGCAATAAAAACATGGCGATTACCATGAAACATGCCTTTCACTTGCCCATCAACAAAATCAAAAATCAGTTCTACGAAGGCTTGCGTTTTACTTGGCACCCCAGCGGTTGCTTTGCGCGCTACTAGCCACACCGCACCGGCAACCAACGCACCTAGCACGAATGAAATAAAAAACATATCAAAATGAATCACATTCCAGAAGCTGTGACCTGCATCGCCTACTGGTTGCACGTTAAAAGTTAAATGGTGATTGATGTAATCAGTTGCAGTGGTCATTTCACCCGAATGTTCTGTTGCGTGTTCTGCTGTATGCTCTGTTGCCATAATGATTTATATCTTTAAATGTTTGTTTCGTTTGCCCATTGCGGCACCAGAAATAATTGCCGCTACCGCTAATCCTATAATCAATGCCCATGGCACCAATGCTTTAAACCCTTTAATCGTGATAAATAAAAACAAAATAATTAAAAAAATCTTAATGAGTTCTGCCTTTAACATACTGCCTAACACTGACACTGCATCTTGCCGCTTACTGACAGCCACTTTTGAAGCAATGTAAGCGGCTATTATCACTGATAAACCACCAGCCAGTGCAGACAAACTTGCATTTACTCCGGATACCACTAAGGCTAAAAGTGCCACAACTACAGTTGCTGACAACTGTAATCGCAACATTTCTTCGACAGTATTTTTTGCGCTTAAGCCTGTATCTTTATCATTCATATTTTAAATAGACTAAAAACAGTTAAATTTAAAATTTGGCTTTTAGCAAAGCCGCGATTTTGAATTAAACCCTTGCTTTAGTCAAGCGTTATTGCCTGATGAAAACTGACATAGACTAACTTGAAACTTTTTTAATAATCTCATCAAGCTCATCCAGATTGCTATAATTAATTTTCAAAGTGCCAGCGCCGTTTGCTTTAGCAACAATACTGACACTTGTACCTAGTTTTTCACTCAAGCTATTTTGTAATGCCATGACGTCTTGGTTGACATTGGTTTTTGGCGTTTTAGGTTGCGCATTAACGCCTCCTTTTTTCACCAAATGCTCAACTTCACGTACAGATAGATTTTCTTGCACAATTTTGTTCGCTAGCATCACTTGCTGTGCAGCATCCAAACCCACTAATGCACGTGCATGGCCCATATCTAACTTAGCTTCCATCAACAGGTTCTGTACGCCATTAGCTAATGTTAATAGTCGCAACAGATTAGAGACTGCTACCCGTGAACGTCCAACGGCATGCGCCGCTTTTTCATGCGTCATTGCAAATTCTTCTATCAAGCGCTTGATACCTAGCGCCTCTTCTACTGGATTGAGATTTTCACGCTGTATATTCTCAATCAATGCCATCTGCAACGCTGACTCATCTTCAATTTCACGAATCAAAACAGGCACTTGTTCCAAACCAGCCATTTGACTTGCGCGCCAACGCCGTTCTCCAGCAATAATTTCATATTGATCTGGTGCTATTTCTCTAACCAGTATCGGCTGCATAATACCTTGCACCTTAATTGAATCAGCTAAGGTTTGTAACGCCGCCTCGTCCATGTGTGAGCGTGGCTGATATTTACCTGACTGCATTTGCCCCACAGCCAACATACGTAAGCCATCAACACCATTAACCGCTTCTTCGTCGCCAGCCAATAATGCGTCCAATCCTCTGCCTAATCCCTTTTGCTTTGCCATCAAGTGTTCCTATATTGTATTAACCCTTTGTTTTTACAGGTTTATTTTTAGAAATTATTTCTGCAGCCAAATCTAAATAAGCGACTGCGCCCTTAGATAACTTATCATACATCAACGCAGGTAAACCATAGCTTGGCGCCTCTGCTAGGCGAATATTGCGTGGAATAACCGTTTTATACACCTTGTCGCCAAAATGATTCTCTAATTGTGCTGATACTTGTTGTGCCAGCATATTACGCGTATCAAACATGGTACGTAATAACCCTTCTATCTCTAGTTTGCTATTGAGATGCGCTCGCACTTTCTTAATGGTATTCACCAAATCTGACAATCCTTCCAAAGCATAGTATTCACATTGCATAGGAATCATCACTGTATTAGCGGCTGTTAATGCATTAACGGTGACCAAATTGAGGGCAGGGGGGCAATCTAATAGAATATAGTCATAAGTCTCAACAAGCTTCAGTGCTTGTTTTAGCCGCGTCTCACGTGCAATCTCATTAACCAACTCCACCTCAGCACCAGCAAGCTCGCGATTTGATGGCGCAACATCAAAGCCGCATTTTTCACTCCTCACAATAACCTCTTTCAAGGTTTTACTATTGATTAAGACATGATAAATACTGAACTTGACTCGCGCTTTATCGATTCCGCAACCAGTCGTTGCATTCCCCTGCGGATCTAAATCGATTAGCAATACTTTTTTCTGATTCGCGGCCAAACTTGCGGCCAAGTTCACACAAGTCGTTGTTTTTCCAACACCGCCTTTTTGATTGGTAATTGCTAATATTTTCATCACTCTTTTTTCAATATAATTGCTAAAATTGTTGAATGACAGCCAAATGTCGCTCAGCTTCCAATCCAGCCACAAACAATGGATAAACCGCACCACTTTTTACCTTCAGCGCCTCTAATTCCGCCTGCGGAGAAACACCTTTCATTGCGAGCCACTGCCCCTTTTCATCCAGTAAATGCCGTGTCAACGCAATAAATAATTTCAGCTCAGAAAACGCACGCGAAATAATCAGATCAAACGGCAGGGCCTCATACTTCTCGACCCGCCCATGCACAACTTGCAGATTATCCAAGCCTAATTCACCTTTTACTTGGCGCATAAAAATAGCTTTCTTCTGGACGGTATCAATTGTTGTCACTTGGAGTTCTGGCAAACAAACCGCCAATACGATACCAGGCAAGCCGCCGCCACTTCCCACATCTAACAGACGCCTACCTTTGATATATGGCAACACACTCAGACTATCCAGCAAGTGTAACGTGACCATTTCCAAAGGGTTACGTACCGCAGTTAAGTTATACACCTTATTCCATTTATTTAACAAGGTTAGATAAGCCAACAACTTTTGTTGCATTTCAGTAGAAACCTGCACACCCATGAGCGTAATGCCATGCGCTAATTTGTTAGCTAAATCACTCATGCCGCTTCACTATTTGTTGGCATGGATTCCTTTTTGCACTTGCGCTTCATATAAATCATTAGGATAGAAATCGTCGCTGGAGTAATGCCAGAAATTCGACCCGCTTGACCCAGTGTTTCTGGTTTTAGTTGTTTCAGTTTTTGACGCGCCTCTATGCTCAACCCATGGACTTCGTCATAATTAATCGCTTCACCCAGTTTAATATGTTCACTGTCTTTTTGTTTGGCTATTTCCTCTTTTTGTCTATCGATATAGCCTTGGTACTTTGCCGCGATTTCTACCTGCTCTTTTACATCATCCAAAAGCACTTCATCAGCAGGCACCAAATCTAACAAGCCTTGGTAGCTTACCTCTGGACGGCGTAACAGCTCAAATAAGCTATATTCATGATCCAATACTTTACCCAACACAGCTTGCTGTGTTTCACGTGAAACATTGGCGGGCTGAACAAAGGTTTTTTTCAAGCGCTGCTGTTCTTTAGCAACTGCCTCTTGTTTGCGATTAAAAATCGCCCAACGGTTATCATCGACCAATCCAAGTTTGCGCCCGATTTCAGTCAAACGCATATCAGCATTATCTTCACGCAATTGCAAACGATATTCGGCGCGACTGGTAAACATACGGTATGGCTCAGTGACGCCAGTTGTAATCAAATCATCCACCAACACACCCAAATACGCTTCATCACGCGCTGGGCACCAACTTTCTTTTTCTTGGGCGTACAGCGCCGCATTAGCACCCGCCAATAAGCCTTGTGCCGCCGCCTCTTCGTAACCTGTGGTCCCATTAATTTGGCCAGCAAAAAATAGACCATTTATCGCTTTTGTTTCTAATGAGCTTTTCAATCCACGTGGATCATAATAGTCGTATTCAATCGCATAGCCAGGACGTAAGATATGTGCATTTTCTAACCCTTTAATTGAGCGCACCAAATCGAGCTGCACATCAAATGGCAAGCTAGTTGAGATGCCATTAGGATATACCTCGTTAGTATGCAGGCCTTCAGGCTCGATAAAGATTTGATGCGAATCTTTGTCTGCAAAGCGATGAATCTTATCTTCTATACTTGGGCAATAACGCGGCCCAACCCCTTCAATTACCCCAGTATACATAGGCGAACGATCTAAACCACCACGAATAATGTCATGGGTTTTTATACTGGTATGGGTAATCCAACAAGATAACTGTGCGGGATGTTGCGCCACATTGCCCAAAAATGAAAACACAGGCAGTGGATTGTCACCGGGCTGTTCAATCATTTCAGCATAATTAATGGTTCTACCATCAATACGAGGTGGTGTGCCTGTTTTTAAGCGTCCAGCAGGCAATCCAATTTCACGCAATCTTGCAGCTAATGAAATGGCAGGTGGGTCACCAGCACGTCCAGCACTATAATTTTGCATGCCCACATGAACCAAACCACCTAAAAAAGTACCCGCTGTTAATACCACAGCCTTGGAGGAAAACTTAAGACCAATTTGCGTTACCACACCAACAGCCTTATCACCCTCAAGCGTAATATCGTCTACCGCTTGCTGGAATAACCACAAATTAGGCTGATTTTCTAAGGTGCGGCGTATGGCTGCTTTATATAAAATCCGATCCGCTTGTGCGCGTGTTGCGCGAACCGCCGGCCCCTTACTAGCGTTTAAGATACGAAATTGAATACCGCCTTCATCCGTTGCCATTGCCATTGCACCGCCTAGCGCATCAACCTCTTTAACAAGATGCCCCTTGCCGATGCCGCCAATCGAAGGATTACATGACATTTGACCTAAGGTTTCTATATTGTGTGTTAGCAATAGTGTTTTTTGCCCCATACGCGCAGCAGCCAAAGCCGCTTCGGTACCCGCATGACCACCACCAACAACAATCACATCAAATTTATCTGGAAACTGCATAACTAAATCGCAATATAAACCAATTTAAAAGAAAATAGAATTTTAACGTATATTGCTGTTTGACGTTACTGAAACTTCACTGTTTCACGTGAAACAGTGAAATGACAAAAAATAGCCGATGACAATTAAAGCAAAAATGGTATGTTTCACGTGAAACATCACGTCAAAAACCGCAGCAGATCGACAAAAGCCTATTTCTTTGTTGCCTATAGCATGATAATCTGCTTACCTATCTTTTGTTTGCATTTTAAATATTATGGCTAATGATATTATTTATACAAAAACCGCTAGGGGTGAGAGTGCGCTGATCACAGAGTTGCCTGATACTACAGGGCAATTACTCAGTATCATCAATGGTCATCTAACCGAACAGGAAATATTCGCCAAGCTAGATAATGTCAAAAAAACCGTATTTCACGAGGCAATGACTTGGCTGCTGGAAGGTGGCTTTATTAAAGTCATTGATTCAGCGTCATTGGCTTCAAGCACATCCAACATAACGCGGGCAAGTCACATTCAAGTTGATGAAATTAGTTTAGATGAGTTTGATGCGCTTGCGGATGGCGTCATTCATCATCAAAATGATTGGGGAAAAAGCAGCTGAAGAATCGATACAAGCAGAGCTTCGTGCAAGAAAACAAAAGGACCGCTTGGAAACAATAGAAACAGCCAAACGAATTACAGCCGCTAAAGCAGAAGAGGTGGCGCGCTTAAACATTGAAACTGAAGCGCAAAAAAAAGCCCAAGTAATTGCTAAAAAACAGCAGTGGGCCAAAATAAAAACACGAGCTGATACTAAGGTGGCTGCAACAAACCAAAAGCAGGAGCCTGCAGTTGAACAACACACAAAAAATAGTGCGGCAGATGCATGGACACAGTTAAAAGCTGCGGCCAAGGCCAAAACAGAAGAAGATAAAAGGTTAGCCGCTATCGCAAAAGTGGAAGATGGAATAAAACGTCAACGGTTGGCTAATAAAACTTGGCGTGAGAGTCGCGTTAGACAAGGTTTTGTTTCTATATTTAGTGGCGTTAAACACTATTTAAGTTGTTTTTTGTTGTGTTATGTATCACCGTCATTGGCGCACATTATATCAACATTCCCATGCTAGCAAATTCAATTGAAGCGAGGGTTTTAGATAAAACACAACAGAAAGTGAATATCCAATCTGCTCATATTTGGTTGTTTCCAAAGCCACATTTGTTATTAAAAAGCGTTGGTATTGCTGATAGTAGTACAACAAATGCCCAATCAATTCGTATCTATCCAGATTTCAAGCGTCTAAAAAATAAATTGATGGCTCTATTGACCATACCAGATACAACACCGTATATCATGCGCACCATTAAGATAGATGGTTTATCAATGTTACAAAGTGATTTATTTCATGTTGCTAACTGGCAAAAAGCAATCGCGAACAGCCCAGATTATGTTATTGAGCGTTTGATTATTGAAGATTTCAATTTATCAGTGCCAGGACTTTCATTGCCATCCCTACAAGCAGATATTCATCTAAATAATACTAATACAATGGGTCTGGCCAAGCTTTACACAACAGAACAGGATATTAAACTTATCATTACCGCTGTTAATACTCACTATATGGTTAAAATCGATGCTATCAATTGGCGAGCGCCGCTGGCACCTTTTCCGACTTTTAAAAAATTACAAGGCAGCGGCACCATTAACAATAGCATGTTGACTTTTCCTAATTTGGTCGGCCAACTATACAATGGTCGCATCAGTGCCGATCTACAAACGAACTTAGTATCGCCTGATTTGGTAACAAAAGGCAACTTCGCCATTGATAAAATGGTGATTGATAAAATGGACAAAGATCTGCGCTTCAATAGCATCATCAACGGTTTTTTAAGTGGTAAAGGCACTTTTTCTTTTGCTATAAATTAAGCCGGCTATCTAAGCAATTCTCCGCAACTGAATGCCACCTTTAATATAAAAAATGGTGCACTTAAAACAATCGATATCGCTGAAGCAATGCGTACCCAGCATATTAGCGGCACCACCAGTTTTGTGACGTTGACTGGTACAGCCTCGCTGAACAATAGCCGTCTTGAATTAAACAATCTCATCCTGCAAAACAAACAACTACAAGCATATGGACAAGCCACTGTTTCATCAGATCAACAGGTTTCAGCCTCTGTTGCATCAACTATCGCCATACAAAACAACCCCATTAGCGCAAATTTAATGATAACAGGTCCAATAAACGCACTTAGATTGATTAATTAATTTTTGTTAAATGCTAAACGAAATAGCCAATAAAACATCGATAGCATTATAATAATAGCCTGAAACGTAGATTAGATAAGGATTTCAGGCTATGCTTGCTGCGTGAGGTAAGTTTTATGTTAAACCTTACGGTAAACAGTTTGAAATTAATTAACATCAATCACTAGGGGGAAGAAAATGGCTGATATTAGCTAATACAAAGCATCACTTGCAAAATATACTACAAACATCAACGAGGCCGCTTTAACAACAATGGCATCGACATACAAGTTAGTCATGTCTAATAAAGATGCTAAATTTGTATCTTGTGGTGATGCGAGCGAAAAAGAAACTGTGCGTGAAAACTTTCTGAAGAAAAAGCTAGCACTCACACTCTCTAACACCGAGCTAGATCCAGCAATTGATGCTGTATGTGTCACCATGCAAGAAGAACGTATGAAAAATCGTGTGGTATTTTATTATCTACTTGCAGAAAAATATAATAAGTTAGGTGTATTTGCTTAATTAAAACAATTTAAATAGGTTTTAATTTTTAACCCCTAGTAATGCTACTAGGGGTTTTTTTATGAGTTTTTTTAATAAAAAATCATCAATCAACAATGTCATTTAACCGTAAACACAGGTTAGTAGGAAGAGTAATTGCGAGAAACACACCTCATATCAACTAGTGTAACAAATTAAACTAGCCCAAATGACGGGTGAGGTAAGTCTGATGAGCGGTGCTATTTTGTAAATCTGTAACAGCTAAACTATAAAAATGATACACAGACCTTACACTTTAGAAATAAATACTTAACACTCAGAGATTAGAATGCACTTGAATTGTTCAATCTATCTATAGGGAATATGAAATGAAAAAAACGACATTAATCATTGCAAGCTTACTAAGCTTTACCGTTATAAACGCACACGCAGATGTTATTAACGCACAGACGTTAATGGATAAATATACTGCTTCAGCTCAATTGGTTGATAAAGATTTCAGTCCTTCAGCTATTGAAGGTAAATTATTCTTCAACCGTTCCTTTAAAAATAACGGTCATGAAGCAGCTTGTGCATCCTGCCATACACAAAACCCAGCAAACTATGGCAAACATATTGTAACTAAGAAAGAAATTAAACCATTGTCGCCAATGGTAAACCCTAAACGCTTCACAAAAATTGATAAAGTTGAAGAGCAATTTACAGAGCATTGTAACGACATTTTGGGCGCAGATTGTAGTGCACAAGAAAAAGCAAACTTTATTAAGTATTTGTTTACTGAGAAAGCACCTTCTTAAGAAATAGCCAATGCAACGTTATATATGGGATCCATTTGTTAGACTGTTTCACTGGTCGCTTGCCATCGCTTTCGGTGTAGCCTTTTATACCCACGCCTCTGAGTGGGATAGAATGACACACATCCAAGCTGGTTATGTCGCAGGTGGACTCATTATTGCGCGTATTATTTGGGGTACGGTTGCAACAGGGTATGCCAATTTTAAGACTTTTCCGCCCAATATTATCTGGGCAGCAAAATATTTGTATAAACTCATTCAAGGCAATGCAAAACATTATGTTGGGCACAATCCAACCGGCGCATTGGTAATTTATGCCATGCTTGGCATTGGATTAATTGCTGTTGGCTCTGGTATTTTAGTGTTTGAAGATGGGTTGATATTTGGTGACGCGTATATAGATGCCTATAAAACAATTCACCATTATGCAACTTGGGGATGGCTGATATTGGTTGGTGGTCATGTTATCGGTGTACTTACTGAAAGTGTCCTACATCGTGATAACCTCATCCTTGCTATGATTACCGGCTGTAAGCGTGTCTGTAAAATTAAACCTAAACAAAAGAAACAATTATTACAAGCTAAGCATGAGTTAGCCTATAAAAAAATGCAGGCAACCAAACAATCACATTGAACCACTTAGGCGCTATATGCGCCTTGTAATGAACGTGTTATTTACCGATACAAAATTTTGAAAAAATCTCACCGAGTAAATCATCAGGGGTAAATTCGCCAGTAATACTACTTAATGACTCTTGTGCTAACCGTAATTCTTCTGCTACTAATTCAGGAAAATGAATTTGCTTACTCGCTTGTTCTAAATGTAGCTTCACTTGATCCAATGCTGCTAAATGTCTCGCCCGTGCCATAAAAACACCTTCCGCATTTTGCCGGTAGCCAACCAGTGATAACAAATGACTTTTTAATAGATCCAAGCCTTGGCCTGTTTTAGCTGATAAGTAAATATGTGAGGCATCATCAATTTCCACAACTTGCGGCTGCTCATTAGAGACATCAATTTTATTATGCACCCATATTTTGCTAATTTCTTGCGGTAAGCGCTCTATAATCAACTTTTCTTGTGCGCCAATACCATGAGCAACATCAACCAATAATAATGCGATGTGTGCCGTTTCTGTCGCTTGATATGTACGGGCAATCCCAATTTTTTCTACCTCGTCATCGGTATCACGAAGCCCGGCCGTATCAATGATATGTAAGGGCACACCATTAATTTGAATTTCACTTTTAATGGCGTCTCTTGTAGTACCTGCAATTGATGTCACAATCGCCACCTCTTCTCCAGATAGCGCATTCATTAAACTAGATTTACCAACATTGGGCTGACCAATTAAAACGATGTTGACACCATCACGCAACAAGACACCTTGTTTTGCTTTGCTAAAAATAGTTTCTAATACCTGTTGATTGTTGGCTATTTTTTCAGCAACGCGTCCTTGCGTTATAAAATCGATTTCTTCTTCCGGAAAATCCAAACAAGCCTCAACAAATAAGCGCAAATTAATTAACTCACTTAAGAAGGCGTGAATCGTCTGTGAAAACTCACCTGAAAGAGAACGCACTGCACTTTTTGCCGCTTCTGCTGTTGCTGCATTAATCACATCGGCAACCGCCTCAGCTTGTGCCAAATCAAGTTTATCATTGAGATAGGCACGCCTCGTAAACTCACCAGGTGTTGCTTGACGCGCGCCCAGATCAATACAGCGGGCAAGTAAAATTTGCATCAGTGCGGTGCCACCATGTCCTTGAAGCTCTAAGACATCCTCACCAGTGTAGGAGTGTGGTGCATTGTAATAAATGGCAATACCACGATCAATCAACTCACCATCTGCTTGTTTAAAGTCGAGGTAAGCCGCATAGCGCGGTGAAGGACAGTGTCCCAGAATGTGAGTAGCAATCTCAGCACATAAGGCACCAGAAACACGGACTATACCAATGCCGCCAGCGCCACTTGCTGTGGCAATCGCGGCAATTGTGTCTTGTGAATTAACGTTTACCACTGCCTTTTTTGGCTAATGTTTCAGCATGAATGGTTTTATTGATATACCACTGCTGTGCAATCGATAAAATGTTATTAACCAACCAATATAAAACCAAACCAGCCGGGAAAAAGAAGAAAAATATACTAAACACAACAGGCATTATTTTCATTATTTTTGCTTGCAGTGGATCAGCAGGTGCAGGATTTAAATACGTCTGCACAATCATAGAAGCACCCATTAAAATCGGCAAAATGTAATAAGGGTCTTTTGCAGATAAATCAGTAATCCAACCAAAAAATGGTGCATGACGCAACTCAACAGAACCTAACAGCACCCAATAAAGCGCAATAAAAACAGGGATTTGCACCAAAATAGGCAAACAGCCGCTTAAAGGATTAATTTTCTCTTTGCGATACATTTCCATCATCGCTTGTTGCAGTTTCTGCTTATCATCACCAAACTTTTCTTTCAAGCTTTGCATGCGCGGCGCCATTTCACGCATGTGCGCCATGCTACGATAACTAGTGGCAGATAACTTAAAGAAAGCCGCTTTCAGCAAAATAGTCAGCACAATAATGGCAACACCCCAGTTACCAATAAATCCATGGATATTTGAAAGTAACCAAAATAATGGTTTAGCAATGATAGTGAGCCAACCATAATCAACTGCGTACTCTAAACCAGGCGCAGCCGCTTCTAAATCAGCTTCAGTTTGTGGGCCTGAAAATAATGTTGCGCTTATCTCATTGGTAGCAGCGGGTGCAATCTTACCAATCGGGTTAACAACACCAACTGCATATAAATTATCGGTTAATTGTTTTGTATAAAACTCTTGTGACGTTCCCGCTTTAGGAATCCAAGCACTAGCAAAGTAGTGTTGAATCACACCAATCCAACCATCTTTTGTTTTTAGTGATAAATTTCGGTCTGCCATTTCAGAAAACTTAATTTTCTTAAACTTATCTGCATCCGTGTAATAAGCACCACCAGTAAAGGTTGGCATAAAAGTTGAGCCTTGATTCGACTCACTATCGTGCGTAATTTGATAATAAACTGATGGCGCCACTTCACCGCCAATCGCGTTATTTATACGATGCGTTAGATCAATTTCGTAGCGATCACGATGAAACGTATATATTTTTTCAACCTTGGTACCATCATTACCCAACCAAGACAGCACTACTTGAAGGGTATTTGAACCACTTGCCATCACATAGCGACTTTTTTCTGCAGTAAATAACGTTTTATGATTAGGTAGATCTTTACCAATTAAGCCACTTTGCGCAACGTAAAACATCGGTTTAGCAGCATCATCCATTAAAACAAAACGTCCTTGTTCCTTACCATCCGCACGATGCTTATTGAGTGTTAAATGACGTATATCGCCTCCAAGCGTACTAATTTCTGCTTGGTATAAATCTGTACTGACTTTAATCCGCTCACCAGATACTTGGGTTTGATTGCTATCTGCTGTAACAACAGCCTGTGATGAGGCGGCTGGAATAACATCTGCACTGGTTTCGGCCGCAGTTGATGTTTCGCTCGCTGTGTTATCAGCATTAATAGGACGATCTTTAACTTGCCAAGCATCCCACAACATCATGATAGAAAATGAAAATACAACAAATAAAACTAAACGTTTGGTATCCATTACAACTCTTTATTCTTTATAAAATTGACGGTTCAAAAAAACGGTTAATAACCATTAAGGCACTGGATCATGTCCACCATCACACCAAGGATGACAACGACCCAATCTTAATATCGCAAGATAACTACCTTTCATTGCGCCATGCTTGTTTATTGCCTCAATAGCATAGGCAGAACAACTTGGATAAAAGCGACAATTGGCACCTAAAAAAGGGCTTAAACATAACTGATAGATTCTAATCAAACCAATAAAAAGTTTACGCATTATCAACACAATGTATTATGCCTCACTCATTTTCTACTGTTTTGTGCATTAGTTTATGCTGTATTTTATCAAATAGCATAGCAAGCTCTTGTTTCAATAATAAGAAATCGCGATTTTTAAACGGTTTTCTTACCTGTATCACAATATTAACACCAGTTAACACGTGTAACTGTTGACGACATAACTCGCGTAACACACGGCGCATATAGTTTCTATCAACGGCTAATTTAGCAACTTTTTTTGCAACAACAAAACCAACCTTGGTTTCAAATGCGGCGTTAGGTTGGTAATGTACCACGAGAAAATCAGTTGAGAATCGTTTTCTAAAACTAAAAACGGATGAAAATTCATCCGTTTTTCTAATCATAACCAACTTCGTTATTACTCGTTTAGGCATTGCTGGCTTAGATATTACTGGCTTTTAATCTTGCCAGCTGTATTTGGTACTGGGCAAGTTTAACACAAACAACGTGCTAAAATTATAGACCTAGACGTTTACGGCCTCTTGCACGGCGCGCCGCAATAATTTTACGACCACCTTTTGTTTTCATGCGTACTAAGAACCCGTGCGTACGTGCGCGGCGTGTTTTAGACGGTTGATAAGTACGTTTCATTTAAATCTCCAATTGCGAATGCTACAAAGCCCTCCATTAAACCCGATAACTCACTATCTTGTCAATCGCTATTTCGCTAAAATAAAAATGTAATTGCCTGTGGATAAGTCGTACTAAACAGGTTAAAATCATTAGCTAGTATTTGGCAAAAAAATTCAAAACGCCAACGTCGTCTTTTCTTCAACCATTAATTAACTGGGGTATTGGTAAACCGATGAAAAAATTTTGGCCTGCCTGCCTTAGCCGTTTTGAGCAAGAGCTGTCCGCACAACAATTTAATACTTGGATTAAACCGCTTAAAACTGAAATAACAGATAATAGCTTTATTGTTGTTGCGCCTAATAAATTCGTGCAGCAATGGGTAAAAGATCGTTTTTTGAGTAAGATTGAACAAATAGCCGAAGAGTTGTTTTCAGAAATCATTTCCATTCAAATCACCACCAGCAATAAACCCGCTTCTACTGCACAAGCTAAAAACAATCCTTCATCTGCAAACCGTCAAAGCGCGCAATCTAATGTAGAGCAATACACAAGAAAAGAAAACCGAAACGGGTCAACTCAGGCCGAAATTAACAAAACCAGTGTTAATAACAAAAAAGCAGTGAATAAAAGTGAAGTAGTGACTGGCTTAAACCCGGCTTTTAATTTCAATAATTATGTCACTGGTCGCGCCAATCAGTTGGCGCGTGCTGCGGCCATACAAGTTGCCGAAAATGCGGGTCAAGCTTATAACCCGCTTTTTATCTATGGTGGGGTTGGGTTGGGTAAAACCCACTTACTACAAGCCATTGGTAATCGACTTAAGGAGCAAAATCCCGAGGCAAAAATTCGTTATTTACATGCCGAACGTTATGTGTCTGATGTTGTAAAAGCCTATGAAAACAAAGCGTTTGATGCTTTTAAAAAGCAATACCATTCTTTAGACTTATTGCTTATTGATGATATTCAGTTCTTTGGCAAAAAAACACGTACGCAAGAAGAATTCTTTTATGCTTTTAATACCTTAATCGAAGAAAAAAAGCAGATTGTCATTACTTGTGATACTTATCCAAAAGAAATTACCGATGTTGATGAGCGATTACGTACCCGGTTTAGCTGGGGATTAACGGTAGCGATTGAGCCGCCAGAGCTAGAAATGCGCGTGGCAATTTTGCTTAAAAAAGCAGAAGAGTCTAAAATCAATCTTGATGAAGATGTAGCGTTTTTTGTGGCAAAACAAATACGCTCTAGTGTCCGTGAGCTAGAAGGTGCACTTAACCGTATCGTTGCAATGGCTAAGTTTACTGGCAAAGCCATGGACATCCATTTAGCAAAAGATGCATTACGTGATTTAATTGCTGTTCGCGGCCGCCAAATCACCATTGAAAATATACAAAAAACAGTGGCAGATTATTACAAAATAAAAGTGGCCGAAATGCATAGTAAAAAGCGATCACGAAATGTGTCCAGGCCAAGACAGGTGGCTATGTCGTTAGCGAGAGAGTTAACCAATCATAGCTTTCCTGAAATAGGTGAAGCTTTTGGTAATCGTCATCACACAACTGTGATGCATGCTTGTGAAGAGATTGAACAATTAAGATTGAATGATCAAAATATCGCGCGTGATATTGGTTTTTTAACCCAAGTCATACGTGATTAATCGGCATAAAACGGGTGTGGATAATCAGCTAGAAAAAGGTGTGGATAAAAGTTGTGTAAAACAGCACTTTAGTAAAAAGCAAAATGCATACACATTTAATCCACAGCAACAAACAAGGTTTTAAACAGGCTTTAAATGGTATTAACTGAATGATTTAATTAGATAATGAAGATAATGCACAGAAAAAAAAGACATTACTATTACTATTAGTTTTATATATATATTAAATACATAATTAGGCACAACGATGAAAATAAATAGAGAGGTTTTATTAAAACCATTAAGCAATGTCACAGGCATAGTTGAGCGTCGCCATACGCTACCTATCCTTTCTAATTTGTTGTTGGAAGCAAAAGATAACAGCATACAACTCACAACAACCGATTTAGAAATGCAAATTTCATTGACAATAAAAGCTGCGCTGCAAGAAACGCTATCCACCACAATATCGTCAAAAAAATTCTTAGATATCTGTCGCTCTTTGCCAGAAGGCATTGATATAGATTTGATGAGTAAAGATAGTCGCATGACGGTTAAAGCAGGCAAAAGCCGCTTTAATTTACAAACATTACCAGCCGCAGATTATCCAGTAATGACAAAAACAAATGGCGATGCTATCCAAATTCAATTGCCACAAATCCAGTTAAAACGCCTGCTCAAACAAGTAGAGTTTGCCATGGCACAACAAGATATTCGCTATTATCTAAATGGTTTGTTATTAGAAGTAAACGAAAATAAGCTGAATTTAGTGGGTACAGATGGCCATCGCTTAAGCTTTACTTCTGCAACTCTAAATAAAACATATGAAAAAGCCGATGTTATTTTGCCGCGAAAAACGGTCATAGAACTGATTAAATTACTAGAAGATAACGATGAAGAAGTGATGATTGAAATCGCAACAGGCCAAGTGAATTTTGCTTTTGGTGATATGCGTTTAATCTCTAAAGTGATTGATGGAAAATTCCCTGATTATCATCGCGTTATTCCAACTGCACATACCAACACGTTTACCGCTAATCGCCAAGCCATCTTAACAGCGATGCAACGCGCTTCCATTTTATCCAATGAGAAATATCGCGGCATTCGTATGGTATTAAGCGAAGATAATATCAAACTCATCAGCACCAATACTGAGCAAGAAGAAGCAGAAGAAGAACTAGAAATTAGTTATAAGCAAGATAGTTTAGATATTGGCTTTAATGTGACATACTTGATTGATGTGCTGAATAATACACAACAAGAAAATATTAATTTCTCATTCGCAGATGCCAATAGCAGCTGCTTAATCACAATACCAGAAGACAATGATTACAAATATGTCGTCATGCCAATGCGTATTTAAATAACACCCACATTATTGATAGAAAACAACAGAAGCGAAAAATTATGGCTAAAGAAGAAGGTTACGATTCATCCAGTATTAAAATTTTAGAAGGGCTAGATGCCGTTCGTAAAAGACCAGGTATGTATATTGGCGATACTTCAGATGGATCAGGTTTACACCATATGGTATTTGAGGTGTTAGATAACGCCATTGATGAAGCATTAGCAGGCCACTGTAACGATATTAAAGTCATCATTCACCCAGATAATTCTGTGAGCGTGAGTGATAACGGCCGCGGCATTCCAACCGACATTAAACCAGATGACAAACACGAGCCAAAACGCTCTGCAGCAGAAATTGTCATGACCGAGCTGCACGCTGGTGGTAAGTTTGATCAAAACTCATACAAAGTGTCTGGTGGCTTACACGGCGTGGGTGTTTCGGTGGTTAACGCGCTATCTGATTGGTTACGTTTGAAAATCTATCGCAATGGCGAAGTACATCAAATGGAATTTAAACGTGGCGTGCCACAAGCACCGCTAAAAATGACCGGAAAAACAGAAAAAAAAGGCACAGAAGTTCACTTTTTAGCCTCAGTAGAAACCTTTGTTTTAGTCGAGTTTCATTTTGAAATATTAGCCAAACGCATACGTGAGCTTTCCTTTTTAAATAATGGTGTCAAAATTGAGTTGATTGATCAGCGCCCAAATGGAAAGTCAGAAAATTTTGCTCACTCTGGCGGCATTCAAGGGTTTGTGGAATACATGAACCGTTCTAAAAACGTACTCCATCCGAAAATATTTTATGCATCAGGCGAAAAAGATGGCATGACGGTTGAAGTATCTATGCAATGGAACGACTCATATTCCGAAACCGTGCAATGTTTTACCAATAATATACCGCAACGCGATGGTGGAACGCATTTAACAGGCTTGCGCACCGCCATGACGCGCACGCTTAATCAATATATTGAGCAAACAGATACCGCCAAAAAAGCCAAAGTCACCACCACAGGCGACGATATGCGCGAAGGCATCACCTGTGTATTATCAGTAAAAGTGCCAGACCCAAAATTCTCATCACAAACCAAAGATAAGCTGGTTTCTAGTGAGGTGCAACCCGTTGTCTCTGAAGTGGTTGGCGCCAAGCTAACCGAATTTTTAGAAGAAAATCCAATCGATGCCAAAATTATTTGCGGCAAAATTGTCGATGCCGCGCGTGCGCGCGAAGCCGCCAGAAAAGCACGTGAAATTACCCGCCGTAAAGGCGTAATGGATAGCATGGGTTTACCTGGAAAATTAGCCGATTGCCAAGAAAAAGACCCAAGCTTATGTGAAATATATCTGGTCGAGGGTGACTCTGCGGGCGGCTCTGCCAAACAAGGGCGCGACCGCAAAAACCAAGCGATTTTGCCACTTAAAGGTAAAATTTTAAACGTCGAAAAAGCACGATTTGATAAGTTATTAGGTTCGCAAGAAATTGCCACCATGATTACCGCGTTAGGCACCAACATCGGCAAAGCCGATTTTAATGTCGAAAAACTACGCTACCACCGCATCATCATCATGACCGATGCTGACGTCGATGGATCGCACATCCGTACTTTATTACTCACTTTCTTCTATCGTCAAATGACCGAATTAGTCGAACGTGGCCACATTTATATCGCACAACCTCCTTTGTATAAAATCAAACAAGGCCGTGACGAGCGCTATATTAAAGACGACCAAGAACTAGATGAATATCTACTGGGCTCTGCGTTAAAAGATGCAGAACTGCTCACCAAAACAGGTGGCGAAACCTTAAAAGATGACACGCTTAATAACATCGCCAAACAAATGGTATTAACAGAAGCGGTTATCCGCCGTATTGCAAGACTATATGACGAAAGCGTATTGCGCGCCATTCAAGAAGTCGGCCATGTTGATTTAAGCACAGAAGCCAGTGTGAATGCCGTCGCCGAAAAATTACGCCCCATCTTAGGCGCCGTTGGCTCAGAAGTCATCGTCGCTTTTGATGAAGAAGAAAGCGCCTATCGCCTAGAAATCAATAAATATGTACATGGCAACTTACAAAGCTGCGTAATCGATGCCGAGTTTGTTGGCAGCGGCGACTACAAACAAATCAACCGCATGTACACCATGCTAGATGGCTTAATCGGCCCAGGCGCCATTATCAAACGTGGCGAAAAAGAAAATAACGTAGCCAACTTTAAACAAGCGTTAGACTGGCTATTAAGCGAAGCAAAACACAATCTAAACGTACAGCGCTACAAAGGCCTAGGCGAAATGAACCCAGAACAACTATGGGAAACCACCATGGATCCAAAAGTCCGCCGCTTGCTCAAAGTGCAAATTGACGACGCCATTGCAGCCGATGAAATTTTCAGCACACTCATGGGTGACAATGTAGAGCCAAGAAGAGCGTTTATTGAAAATAATGCCTTAAATGTGGGGTCGTTGGATATTTAACATGTGTAGCTATTTAAGAGTTTAATTACAAAAGCCCTCCGGGGCTTTTGTATTTTGCAAACCTATCAAATAAGAATGATATATATTTGATAAGTGAAAAATTGTTGTAATTACTAATAGCTTTTTAGCGATAAGTATCTAGGAGTGCAACTCAAAAATTATTATGGCTGTATTTAATTTTTATAGGTTAGGACTGTAGCTTAAATACAATAAATAATGTAAGTAATTGAATTAAATGATAATAATTATCTAAGTTACAGAGCTGTTTTTTTGATTTAGAATTGTATCAACATAGTTGGTAATGTGAATTGAGGTTCTTGAACGAATCAAGGCGGTATTTCTGCCAATTAAATTTATAAACTACAAAGTTGTTATCGAAAAAATGAAAAAAACAATTGAGGCTTTAATCAAATTTCGTGATGAAAGAAATTGGGATCAATTTCATAATCCTAAGGATTTAGCCATCGCTTTGAATATCGAAACAAGTGAGTTGCTTGAGCTGTTTCTTTGGAAAAAAGCTGATGAAGCAGATTGCGAAAAAGTAAGAGAAGAGCTTGCTGATGTTTTCGCATATGCTTTATTAATTGCAAATAAATACAATCTAGATGTCGAGGAAATTGTATTGGAAAAAATTCAGAAAAATGCAGTTAAGTATCCAGTGAGTAAGTCAAAAGATTCTGCAAAAAAATATAATGAATTATGACTAGTACAGTTTCATTTCAGCTTAATAGATACGAATTCACTAGAGAGTCGCTAAATGATATTGCATCACAAACCTCGATTGTTAATAACTGGCCTCTCGTTTATATTTTAAGTGATGAAAATTCAAAGATTGCTTATGTGGGTGAGACTTTGGACACTGTTAATAGGATGAATACGCATTTAAAAAACGAATACAAAAAGAAGCTTACAACAGTACATCTTATTGACAGCGAGTTATTCAACAAATCAGTAACCTTAGATATAGAATCTAGCCTAATTAGATATTTCTCCGCAGATCAAAACTTCTCTCTTCTCAACGGTAATTTGGGTTTAGTAGAACATAGCTATTACCAAAAGAAAGAGCTTTACAAGGACTTATTCTTAAAGCTGTGGGATAAATTGAGAGCCAACGGGCTTGCAAAACACTCAATAGAGCATCTTAATAACTCAGACCTATTTAAGTACTCCCCCTATAAAAGTTTGTCATCTGATCAAAGGCAGAGTTTGCTCGGAATACTTTATGCATTGTTGGACAAAGATGTAAAAAGCCTTGTTGTTCAAGGAGGTGCAGGCACTGGTAAATCTATTCTTGCAATTTTCTTGTTCAAACTGCTCAACTCGGATAATGCTGATGTTAACTTTCGAGAGTTTGCGAGTGAAGAGACAGAGGTTTTAGATATATTAACTCAAGTGAGAAAAACATTTCCAAATCCCAAAATGGCGTTAGTTGTACCAATGAGCTCCTTTCGAGAGACGCTCAAAAAAACTTTTAGGAATATTTCTGGGCTGAATCCCAGTATGGTAATTGGTCCTGCTGAACTTGCAACTCAATCATATGACATCGTTTTGGTTGATGAGTCTCATCGCCTCAGAAAGCGAGTTAATTTAGGAGCTTACTTTAGAAACTTTGATATAGCATGCAAGGTGTTGGGTTTTGATAAAAATAGTTGTAGTGAACTAGATTGGGTAACCAAACAATCTAATAAGGCCATATTATTTTATGATCAAAATCAGACTATAAAACCCTCTGATGCTAATCAAAGTGATTTTGATAAACTTATGCGACAAGAAAATTGCCAAGTTCAAAAATTGGTCTCGCAGTTCAGGGTTGGTGGAGGAAACGCATACTCAGCCTTTATTAGTGATTTGCTAAATAAAAAACTAGCAGACAATCATGTCTATAAATCAAAGGCATACGATTTTATTTTGTTTCATTCCATTGAAGCATTTGTTGATGCTATTAAAAATAGAGATCAAGAGCACGGTCTTTCTAGAATGATTGCAGGCTATTCTTGGCCATGGATTTCAAAAGATGACCCATCCAAGTTTGATATCCAAATTAATAACATGCAACTAAAATGGAACAGGACAAATAAAGACTGGATTAATAGTGAGACTTCACCGAATGAGGTGGGTTGTATTCATACGACGCAAGGATACGATCTTAACTACTCTGGGATCATTTTTGGTGAGGAGATTTGCTTTGATGAAACCACCAATCAAATTATTATCAATAAAGATAAATATTTTGATAAAAATGGTAAGCAATCGATTAACGATCCTCAAGAGCTAAAACAGTACATCCTAAATATTTATCAAACAATCATGCTTAGGGGCATTAAAGGAACATATGTATATGCTTGTGACCCAGGGCTAAGGAAGTATTTTTCAAAGCATATCCCCATCGCTGATCAGCCAAAAGGTAACGTTGTTCCAATAACTAGAAACTTAAAGATATTTGAGAACGCGGTTCCTTTGTACGATATGCATGCAGCAGCAGGAGGCTTTAGTGATGAGCAGGTTGTAATTGATGATTATGAGTTGATACCTGTACCATCAAATATTAGGCTAACTGAAGACTACTTTGCGTTTAGGATTGAAGGTGAATCGATGAATAAAATAATACCGAACGGTTCAATCTGTCTGTTTCGTAAAGAACGTGGTGGGTCAAGAAATGGCAAACTGGTTTTGGTTGAGCTAAGGGACATTTATGCTGACACATCGTCGCGATTTACCGTCAAAGAATACAGAAGTGTTAAAGCGCAGAGGCATGATAGTTTCGAACACATAAAAATTGAATTGCTACCTAGAAGCTACGATGATCAATTTGAAGTAATTACCTTTACAGACGAAGACGTGCACGAACTTAAGGTTGTTGGAGAGTTTGTGCAGGTTATCTGAAGATCAACAGGTATAAAGTAAAAAAATCATATACAAATCACAATTTCATCAGTGGTTTCCGCCTTTTAAGCCTTTAGTTAGGGCTTTGTACCTCAGCCCAAACTACGAACTAGCTGAATCAGACCTTGTAGAACTCGTAGGGCGGACTCGTTTACAGTCCGCCGAATGTTAAGTTTCAAATACGGCGCACTGCGCTTTGCGCGAGTGACGCCCTACTTTTGCAGGCTATGCTGGCTCTTGAATCCTCATTGAACTTCATTTGTTTAGTTTCTTATATTTTTATTAACATAATTTAATACTACATCATTTTAATCAAGAAGAATTGTTTAGGCGATACTAAAAGATTATTTTTAATAAAATCAGTGATTTAAATCACTAATGCTTGGAGAAAATGTATGAATGAAAATAAAAAGGACTAGTAAAGATCCATTTACCAAACAAAAAATAGCGAGACGCAAAAGCAAAACTACGTGATAGGCTAAACTATTGTTTAAATGAATAACGGAGAGATAGATGCCACTTATCAGAATAGATGTAACAGAAGGGCGTTCCGACGCTCAAATTAAAGCGTTGATGGATACGGTGCAAGATTGTGTTTTAGAGGCGTTTAAGGTGCCGGTTAGAGATCGATACCAAATTGTGACTGAGCATAAGCCTGGCAGAATGATTTTGCTGGATACTGGTTTAGGGTTTGAGCGGACGGATCAGGCGATGGTGATTCAGGTGTTTACTAGCCCGCGCACGACGGTGAATAAAAATAAGTTTTATCAGTTACTAGCGAAAAATTTAGAAGCAAAGTGTGGGTTAGACCCAAAAGATTTGCTGGTTTCTGTGATGACCAATACCGATGTGGATTGGAGTTTTGGTTTTGGTAAAACGCAGTATTTAACAGGTGAGTTGTAAGGTTACTCACCTGTTATTGATTATTTATTTTGGCTAATTAATCCGCGCCAGCCCTTTTCGCGCATGCAAATGGCAAAGCCTCTGGTGAAGGTGAACGTTACTTTATTGGGTTTATGTGCTTCGCCTAATGCTGCGCTGCATTCGTCCATGTTTTTTTCTAATTGCGTTGCGTTGCCGCCCATTTTCCACCACGATTTAATTTCATAAATATCGAATATATTGTGCGCTGGCTTGATAGCCGGTTCAGTTGCCGTTGGCTTAACTTCTTTTTTTATGGCCGATTGTAAGGCGATTGTTTCTGTTGGTTGTGCACTGGCTTTTACTGGTTTAATCACTGGTTCAGCTGGTTGTTCAGTTGGTTTTATATCGGGCTTTACAGCAATAGACTTGGGTTCAATTGGCTCAGCAGTGCTAGCCACGACTGACGTTTTGTTGGTTGTTTCTTCGCTATTAATACTATCGCTTGCAATACTATCTGTTGTTTTCAAAGTGCTAGGTTTTGTTGGCTTAGCCGTCACTTGTTTATTATCACTCACGCTTGCTGTTGCAAATAAATCATCATCTGATAGCCATTTTTCACCTAATTTTTGTACTGCCCAGCCGTTGTCTTTTAGACATTGATTAAAAGCTGCTTCATTAGCGGCTTGTTCACAGGCGGCTTTGTTGGCTTGTAAATCTCTTGCTGACGCGCCTTGTTTGTAGGCGATTTCTGCTCCACATCCACAGACCAATGTTGCTATTAAGACGATTAAAGTAAGCGTTATTTTGTTCATTGCTGCTTTCAAATGGATATTTTGAAACTGAAAAATAGCATAAAAACCATATTTTTGCGTAAAACATACACTACGTAATTTGACGTATATGCGCAATTCTGGCTTGTCGTTATTCTCACCTTTAACAAATTTGGCCTTGTATTGATTGACTTTATAGGGCTTTGAGCAATGGTTTACAGTAATTTTTTTTAATTTAATTAGGGGGTAAGAAAATGACTTTTAAGCTTAACAAAAGCCTATTAACAATGTCACTTGCAATTGCAACAGCATTTCCTGCAATGCAAGCCAACGCAGGTGCAACCATCTCATTTGGTGAAGATAAATCGATTACCGCAGGTTTTGGTTTTATTACCAGCTATCTTTCACAAGAAGATGGTGCGCCAAATGGTAGTGATCGTTCAAATGATTTTAATCTAAACAGTGCTCGTTTGTATTTATCAGGTTCTTTAAATAAATACATCAAAGGTATGTTGAATACTGAGCGTTCAGGTGGTGGAAGTGGCCTTCAGGCTAGTGGTGCGAATGTTGAAGTGATTGATGCTAACGTACAATTGCAAATTACACCAGAAATTGCCATTTGGGCTGGTCGATTCTTGCCACCAAGTGACCGTGCCAATATGGCAGGTCCTTACTACTCATCTGGTGGCGGTGGTGGCTATTGGGCCAACATTTCATCACGCTATGGTTGGAATGGTGGTGTGATTGGTCGTGATGATGGTGTGGCGGTAGTGACTAGCTTTTTAGAAGATAAATTGGCGATCTCTTTTGGTGCTTTTGAAGGTGCTAATTTATTCAGATTTAGTGGACCACGCGGAACTACATTAGATGAGGGTGAGAACAGTACTGCGGCGTCAACTTTAGGCGCAGATGATAATCCAATGTATGCTGGCCGCGTACAGGTGGCTTTCTGGGATTCTGAGCCTGGTTACTATGGTACCGGTAATTATTTTGGTGCTAAAGATATTTTAACAGTTGGTCTTTCGGCTAAACATAAATCTGATGGCGTCATTTCGACAACTGCTGTTGGTGATTATAGTAACTACAGTATCGACGTTTTAATGGAAAAGAAAAATGTAGGTCCTGGAACGCTGTCGCTTGAAGCTGCTTACTATGATTATGATACAGATGGTGTGTTTTTATCTGAAGAAGGTGATGCTTATTATGTTGGTGCTGGTTATTTGTTTAATCAACAAGTCGGCTGGGGTAAGTTTATGCCGTTTGCACGTTATCAAGAGTTTGATGCAGATAACAATATTAAAACAGAGCGTATGGACTTTGGTGTGAATTATGTGATGGCACCATACAATGCAATTATTTCTGCTGAATATCAAAAAACAGAAGTGACTGGTGCAAGTGATACAGATGCCGTGTTGATCTCAATGCAGTATCAGTTCTAATCATCACTGAACAAAAAACCTCGCCATGGATAAACAATGGTGAGGTTTTTTTGTATAAAAATACAGCTTATTGAACGCTTGCACCACCCAACATTTGATGCACTTGGCAGGTGAGTTGGCCAATTGAAAATGCATCGGTGTTGCTTACTAATTTTTTAAACTGAGCATTGATTTTAAATGTTTTGATCGGCTTACTTTTTTTATCTAGCAGTTGAATAGCACGCATTCTATATACGGGTTTTTCACAGTTATATTGTAGCGTTGCGATGCTGATTGCATATTTGATGGTTTTATTCGCTGATACAAAAGATTGCGGCTGTTGATAAATGGTTTTTGCCACTAAATAAGGCAATTGATCGCTGACGTTATAGGAATCAATATCCACAAAGACTTCATGTTCAGCATCTTGAATGATAGAGGTCCATTCAGTGGCCATTACATGGCTGTAATTAAATAATAATGCTGCCAATATACCCAATTGTTTGTGCATGCTGAATCTTCTTTGCTCATTAAAAATTGACACTGAAAGTTAGCACAAATCAATCAAGCAATACCAGCCAAAAACTACGCAATTTGACGTATTTCTTTCATCACTTCAACACCATACACTTTGGTCATGGCTAAGTACTCGTGGCTACATCCATATGCACTTGATACTTGGCTACATTATTTTATAACGTTTAACCGAAATTCTTAGTAGGAGGAAGCTGATGAAAACAATTGTTAAATTAGATTTGGACAAAAAGCCCTGGGAGCAAAATGGTCAGATTCACAACCGCTGGCATCCGGACATTCCGATGATTGCCATGGTTAAGCCTGGTGATGAATTCCGTGTTGAATGTATGGATTGGACAGGTGGCCAAATTGGTGACAATGACAGCGCAAATGATGTAAGAGATGTGGATTTGACACAAGTGCATTATTTGAGTGGCCCAATTGGTGTTGAAGGCGCAGAGCCTGGCGACTTAATGGTTGTTGAGATTTTAGATGTGGGTACTTTTGAAGACAGCCAATGGGGTTTTAATGGTATTTTTGCTAAAGAAAATGGTGGCGGCTTTTTAGTTGATCACTATCCAGAAGCGCGTAAATCGATTTGGGATTTTCATGGTATTTATACCACTTCTCGCCATGTGCCTAACGTGAGATTTGCCGGCATTATGCATCCTGGTTTAATTGGTTGCTTACCCTCTAAAGAGCTATTGGCTACATGGAATAAACGTGAGGGTGATTTGATTGCAACCGATCCTGACCGTGTGCCGGCACTGGCATTACCACCAGAGCCAAAATCTGCGGTTGTTGGAAAGTTAACAGGCGAAGCAGCTGAAAAAGCCAAAGCAGAAGGCGCGCGTACTGTGCCGCCACGCGATCATGGTGGTAACTGTGATATCAAAAACCTGACCAAAGGTTCTACTGTTTATTTCCCTGTGTATGTAAAAGATGGTGGCTTATCAATGGGCGATCTTCATTTCTCACAAGGTGATGGTGAAATTACCTTCTGTGGCGCGATTGAAATGGCTGGTTATTTAGATTTAAAAGTGAGCCTGATTAAAGATGGCGTTAAAAAATATGGCGTGAAAAACCCTATTTTCCAACCAAGTGTACTGACACCAACTTATAAAGATTACATCATCTTTGAAGGTATTTCAGTGGATGAGCAAGGCAAACAACATTATTTAGATGTGCATGTTGCGTATCGTCAAGCTTGCTTAAACGCGATTGAGTATATGAAGAAATTTGGTTACACCGGTGCGCAAGCCTTGTCTATTTTGGGTACTGCGCCAGTTGAAGGACATATTAGTGGTGTTGTGGATATTCCAAATGCTTGTGCCACTTTATGGTTGCCAACTGAGATTTTTGACTTTGATATGAAGCCGAATGCAGATGGCCCAAAAATCATGGTTAAACAAGGTTTTGATACCGCAAAAACCAGTTAAGGAGTCGCAATGCCAGTCTATGAATATGAATGTAAAAGTTGTGGTGTGTTTACTGCGTTACGCAAAATGAGTGAATCAAGTGATGCGGCATTTTGCCAAGCGTGTGGTACTGAAAGTCATCGCATTATTTCAGCACCGCGGTTGGCTATTCTTGGTAAAACACAACGTTTGGCGCATGAGCGAAATGAAAAATCTGCCAATGAACCCAATGTTGGTAGACGCTCAAGCTGTGGATGCACAGGCACACACACGTGTAAAACTGCAACAAAAGTAAATCCAGAAACTGGCAAAGCAGCATTACAGATGCAGACTAAAAAGACGGCAAGACCATGGATGCTCGGTCACTAGTTGGTCAGTAGAGTGGGTGTAGCAAATTGATTTCAGAAGTACGAAGTGTAGTTTTGGTTTTTTTGATTTTTATAAAGGAGAGTAAGTAATGGCTATTTTTAATAGACGTGGTTTTATGAAAGCAAGTGGTGTGCTAGTCGGCGCACTGTTATCTGCAGGTCTCATTTCGACCAGTGCTTTTGCAGCAGATTATCCAACAGCTAAAGTAAATACAACTGGATTGGCAGTGACCGATACAGAAGTAACTGTTGGTATTTTACATTCGGCAACAGGTACGATGGCGATTAGTGAAACAGGCTCTATCCAAGCTGAGAAATTAGCAATTGAGCAAATCAATGCCATGGGCGGTATTTTGGGTCGCAAAATTAAAGTGATTCAAGAAGATGGCGCATCTGATTGGCCAACATTTGCTGAAAAAGCAAAAAAATTGTTGGTAAGCGATAAAGTGGCTTCTGTTATGGGTTGCTGGACATCAGCTTCACGTAAAGCGGCTTTGCCAGTGTTTGAAAAAGAAAATGGTTTATTGTTTTACCCAACTTTTTACGAAGGCTTAGAAGAATCTAAAAACGTGTTCTACACAGGTCAAGAGGCAACACAGCAAATTCTTGCTGGTTTAGATTGGATTGCTAAAGAGAAAAAAGCGAAAAAATTCTACCTCATTGGTTCTGACTATATCTGGCCACGTACATCAATGAAAATTGCGCGTAAGCATATTGAGCGTAATTTAAAAGGCACAGTAGTTGGTGAAGAGTATATTGCTTTGGGTGATACACAATTTGGTTCTGTGATTAACAAAATCAAACTGAAAAAACCGGATGTGATTTATGCCGCTGTTGTTGGTGGTTCTAACGTTGCTTGGTTTAAACAGTTGAACGCAGCTGGTTTGAACTCTAAAAAACAAACAATGTTAACTATCTCAGTAACAGAAGATGAAGTGCTTGGTATTGGTGGTGAGAACTTGGAAGGTTTCTACTCAGCAATGAAATATTTCCAATCGCAAACGAATCCTGAAAACGTGAAATTTGTAGCAGCTTTCAAAAAACGTTGGGGTAAAGATGCTGTGATTGGTGATGTGACGCAAGCTGCTTATTTAGGTCCATGGTTGTATAAAGCAGCGGTTGAGCGTGCAGGTAGCTTCGATGTTGACAAAGTACAAGCAGCATTGCCAGGTTATGTGTTTAAAGATGCACCAGAAGGCCCAGTAACTGTTGAGAAAAACCATCACTTAACAACTAAATTGCGTGTTGGTAAATGGAAAAAAGATGGTCAAGCAGAAGTGGTTTACACCTCTGATTACATCAAACCTGATCCATTCCCAAAAGGTTATCAATAGTCTGATGGCTTGATGTAGTGGTTTGTCTGCCGCTACATCAGCTCGCAAACTAAATGTGGTGTGATTGCATTTAGTTTGCTTTTCTAAGGTTGCTTGGCGTGTAAGAGTGATTTTAGAAAAGTAAGAGTTCATATTCGTAATAATGTTTAAAGGGGATTAGTATGTTCGAATACACCGCAGCAGAAATGACAAACATTTTTGTCATGCAAAGTTTTTCCGGCCTCAGCATGTTTAGTGTGTTGTTGCTAATGGCGTTAGGGCTTGCCATTATTTTCGGTCAAATGGGTGTGATTAATATGGCGCATGGTGAGTTTATGACCATTGGTGCTTATACCACTGTCATGTTATCGCAGCTTGCAGAGACTTATGGTGCGGTGAATTACTACTTCATGTTTGCGATTATTTTGTCGTTTTTAATTGCTTTTGCTGTGGGCTACTTTATCGAATTTATTATGATTCGGCATCTCTATAAGCGGCCATTAGATACCTTGTTGGCAACCTGGGGTTTGAGTTTAGTGATGCAACAAATCTTTCGGTCTAGCTTTGGTGCTAAAGAAGTTAGTGCGCATTTGCCAGAATGGTTGTTGGGTTCTTTTGCCCCAACAGAAGCCATTGATATTCCTTTAAACGGTTTGTTTGTGATGGCGCTGGCTGCTGTGGTAACGGGTGGCGTTTATCTCATTATGTTTCGTTCACGCTGGGGTTTAAATATGCGAGCTACCGTTCAAAACCGCACAATGGCAGGCTCTGTGGGCATTAATACTAAAAGAGTCGATCGTATGACTTATGCCTTAGGTTGCGGTATTGCAGGTATTGCAGGTGCTGCCTTTACCACGATTGCTTCAACTGGCCCTACCAGTGGCTCGCTGTATATCGTAGATAGTTTTATGGTGGTGGTATTTGGTGGCGCTGCTAGTTTAGTCGGTACTATTGCCTCTGCCTTTGGTATTGCACAAGCACAATCAATTTTACAGTTTTTCCTCAGTAGCTCGATGGGCAAGATGGCCACATTATTGTTCATTGTTGCTGTATTGATGGTAAAACCAGAAGGTCTGTTTGCTTCTAAACTGCGTAAGTAATGTGATTAGTCACGGCGCTTATTGACTGCGTTGTGACTGATATTAAGTATTAAACATCAGGTTTTAAACAATAGTTAAGTAATTTTAAGGAGAGTTTGTATGAACACAATAGCAAACAGATTGTTTGGCGGTAAGGAGGGCACGCTGGGATTAATTGTTCTAGCCGCACTCATTTTGATAGTGCTGCCCTTAGGGTTGGATGTGTTCCGTCTCAATTTAGCAGGCAAGTATCTGACTTATGCTTTTGTTGCAGTGAGCTTGGTGTTGCTATGGGGTAATGGGGGTATTTTAAGTTTGGGTCAAGGTATTTTCTTTGGTTTGGGTGGTTATGCCATGGCGATGTTCATGAAGTTAGAGGCATCCGATCCCGTTGCCACTGCGATTCAGACTACGCCAGGTATTCCAGATTTTATGGATTGGAACCAATTAACTGCACTACCCACTTTTTGGTTGCCGTTCCAGAGTTTAACGCTGACGATTATTGCTATTCTTGTTGTGCCTACCGTGTTTGCTTACATTATTGGTTACGCCATGTTTAAGCGGCGTGTTGGTGGTGTTTACTTTGCGATTATTACGCAAGCGATTGCCTTGATTTTAACGATTTTGATTGTTGGACAACAAGGCTATACCGGTGGTGTGAACGGGATTACTGACCTTAAAACAGTGTTGGGTTGGGATACCAGAACCGATACAGCTAAATACATTTTGTATTATCTAAATGCGGTATTGTTGTTTGGGGTGATATTTCTTTCACGTTATATTTTGACTAGCAAGTTTGGCATGATTTTATTAGCCATGCGCGATAAAGAGGAACGCGTTCGTTTTTCTGGCTATGATGTTTCAAATTACAAAATATTTGTATTTTGTCTAGCAGCCGCTATTTCTGCCATTGGTGGTGCCATGTTTACCTTGCAGGTAGGTTTTATGTCAGCGTCTTTTATTGGCATTGTGCCTTCGATTGAAATGGTTATTTTCTGTGCCGTTGGCGGTAGAGCCTCGTTGATTGGTGCGATATACGGCACCTTGCTGGTCAACTACGGTAAGACCTTTTTCTCTGAAACGTATCCAGAACTTTGGTTATTTTTAATGGGCGGTTTATTCATTGCTGTGGTGATGTTTTTCCCTGATGGTTTGGCTGGTATTTATAACAAAAATAAACATAAGCTTAAATTTTTGAGTAAATTTATCGCGGCGGAGCCAACATCTGCTGAAATTAAAGGAGCAAAAGCATGAGTGCGAATACAGATTTTGTGTTGGCGATTGAGGATTTAACAGTCTCATTCGATGGGTTTAAAGCAGTCGATGCTTTGAATATGTATATCGACCAGAATGAATTGCGGGTGGTGATTGGGCCTAATGGTGCTGGTAAAACAACGGTGTTAGATTTGATTTGTGGTAAAACAAAATCAACGGCGGGTAGTATTAAGTTTTTGAACAAAGAGCTGACCGATATGGCGGAGCATGAAATTGTGCGTGCCGGGGTTGGTCGCAAATTTCAAACGCCGTCTATTTATGAAAACTTGACTGTAGATCAAAACTTAGAAATTTCTTACCCAAGAGGTAGGAATGTCTTGAAAAGCTTAACATTTAAGCGCACTGAAGCGGTTGATGCACAGGTGAAAAAAATTGCTGCAGAAATTATGCTCACTGATTTTTTACAAATGGAAGCGGCTTTATTAAGTCACGGTCAAAAGCAATGGTTGGAAATAGGCATGTTATTGATGCAAGACCCTAAATTGCTCATGTTAGATGAGCCTGTTGCCGGCATGAGTGCTAAAGAGCGTGATGACACGGCAGAATTGTTGCGCAAGATTTCAGCTAATCGTTCGGTGCTTGTGATTGAACATGATATGGATTTTGTGAAAAAAATTGCAGATAAAGTCACTGTGTTACACCAAGGCAAAATTTTAGCTGAAGGTTCAATGGAAAAAGTGCAAGCAGACGAAAAAGTCATTGAGGTTTATTTAGGCCATTAACGAAAGTTGTCAGGAGATTAAAGATGATTGAAATAGAAGATCTACACGTTAGTTATGGTCAAAGTGAAGTGATTCATGGCCTTAATTTTAAAGCAGAAAAGAACGAAACCTTGGCCATTATGGGCCGTAACGGTATGGGAAAAACGACGCTGTTTAAATCGCTAATGGGCATTTTGCCAAGCAAAGCGACTAAAGCAACGGTTGATGGCGTTAGTGTGCAAGGTGACGAAAGTTATATGCGCGTGAATAAAGGATTGGCTTATGTGCCGCAAGGCCGCATGATTTTTCCTGCGATGACGGTACAAGAAAATATTGAAACAGGATTAAGTAAATCTGAAACGGGAGAAATTCCAGAAGATATTTATGCGCTGTTTCCTGTATTATTTGATATGCGTAAACGCAAAGGCGGTAATTTATCTGGTGGGCAACAACAGCAATTGGCGATTGCACGTGCATTAGTGACCAATCCAAAAGTGTTGTTACTGGATGAGCCGACAGAAGGTATTCAGCCTTCAATTATTAAAGATATTGCAAAAGTATTAAATGAGATTCGTAAAATGCGTGAAATTACGATTATTGTTTCTGAGCAAGTATTGAGTTTCACAATGGAAGTAGCCGATCGCATTATTGTGATTGATAAAGGCAAGTTTATTCATGAGGATTTGCGCGAGAATGTGGATGCTAAAAAGATTAAAGGGTATTTGTCAGTTTGATGATATGCATGTAAATGATGCATGATGGTTTTATCGTTGTAGCGGGCCAACCAGCGCTTAATCATTCCCTTATTCAGACTCCTATTAAGCGCTGGGAAGCACGTTTAGATTTAGATTTTAGTGTCTCTAGCGGACGCAGTTATTTAGCTAAAAAATGTCATGTTGGCCCTTTGGTCTTACAAAAAACCTTGCATCCTGAGGGTGAAGCGGTGTGCCATGGCGTGGTGATACATCTGCCAGGAGGTGTTGCTGGTGGCGATGAATTAACATTGAATGTTCGTTTGGCCGCAAATGCCAAAGCGCTGCTGACTACCCCAGGTGCAGGAAAGTGGTACAAAGCAAATGGGCCATTAGCACAACAACATTTGCAGTTTGATTTACAAGATAACGCTTGTTTTGAATGGTTGCCGCAAGAAAATATTTTGTTTGATGGATCAAAAGTGCGCCTTTCAGCCACTGTTAATCTGGCACCAACAGCCAAATATGCGGCTTGGGAAATACTCTGTTTGGGACGGCAAGCGCAACATGAGCAATGGCGCACGGGTGAGATGCAACAGCTGTTAACAATTCGTCGTAATAATGAATTGATATGGAATGAGCGTGCATTTTTTGCACCAACACAACGCATCGTTAAATCCATGATTGGTTTGCATGGCAATGTAGTGAGTGCTAGTTTTGTGATTGCTGCAGGTCAGGTGCCCTCAGCTGTGTTGGATGCTTGTAGAATGATCAAGCCAACTTTTGAGTTAGATTGTTCGGCACAGTATGGCGTAACAGCATTACCAGCAATATTTGCAGCGCGATATGTTGGACAATCTTCACAAAGTGCAAAACACTATTTTGAAATGCTTTGGCAACAGTTGCGACCTTGGTATGCTGAGCGTAAAGTGGTCAGGCCCAGAATTTGGAATACTTAGTTTTGAATAAAAGTGAAGAGTAGATAATATGGAATTAACCCCAAGGGAAAAAGATAAATTACTCATTTTTACTGCTGGATTGTTGGCAGAACGACGTAAACAGCGCGGCCTAAAACTCAATTATCCAGAAACGATTGCTTATATCTCTGCCGCTATTATGGAGGGTGCTCGCGACGGTCGGACAGTGGCAGAACTCATGAGTTATGGCGCCACTTTGCTCACGCGTGACGATGTAATGGAAGGCATTGCCGAGATGATTCCAGATATACAAATTGAGGCTACGTTTCCTGATGGCACAAAATTAGTCACAGTGCATCACCCTATTCCCTAAATAATGATTAGCCTATTCGCATACAGGGTTGCTTATCAAAAAAGTGCGCTTTACTTAATGCCTATAGGCTGCGTTGGGGGTTTTATGGGTGCGTTCCATCGACTTATTACAAATGCGCCTAGTAAGATTAGCGAAGCGCTATGCGGGCTTGTCTGGCCTAATGCTGATCATTTTTTCTTAGAGAGGTAGTGATGATTCCAGGTGAAATGAAAATT
Source organism: Methylophilaceae bacterium (assembly GCA_018398995.1). NCBI lineage: Bacteria > Pseudomonadati > Pseudomonadota > Betaproteobacteria > Nitrosomonadales > Methylophilaceae > Methylophilaceae bacterium. The sequence goes on along the minus strand of CP073759.1, from coordinate 1,032,831 downwards.
GATGCGGGCGAAATTACGCTAAACGAGGGGCGTGAAACAGTCACTTTGCATGTGTCAAACAAAGGTGATAGACCCATCCAAATTGGCTCGCATTATCATTTTTTTGAAGTGAATGAGGCGCTGGTGTTTGATAGGCAAATCGCTTATGGGTTTAGATTGAATATTGCTTCTGGCACTGCTGTGCGTTTTGAGCCAGGGCAAACGCGGACGGTACAATTAGTTGCCTTAGCAGGTGACAGAAAAGTGTATGGTTTTGCCGCAAAGGTCATGGGGAGCCTTTAGATGATGACTAAAAAGGATGCGTTAACAATAGATAAGCAGGCTTATGCTGAGATGTTTGGCCCAACGGTGGGTGACCGCGTTAGATTGGCTGATACTGAATTATGGATAGAGGTTGAAAAAGACCTGACCACGTATGGGGAAGAGGTTAAGTTTGGGGGCGGTAAAGTAATTCGGGATGGCATGGGTCAGGGGCAGCGTGTTTCAGCTGATGTAGCGGATACGGTTATTACCAATGCGCTGATTGTGGATCACTGGGGCATTATTAAGGCCGATATTGGTATTAAAGGCGGTTATATTTCAGCCATTGGAAAAGCAGGTAATCTTGATATTCAACCGAATGTGGATATTGCGATTGGTGCTGGTACTGAAGTGATTGCAGGCGAAGGCATGATAGTGACTGCAGGTGGCATTGATAGCCATATCCATTTTATTTGTCCGCAACAAATTGAAGAGGCACTTATGTCTGGCGTGACGACCATGCTGGGTGGTGGCACAGGGCCAGCGACAGGCACTTTTGCAACGACGTGTACGCCAGGCCCTTGGCATATTCATAAAATGTTGCAAGCAGCAGATGCTTTTCCGATGAATTTAGGTTTTTTGGGCAAAGGCAATGTCAGCTTGCCTGAGCCGATTCGAGAGCAAGTAGAGGCCGGTGTCATTGGTTTAAAGCTGCATGAAGACTGGGGAACAACGCCAGCTGCCATTGATAATTGTTTAACGGTGGCTGAAGAGATGGATGTGCAAGTGGCGATTCATAGTGACACGTTAAATGAGTCTGGCTTTGTGGAGACAACCATAGGCGCATTTAAGGGCCGCACTATTCATACTTTTCATACCGAAGGCGCTGGTGGCGGGCACGCGCCAGATATTATTAAAGCAGCAGGCTACCCTAATGTCTTGCCATCTTCGACCAATCCAACCAGACCTTTTACGATTAATACCATTGATGAGCATTTAGATATGCTGATGGTATGCCACCATTTAGACCCTGCAATTGCAGAAGATATTGCGTTTGCTGAGAGCCGCATTCGGCGTGAAACCATTGCAGCAGAAGATATTTTTCATGATTTGGGTGCTTTTTCGATGATGTCATCAGACTCACAAGCCATGGGCCGCGTGGGTGAAGTGATTATTCGTACTTGGCAAACAGCGCATAAAATGAAAGTGCAACGCGGCGCTCTGGAAGAGGACAGTGAGCGCAATGATAATTTTAGAGTGAAGCGCTATATTGCTAAATACACGATTAATCCAGCACTTACCCATGGTATCTCGCATGTGGTTGGTTCTATTGAGGTTGGAAAATTAGCAGATTTAGTGATTTGGCACCCCGCTTTTTTTGGGGTGAAGCCATCGACTATTTTAAAAGGCGGCATGATTGCCGCAGCAGCGATGGGGGATCCTAATGCTTCTATTCCAACGCCACAACCCGTGCATTATCGCAATATGTTTGGCGCTTACGGTGGCGCATTAAAAACGTCTGTCACTTTTGTATCGCAAGCGGCATTAAGCAATCCAGCAGTGGCAGCGTTGGGTTTGCAAAAACCATTAGTTGCAGTGAAAGGTACGCGCGATGTGAAGAAAAAAGACATGGTACATAACACGTGGATGCCCAATATTGAGGTCGATCCTGAGACGTATCGTGTGTTGGCAGATGGGATGGATTTGATTTGCGAGCCTGCGACTGAATTACCAATGGCACAACGTTATTTTTTATTTTAATTGTTTATGTTAACAATCACCCAACGCATATCGGTTGCCCATAAAATAGATGAGTATATTGAGCTACCTTTTTTATTAAGGCAAAAAAGTCGTTTGAGAGTCATCACCCAATCTGGGCTAGAGGCTGGCTTATTTTTAGACCGCGGTATTATTTTGCGGGGCGGTGATTTAGTGCAATCAGTCGATGGTTTGGTGATACAAATTATCGCGGCACAAGAGCCTGTTTACGATGTGACCGCAAGCACCCCGCAAGCCTTAATGTGTGCTGCTTATCACTTAGGCAATCGTCATGTGCCTTTACAAGTAGGTGATGGTTGGTTGCGCTTAGAGCAAGATCATGTCTTGAAAGCAATGTTGCTTGGTTTAGGGATGGAAGTGGTTGAGAAAAATGCGCCATTTGAGCCAGAAGCAGGTGCTTATGGGGGCGGGCATCGTCACGGCAGTGATGACGATCATATCGTTAATTTGCGTGCACCAAAAAGGCGGCAACGTGGATAGCCAATTGGCATTAAGTCGATTACTGCAACTGGCGAGCCCTATGCTGCCCGTTGGTGCTTATAGCTATTCTCAAGGGTTGGAATGGGGAATAGAGTATGGCGACGTCAAAGATGAAGCGACAGCCAAGGCTTGGATTAGTGACGTATTGCATGTATATCAAGCAAATTTTGAGCTACCTATCGTTTATCGACTTTACCAAGCATGGTCAAATAACGACACCCAAGCGCTACATGAATGGGATGATTTTTATCAAGCAGGTCGCGATACGGCAGAAGCGCTTGCTGAAACCCGCCAGATGGGCTATTCCTTGTGTCGCTTGTTGAATGATTTACATGAATTACCAGCAGATTTTTTGGCGCAAGTGAATCAATTTAAGCAACCAGCATTTAGCACCATTTATGCAGGCGTGGCGCAAGTGTGGCAAATTCCAGCGCAAGATGTCTTACATGGCTATGCTTGGGGATGGCTGGAAAATCAAGTCAGTGCTGCCATGAAAGCGGTGCCATTAGGTCAAGTGGCTGGGCAGAAAATTGTATCTGCTTTGGGACAAGAGTTGGTGCAGGTTGTAGCGCAAGCGATGACGCTAAAAGACAGTGAAATCAGCAATTTTAACCCTTTGTTAACAATTGCCGGTTGCCGACATGAGACGCAATATAGTCGACTTTTTCGTTCTTAACAATAATTGCTTACAGTCTTAAATTGAATAGCATACTTAAATAAATAGATGAGATGACAATGACAACAGCAGCATTAAAACAAACAGCAACAGATATTGCCACGCAAAAAGAACCTTTACGCGTTGGTATTGGTGGTCCAGTTGGTTCAGGCAAAACAGCGTTAACGCTAGCCCTCTGTAAACGGTTGAGAGAAACCTATAACCTGGCGGTGGTAACCAATGATATTTATACCAAAGAAGATGCACAATTTTTGACAAAAAATGAAGCGTTAATGCCTGATCGTATTATTGGCGTAGAAACAGGTGGCTGCCCACATACTGCCATTCGTGAAGATGCTTCGATGAACTTGGAGGCAGTTGCACAATTAAGTGCGCGCTTTGCACCGTTGGATATTATTTTTATTGAAAGTGGTGGAGATAACTTAGCCGCAACTTTTAGCCCAGAACTATCCGATTTGACGATTTATGTGATTGATGTTTCAGCTGGGGAAAAGATTCCACGCAAAGGTGGACCTGGTATTACCAAGTCAGATTTATTGGTGATTAACAAAATTGATTTAGCACCAATGGTTGGCGCGTCTTTAACCGTGATGGATGAAGACGCAAAACGGATGCGTGGTGAGCGGCCATTCATTTTTAGCAACTTAAAAGTGAATCAAGGCCTAGAAGAGATTGTGCAGTTTATTGAAAAACAAGGTTTAATGCTTTAAGGGGATATCATGAAAAAACAATTAATCGCTGCTATTGCAACTTCACTTTTTTCAACATGCATTGTTGCCCATCCAGAGCATGGTTTGGTTAATGCGTATGCTGGGTTTATGCACCCATTCATGGGGTTGGATCACTTACTCATGATGTTAGCAGTTGGTTTTTGGGCAGCAAAACTAACAGGCCGGCTACGCTGGCAATTGCCCATGACATTTATTGGTTTTATGGCAGTAGGCGCTAGTCTTGGTTTGATGGGGTTTGCGGTTGCAGGGGTAGAAACGGCTATCGCAGCCAGTATGATGGTGATGGCTGTTTTGCTTGCGATGCGTTTGCCCATATCGCCCATTGGGCGCATTGGTATTATTGCCATTTTTGCAACTCTGCATGGATTGGCGCATGGCCTTGAATTAGGCGCAACACAACACACGTTATTGCAAGAGTCTGGTGTGCAAACGGTGGGTGTTTTGTTCGGTATTTTAGTGGCAACTGCCTTGTTACACGGGCTTGGTTTTGTTGCTGGTATACAGCGCCATCTAGTGACAAAATGGACAAACACAGGTTTGGTTATCGTGATGTTTGTTGCGGGCGGATTTTTACTGATCAATTAAACCAAGCTTTACAATCAACAAGATAGTTGTTTTAGCCAATCTCTGCAAAGGGGATTGGCTTTTTTGTGCTTATTGCATTTGCCTTATACGCAAAATTACGTACATCTTTACAAAGTTTAATTAATTAAAATACAAATGGGATACTTTTAAATTTTCAAAGGTACAATGATTGCTTGTTAACATTTCCCTCATATTAATAAATGCTATGGAATCTTTGAATTGACAACCGACAGTCTAGATTTACCTGTAGCAGGTAACACGAATGCAACCCAGCGAATTGTCAAAATTCGACGTGATTATAATACTTGGGTTGCTAATGAATCGATAGAAGATTATGCCTTGCGGTTTACCCCACGGTCGTTTCGTAAGTGGTCTATTTTTCGTGTCTCGAATACGGCATTAAGTGCAATATCATTTCTTGTATTAGAGGCAATTGGCGGCACGATAGCTGTTAATTACGGCATGATCAATGCATTATGGGCGATATTAGCGGTAGGTGTGATTATCTTTTTTACTGCTTTGCCAATTAGTTTTTATGCTGCCAAACATGGATTAGATATGGATTTGCTCACACGCGGATCCAGTTTTGGATATATTGGCTCCACCATTTCTTCGTTTATCTACGCATCCTTTACCTTTATTTTATTTGCGCTTGAAGCCGCGATTATGGCTTATGCCTTAGAGCTTTATTTTGGCTTGCCTTTGTATATTGGTTATTTAGTCAGTGCATTGGTGATTATTCCATTGGTGATTCATGGTGTGACTTTAATCAATCGGATTCAGATGTTTTCTCAGCCAATATGGATGCTATTAATGAGCTTGCCATTTATTGCCGTGCTTTATGAAGATCCACTGGTGATTGCACGTATGATGGAATTTGCGGGTATTAGCGGTGAGCGGGGTGATTTTAATTTACTCTTGTTTGGCGCAGCGACGGCGGTTGGGATTGCGCTCATTCCTCAAATTGGCGAGCAAGTTGATATTTTGCGCTTTATGCCAGAAAAAACGCCAGAAAATCGCTGGCGCTGGAATCTAGGCGTATTGATGGCAGGGCCCGGTTGGATTTTTATGGGCATGCTCAAAATGGTAGCGGGTGTGCTATTGGCTTATTTGGTTATTCAAAGTGATATGTCCTACTTAGAGGCAGTTAATCCAACGCATATGTATCTCGTTGGTTTTGGCTATGTATTTAGTTCAAAAGAGCTTGCACTGGCGGTGACGACATTATTTGTTGTTATTTCTCAGGTGAAAATTAATATGACCAATGCTTATGCAGGCTCCCTTGCTTGGTCAAACTTTTTTGCACGTTTAACACACAGTCATCCAGGCCGTGTGGTTTGGGTGGTATTTAACGCCATCATCGCTATTATTTTGATGGAGTTGGACGTGTTCCATGTGCTTGAAGAAGTGCTTGGTTTTTACTCAAATATTGCAATTGCATGGATAGCGGCAGTGGTTGCAGATTTGGTGATTAATAAGCCATTAGGTTTAAGTCCTCCAGGTATTGAGTTTAGGCGTGCTTATTTATATGACATCAATCCTGTTGGTGTTGGCACGATGTTGATTGCCTCGTTATTATCCATTTCTGCTTTTGCTGGTGTTTTTGGTGCGGAAGCGAAGGCGTTTTCGGTGTTTATTGCACTGGGCAGTGCTTTCGTTATTTCGCCGTTTATCGCATGGCTGACCAAAGGAAAATATTATATAGCGCGCAAACCTTATGTGTTCTCAGCAACACAACGCGTGCAGAAGTGTGTGCTGTGTGAGAAAGAATATGAAACAGATGATATGGCAAATTGCCCAGCCTATCAGGGATTTATTTGCTCATTATGCTGTTGTTTAGATGCGCGTTGTAATGATGCATGTAAGCCAAAAGCACGCTTATCTAGTCAATGGTTAGATGCCATTAGATTTGTATTACCAAGATGGGTGTGGCCCTATCTAAAAGGCGGTGTTGCGCATTACTTATTATTGATGTTTATTGCGCTGGCATTTTTTGGCGTCATGTTAGGTTTGATTTACTCGCATGAAATATCGACTTTAGGCAATTTATCATCAACCTTACTGCCCTATATTAAAGCAGGCTATTTAAAGGTGTTTGCGGCGCTTGTTTTTGCCAGTGGCATTATCGCTTGGTGGTTGGTGCTGACTACAGAATCCAGACGTGTGGCACAAGAAGAATCAAATCGACAAACAGGCTTGCTCATGCGTGAAATTGCTTTACATAAACAAACCGATGCTGAATTGCAATTAGCGCGATATTTGGCCGATCAAGCTAACCAAGCAAAAAGTCGTTATATTACGGGTATTAGTCATGAGCTAAGAACGCCACTGAATAGCATACTGGGCTACGCCCAGTTGTTGGATAATGATAAAACAATCCCTAACAATCGCAAGCAGGCAATCCGAGTGATACGCCGTAGCGGTGAGCATTTACTCTCTCTGATTGAGGGCACTTTAGATATTGCACGAATCGAAAGTGGCAAATTAACGTTTGAAAATAAATTGGTTAATTTTCCCGAATTTATTAATCAAATTGTGAGCATGTTTGAGTTGCAAGCCCGCAATAAAGGATTGGAATTTAAATTCGAAACGCAGGGCGAGTTACCAGCTGTTGTTAAAACAGATCAAAAACGGCTGACGCAAATTTTGATTAATATTTTAGGCAATGCCCTCAAATTTACGCAATCAGGCGCGATAACATTCCGCGTCAGATACGCACGTGAACTGGCCCATATTGAAATTCAAGATACAGGACCCGGTATTGCAGAATCGGAATACTATAAAATATTTGAGCCGTTTTCACGCGGCACAGCTGCCAATCAGATTAATGTTGGTGGTACTGGATTGGGGTTGACCATTAGCAAATTACTAACCGAGTTAATGGGCGGTGAGCTAACCTTTACGAGTAAGCTTGGTGTCGGCACTACTTTTAAAATTAATTTATTTTTACCACAAAGCGATCGTGGCGATAAAAATGTATCCGTGATTTATACGTCTAGAGTAGGCTATCAGGGTCAAAAACGTAAAATACTGGTTGTTGATAATGAAGAAGTTGATCGAGAACTACTGATCAATATTTTGGAGCCGCTTGGATTTGAAATGGCACAGGCAGCAAATGGACAAGAATGTTTAGATGTGTATCAAGTATTTAAACCCGATCTGATTCTAATGGACTTGGCGATGCCTGTGATGGATGGTTGGGAAGCTTCTTATATTATCCGTAAAATACATCAGTCAAACACGGTAATTGGTATTGTGTCTGCTAACGCGTATGATAAAAATCTAGACAATTCGGCTGGCATAGACTCCAATGATTTTATTGTCAAACCAGTTAGTGTGGAAGAGTTGTTAGATTGGATTGGACAAAGACTATCGCTCACATGGGTAAGCAGTGAAATGGATGTTGCAGATAAGTTGAGTGGTATTGTGGACCAAAATCTGCATACATTGACTGCGCAGGAGATGGCGCTTCCGCCAAAAGAAATGCTTAGCGAGTTATTGGCGCTGATAGAGATTGGCTATGTAAAAGGAGTGAATAATAAGCTCGATCTAATGCTGCAAGCAGATGCACGATATTTGGTATTTGTAGAGCATATGCGGCTATTATCTAGTCAGTTTGAAATTGAGAAAATGAAATTATTTTTACAAGAAATCACCACATGATTCAGCCTATTCAAACCCAATCTTTAGTGGTACTGATTGTTGATGATGTGCCAGACAATGTTGCCGTTCTTCACGATGCGTTAGATGAATCTGGCTATACCGTGCTGGTGGCAAACAATGGGCAATGTGCATTAGAGGTTGCAACGAAAGCAGAGCCCGATGTTATTTTATTGGATGCAATGATGCCTGGCATGGATGGATTTGAAGTGTGTCGAAAATTGAAAGCCAATAATCAAACCAGTCAAATTCCTGTTATTTTTATGACAGGTTTAACCGAATCAGAACATGTGGTTGCCGCATTTAAAGCGGGTGGTACTGACTACGTTACCAAACCAGTGCGTGTTAACGAAGTGTTGGTCAGAATGATGACCCACATGCAAACATCGCGTCAAGTGCATGAAGCCAGAAGTGTTTTGGATGCGTTTGGGCAGGCGGCGATTGCCATCACGCCACAAAATGGCAAAATTGTTTGGCAAACGCCACTTGCTCGTGATTGGATGAACAGCTATTTTCTGGATGAAAATGGCTTATCTGAAGTGGCTGAAGCCAACACCCCATCAAAAATCATTGAGTGGGTTACAACCGCATATCAACTGGATAAATCAGGCAACACCTTAGAACCACTGAGCATTATTCAAAGCGCAAAGCGACTGATATTAAGCCCTGCCGATATGACGACTGAAGAGCAGTGGATGATTGTGTTGCAAGAAGAATCAGACGTGGCACAGATTGAGGCGCTCATGGCTATCTTTAAGCTTACTAAGCGCGAGTCAGAAGTGCTTTATTGGACGACTAAAGGTAAAACCAGCCGTGATATTGGCGACATTTTAGGCTCGAGCTCTCGTACAGTAAACAAGCACTTAGAGCATGTGTTTATTAAGCTTGGTGTTGAAACCAGAACAGCCGCCGCTTCTTTGGCTATCTCAAAATTGAGAATAAAGTAGCCAGTTAAACAATTATCCGCGTGACTTAACGCTTGCGTGTTATCAATGCCAAACTGATTAAATTGTGTAGTATGCTATTGATTATCAAGTAAACTCGATGCGTTAAGCCTATACAATGAAAATTCAAGATTTACAGACTACCTTGCATAATATGGTAGCGAAATTAGACACTATTTTCTCGCAGGTGGAAACCTACAGCCAAATTGGACTGATTATTGCAACTTATATTGTTGCCTATTTCGTGACCCGTCAATTGCGGCGTTATATTCCTTTTTTAAATAACAATACATCAAACAATCATGCGCCAACCGGCTTTGATGTGGCTGGTAAGTTATTGTTTCCAGTGATAGCGATTGTGTTACTAAGAATGTTGGTTGAGTTCAGCCAATACATTATTCACGATAGTTGGGTGATGCAAGTGGCGTTAGCGATAGCCATTTTATTATTGGCGAACACCACAATTAATATGTTGGTAAGGCAGCCTATTTTAATACTTGCTTTCCGCTGGGTTGGCATGCCAATACTCTTCTTTCATTTTGTTGGTATTTTGGATCATGTCATTAAGGTGTTGGATGCCATGGCGATTCAGGTTGGTGATATCAGACTGTCTGTGTATGGTTTCTTACGTCTATTTGTATTTGGCTCAATATTATTTTGGTTAGGCCGATTGTCAAACAGAACTGGGCAAAATATGATTCGCAACCACGAATCATTGGATATAAAAACCAAAGAGCTACTGGCTAAGCTATATGAAATCATTCTGATTTTTATCGTTGTATTATTGCTCTTAAAATTGATGGGCATTAATTTAACTGCTTTAGCTGTTTTTGGTGGAGCCCTTGGTGTGGGGCTAGGCTTTGGTTTACAAGCCATTGCTTCTAATTTTATCTCCGGTGTGATTATCATTTTGGATAAATCAATCACGGTTGGCGACCATGTAGAATTAGAGGATGGCAAATCTGGTTTAGTTACACAGCTAAACATGCGCTCAACAACGCTAGAAACATTCGATGGTAAAGATATTGTGGTGCCGAACGAAAAGTTTATCACATGCACTTTTACCAATTGGACACATAAAAACAAAAAGCAACGTTACCGTGTTGATTTTTCAGTGTCATATAAAACCGATGTACGCAGTATGGTGGAATTGATTAAAACCGCAGTAGCAAAACATCCCCAGGTGCTGAGTGGTGAAGGCTACCCTATTGAAGAGCAACCAGATTGCGAAATTGATCACTTTGGCGATAATGGTATTCATATGTTTGTTGAGTTTTGGATGGAAGGCATTGATGATGGTAAAAATCGCGTTGGGGGTGATTTATATTTAATCATTCTCGAAACCTTGCAACAACATCATATAGAGATTCCGTTCCCACAGCGTGATGTGCGGATTATTGATGCAGACAATCAACAACAAAACTAGCTTATGCGAATACCTTTAATCATTGGTAACTGGAAGTTGAATGGTCGTTTAGCGGAGAATGCCACTCGTCTACGGGCTATCGTTACAGCTGTAAAAGACATCAATCAGGTCGATATTGGACTCTGTTTACCTTATGTGTATTTATTCCAAGCGCAACAAATACTAAACAATACTAACGTGATGTGGGGTGCGCAGAATGTGAGTCAATTTGAGCAGGGTGCTTATACTGCTTGTGTGTCAGCAGCGATGGTGGCGGATTTTGGTTGTCAGCTAGCGATTGTTGGACATTCTGAACGGCGGCATTACAGTGCGGAAAATTCAGCAAAAGCAGTGATGAGAATTAAAAGAGCAGTCGATGCACAGATGACACCGGTTTATTGTATCGGTGAAACGCAGGCGGAGCATGCGGCAGGCGATGCAAAAAAAGTAATACAAGCGCAGGTGATGGCTTTGTTTGATAGCGATACAGCAAGTCTTGAGACAATCAAATCATTTGGTTTAGCCATTGCATATGAACCCATTTGGGCGATTGGGGCAGATCAAGCGGCAACACCAGCACTCGCACAAAATAGGCATGCCTTTATTCGTGATTTATTGGCAAAGCAAGATGCAGCATTTGCAGCGAAAACACGTATTATTTATGGTGGCAGTGTTACACCAGATAACGCAAAAGCGCTGTTTGAAATGCCCGATATTGATGGCGGGTTAATTGGTCGCGCCTCATTAAACCCACATACTTTTGCAGCTATTTGCGCGGCAGCCGACAATCATCAGATTGCACATTGATGTGTAAAGTATTAGTCATTGGCTATGTGTGGCCAGAACCCAATTCATCCGCCGCTGGCTATCAGATGCTGGCTATTTTACGGGCTTATCGACAACAAGGATGGCAAGTGACTTTTGCTACACCTGCACAAAAAACAGAACATATGGTTGATTTATCCGATGATGGGATAGTCAGTCAAGCCATTACACTCAATAGCGATAGTGTTGATGATTACTTGAAATGTTATCAACCAGATATTGTGCATTTTGACCGTTTTATGATGGAAGAACAGTTTGGTTGGCGAGTGGATCAACACTGTCCAAATGCGCTAAAAATATTGGATACCGTCGATTTGCAATTTCTACGCGGTGCTCGGCAAGCAGCGCACAAAGCAAACCGCGAAGTGAGCCAACAGGATTTAGTCAGTGATGTAGCCAAGCGTGAAATTGCGGCTATTTTACGCTGTGATTTGTCCTTAATTATCTCGTCTTATGAAATGCAATTATTAATCAGCCAATTCAATATCAATGCCAGCTTATTGCACCATTTGCCTTTTTTGGTTGATTTGGATGCTTTACCAAGGACAACAAAAAGCTTCGAACAGCGACAACATTTTATGACGATTGGTAATTTTCGGCATGCGCCGAATTGGGACGCGGTGTTGTATTTGCAATCTATTTGGCCATTGATTAGAAAACGATTGCCTCAAGCAGAATTGCATATTTACGGTTCTTATCCGCCACCAAAAGCAACTGCGTTAAATAATGTGAAAACGGGATTTTTAATCAAAGGCTGGGCGGAGAATGCTGATACCGTGATGGAAAGCGCACGCGTTTGCTTAGCCCCGCTTCGCTTTGGCGCTGGTTTAAAAGGCAAATTATTAGATGCGATGATGGTGCAAACGCCGAGTGTGACGACGTCGATTGGTGCTGAAGGCATGTCGATACCAGAAGTGCCATGGCCTGGCGTTATTGCTGATGATGGTGCAGATTTTGTTGATGCGGCAGTACGATTATATGGAGACAAAAAGGCGTGGCAAGTCGCACAAAGCCATACATTACCGCATTTACAACAGCTGTTTGATGGTGAAAAAATAGCCAAACAACTCATTGAAAAAATCACTCAAGTGCAACAAAATCTTGTACCGCACCGTTTACACAATTTTACTGGCGCGATGCTCAAACACCACACCATGACCAGCACCAAATATCTATCACAATGGATTATGGAAAAAAACAAAAGTGCTTAATCAGTCATTCACTGAATGCATTTGCAGCAGTGTCATCTGGATTGCTTCGTCACTACGTTCCTCGCAATGATGAAGTCTCACAGCACTTATTGTTTGATTCCCACTATGCATGATTATTCTTACTAAGCACGAAAGCCGAAGTACCTTCTGGAAATAAACAAAGCTATTACCCCCACGACGTCATCGCGAGCGTAGCGCGGCGATCCAGACTGACGCGCATATCAGTAGTAACTCAGAACTCAATGCCAATTCACCAATTTCCCAAATGCGAATGTATGAGACGACTTTTGAAAAAGTTAACTCTTCTTTTGTTGCCATTGGGCTTTTAGCAAACGTTCATGACGATTAGGCTCTAATCGCTTAATAAAGCTACAGTGCTGACGATGCACCGTTACACCACGATCACGGGTGACATACGCAATAATGGCATCGGGATAGACGGGATTACAACATCTGGCTAGATTGGTTTGTAGGTTGCCAACACCTTCTAATATGACTTCTGTTGGTGCAGTGTGAGCGAATGTTTTGTGCGCGACTTGATGCGTGGCCTTCTCAGTCGACTTTGGATTGACAACCTCTTGAATCGCGTTGGCGATTTGATGCTCGCTTATATCGCCTCGTCCAATTGCATTTAAGCAATCATCAAGCTTATTAAAATGTAGCTTTTGCGCAATTTTTTCTTGATTAATCGCACCAACACCAGAACGATGCAGTTCTTTGTCTAGTTTGGTACGACCTTGAGAAATATGTTCTTCGGCATGTTGATGTTTAAACCAATAACGCACTTTTGCACGTGCACTACTTGTTTTTAAATAACCGAGCGTTGGACTCAACCAATCACGACTTGGCGCCCCTATTTTATGCGTCAAAATTTCTACATGTTGTGCATTTTGCAATTTGTAATGCAGAGGCACAATATGCCCATCCACTTTGGCACCGCGGGTGCGATGGCCTAAATCAGTATGCAATGCGTATGCAAAATCAACGGGCGTGGCATCTTTTGGTAAATCAATCACCTTACCTTGCGGGGTAAAAACATACACATTTTCTTTAAAAAGCGCCGTATTAAATTGTGCTAATAAATCATCGCTATCTTTAGGCTCTTCTTTCCAAGACAGGATTTGGCGCAATAAAGCAATCTTTTCATCTAATGCGATATCGGTTTTACCACCCTCTTTATAGCGCCAATGCGCTGCCACACCAAGCTCAGAAAACGCATGCATTTCATGCGTCCTAATTTGTACTTCTAATGCCAGTCCCTCCGGGCCATGAACGGCAGTGTGTAGAGAGCGGTAGCCATTGCTTTTGGGTTTAGCAATATAGTCGTCAAATTCACCAGGTATGGTCTGCCATAACGCTTGAACAATACTCAGTGCGGTATAACATTGCTCAATATTGTCAACCAATATGCGAACAGCACGCACATCATACAATTGCTCAAAATGCAGATTTTTGCGGCGCATTTTATTAATAATGCTATAGATATGTTTGGGTCGTCCAGAAACCTCAGCTGTTATACCAGCTTGCGTCAACTGTTGTTTTAGCTGTTGCTCAACATGTTGAATATATTGCTCGCGATCTAAGCGGCGCGCATCCAATGATTGGGCAACTTGTTTGTATAGTTGTGGCTCGAGATAACGTAGCGAAAGATCTTCCATCTCCCACTTTAATTGCCATACGCCTAGCCGATTAGCCAGCGGGGCATAGACACCCTGAATTTCTTTGGCCGTTTGCTGTTGCAGGCTTTTGTCTGCCTTGGTCAGGCTGCGTAAAGTTTGTGTGCGTTCTGCCAATTTAATCAACACTACCCGAATATCTTGCACCATTGCCAATAGCATTTTGCGCAGACTTTCTACCTGATGGTTTTGGTCATTTTTACCTTTGTCTTTTTGGTTAATTGTGTCTATCGAACCAAACGCCTGCACTTGTTCTATCTGCATTAAGCCAGCGACTAAGTTGCTAATAGATGAACCAAAACGGCTGTTAAGTGTTTCCTGCCAATTATCGATATGGCGAGGAGTGGCATACAAAATAGTAGCAGCAATGGCTTCTGCATCAAGATTTAAGCTCATCAGAATAGCCGCTGTCCCAGTTGCATGATGCATGAGAGGCGCGCCCGTTTTTTCTGTATTGTTGCTATAAGCCAAGCTTGCTAGCTGACAAGCTTGGCTAATGACTTCTACCTCTGAAGCTGTGAAGCTATTGGATAAAGATGCTATCCATGCCTGCGTATCTTCATCAGATAATGCAGGAATTTGTAGTGCACTAGAACCGTGAATCATAGGGTGTTAATCTGCAATTCTAAAACCTATTTTAAGTGTGACTTGATAATGCGCAATGTTACCATCCACAATATGACCGCGCGTTTCTGTTACTTCAAACCAATCCATGTGCTTGATGGTTTTAGCTGCTTTGGCAATGGCATTTTGAATCGCATCGTCAGTGCCAACCGTTGAGCTACCGACGAGTTCGATTTTCTTATAAGTATGTGCTGTAGACATGTGCTTCTCCTAAAGGGTTAACTTCACCGAAATGGTGATAACTATCATCATTACCTTTTTATGCAATGATGACCAGTATAATTTAACAGTTGTTAAATGTGCATGATACAAATAGCCAACCCAGGCATGCTATGCTGATGCTTTTGATGACTTTAATGATAACGCCATGACAACCACTGCCAATCAAACCTTTATTCCTAGCAAAGATGCCTCGTTAGAGTCTTCCATTAGCACCCTGCAAAGCAAGTTATTAGCGCTTGGCATTCATGTCGAAGAAAAGTCATGGCTAAATGAAGTTGAAGGCATTTGGTCTGTGCATATTACCAATCGTGATTGTCCACGTTTATTTACCAATGGCAAAGGCGCGTCCCAATTAGCCGCGCGCGCCAGTGCCTTGGGTGAATTTTTTGAGCGCTTAGGCACTAATTATTTATGGACAGATTTTTATCTGGGCGAAACCATAGCCAATGCTGATTGGGTGCATTATCCAAATGAACAATGGTTTCTATTACAAGGCGATGCCTGGCCAACTAAGATACTGACGCCAGAATTACAACAATTTTATAACCCAGAAGGTAGCGTTGCTGCCAGCCAATTGATTGATTTAAATTCTGGCAATCAAAAGCGTGGTATTTGCACCATTCCTTATACGCGTTTGCGTGACGGCAAAACCGTTTTATTTCCAGTTAATTTAATTGGCAACATTTATGTGAGCAATGGCATGAGTGCGGGCAATACAATGAAAGAAGCACGTACTCAAGCTTTAGCAGAAATTTTCGAACGTAACATTAAAAACAGAATTATTGCAGAAGCCATTTGTTTGCCCGATGTGCCAGAAGAAGTGATTGCTCGCTATCCACGTATAGCAGCAGGCATAAAGGGTTTGCGTGATGCGGGTTATGGCATTTTAGTTAAAGATGCATCGCTTGGCGGTCAATATCCTGTGATGAATGTGACTTTATTACATCCCGAAGATCAAGGTTGTTTTGCCAGTTTTGGCGCACATCCGCGTTTTGAAGTGGCATTAGAGCGTTCACTGACTGAGCTCATTCAAGGCCGCGCTTTAGATAGCTTAACTGGATTTGTTAAACCGGGTTTTGATAGGGAAGAAATTGCCGATGCACAAAATTTAGAAATTCACTTTGTGGATTCTAGCGGTGTCATTAGCTGGGAGTTTTTACGCAGCACACCCGATTATGATTTTGTTGATTGGAACTTCGGCACCACGACGGAAGAAGATTACCAGTGGAGCGTCAATAAGATTCAGGAAAGCGGACATGATTTATATATTGCCGATTTTGAACATTTAGGGGTGTATGCTTGCCGTATTTTTGTACCCGGCATGAGCGAAATTTATCCAGTAGAAGAATTGGAATGGCAAAATAATACGGTTGGTAATCTAGTGCGACCTTATGCCCAACGCTTACAGGATTTAACAGAAACAGAGTCTGCTAAGCTATTGGAAGTATTGATGGACATTAATTTTCAAGATGACTTGCACGTTTATATTTTGATTGGCCTGTGTGCCGATGCCAATATGCCGTGGCAAGATTTACGAATTGGTGAGCTGAAAACGCTAGCCGCCATTGCAGCAGGTGATGTAGATGAAATTTTAGATGGCTGTGAGTGGATTGCACAAATTAATGATTTGCCAACGGCGCGCTTGAAAGTGTATAGCTGTATTGCCGACCTTGTGCAAATTGCCCAAGACACCGAAAGCGGCGACATTGCTTTATTTGAATCTAATCTAGCGTTGATGTACGGCCAAGAAACCCTACAACTAGCACTGAGCTTATTTAATCAAGAAACCCAATATTTTGGCCTCAATAATTTAGGCGCCAATTATGAAGGTAGCAAGATGCATCAACAATTATTAGCGGCTTATCAAAAAGTGAGAGCGCCTCAGCAGGTTTAATTGGATTTGAAACCCACGCAAATAAAAACTGCATTACATTTACGTAATCAACATCGCGATCGCTATGATTTGGATTTGTTGATGACGGCAAATTCCGCTCTAAAGCCGTTTGTTAAAGCAAATAAGTTTGGCGATGCATCCATTGATTTTGCTAATCCGCAGGCAGTGAAGGCATTGAATCAAGCGTTGTTAAAGCAATATTATGACGTGGCGGTTTGGGATATTCCGCCACAGTACCTTTGTCCACCAATTCCAGGTCGTGCAGATTATGTGCATTATTTGGCTGATTTGTTGGCAGAAAATCCCCATCAACCATCGCCAATTCGCGTCTTAGATATTGGCGTTGGTGCCAATATGATTTATCCATTAATTGGTCAATACAGTTATGGTTGGCAGTTTGTAGGAGCGGATATTGATGTGAATGCGATTAAGCATGCACAACAGATTGTTGATGCCAATAGCTTAAATGACAAGATAGAACTGCGATTACAAGAGAATAAAAACCACTTTTTTAGCAGCATAATTAAAAAAGGTGAGCATTTTGCATTGAGTATGTGTAATCCGCCTTTTCATGCTTCTTTAGCCGAAGCGCAAGCGGGGACACAACGTAAATGGCGTGGTCTTGGTAAAGGTGGTCAGTCCGCATTGAATTTTGGCGGACAAAGCAATGAGCTGATTTGTGAAGGTGGTGAAGAGGCGTTTGTGATTGCGATGATGAAGGAAAGCAAGCAGGTTGCAACACAATGTCGGTGGTTTACCACATTGGTTTCTAAAGCGACTACATTGCCTAGTGTGTATCGTGCATTGCAAAAAGTAGGCGCGCAACAGGTGAAAACCATCGACATGCAACAAGGTCAAAAACAAAGCCGAATAGTGGCATGGACTTTTGTTGTGTCATCAGTTAATAATTAGATCAACAGAGGAAAAAGCATGATGAAATTAATAATCGTAATAGGCATTATTATCGCGTTAATGATTAGCTTAAAGCTATCAACAGTGTTGGTCGATAAATCGGGCTTTGGTAAATCGGTCAGTATTTATCGCATGAAATATATTAAAAAGACCATTCATATCGCTTTGCTGTTTATTTACTCAGCCATATTGGTGATGTTTTTGAGTATTGAATATTCGCAAGTCTTGATTTTTATCTCGTCTATTTTTGCGGTATTAGGCGTTGCCTTATTTGCCCAGTGGTCGATTCTCAGCAATATCACCGCCAGTTTAATTATCTTCTTTGGCTTTCCTTATCGGGTTGGCGACTACATTACCGTGGTGGATAAAGAAGCGGATATTAGTGGTGTCATTGAGGAAATCTCACTTTTTCATGTCTTGATAAAAAGAGAAGGACAGCTTATTTCCTATCCAAACACCATGATTTTGCAAAAGCCAGTGGTGCAGAATATTCGAGTAGAAGAAATACCGCCACCAACCGATGCCAGTTAAGCTTTAACAGCGCTGGGATGGCGACTTTCAGGATTTATTTGCCTTAGGCGTCATAGTGTAACAAAACGGAAACGTAAAAAACGTCTACGATATTCTGGGAAGTCCAGGTTTACTTTTAGCCAAACATAAGAAAATGAAGTTTACTCATGCGGTCTTGTTAACTTTTGATAAGAAAAAAGATTGGAGTAAAGGAAAAGTTAGCCACCCTATCCTTGCTGCAGAAATACAAACATTAGTCGGCGTTAGTATAGAGTTTTGGGATTTAGATCAATTCGTTAAAGCTTTCCTACCCCAGCCAGAACTGGAGATCGGAAAAGGGTTAAAACCTGGTGCTACCCCAAAAGCAGAAGACACTGCAACTGCCTAACTTGAGAAAAAAGTAATATGATTCGCTTGTAATAAAGCCAGTAATTCCAATTCAAAATACCCATCCATAAAGCAGGACGCTGGACTTGCCTTAATAAAATAGATATATCTAAGGAATAAGAGCAGCATTTTTGTTTAGGGTAATGACCGCTTTGGGGATTCTGCGGATATTTGCTTAAGTTTATTTGCCACATTGGAATTGTCTTAGTAAAATAACCATTTTAAATGGTGTCATTTTATGATACCATTTTTTATTATGAACGCTACTCACAAAAAGACGTTAGAAATCATCTTCACAATTCCAGTATCAAAGTCTCTTGAATGGCGTCGAATTGAAGCATTGCTGGTTGCTATGGGTTGTCAAGTGATTGAAGGTAACGGCTCAAGAGTAAGATTTGAGAAAGATGGATTGATTGCGACATTTCATAGGCCGCACCCAGCAAAGGAAGCGAAGCCTTACCAGGTGCATGATGCAAGACAATTTATTGAAAGTTTAGGAGTAAAACCATGAATACAATGACTTATAAAGGTTATGCGGCACGCGTTGAATATAGTGATAAAGATGAGTGCTTTGTAGGGCACATTGCTGGTGTTCGAGATGTAATCGGATTCCATGGCAATAGTGTTGCTGAGTTAAGGGCGGCTTTTGAAGAAGCGGTCGAAGATTATCTAGCTACATGTCTAAAACTAAATCGGGAACCAAATAATTCTTACTCAGGCCAATTTAGATTGCGCTTAAAACCTGAGTTGCATGCAAGAGCGGCAATCGCAGCTGAGACTAACGGAAAAAGCCTTAACGCATGGGTTTCTGAAGTTATCGAACGAAACGTAGTGGCATAGCACTTAAACATTTGCCACTCTAAAGAAACATTAAGGGATAAGCCACGAATTATTAATAATCCGAGTTCTGAAGGGCAGGTTTGGTGATTAAGCATCAATAAATGAACAGTTACTTAGGCAATACAAGGCATGTTTTATGCAAAATTACTAATAATTTCTCCGCCTCTGTTTTGCATAAAGGTTTGAAAATTGGTTGCCATCGCTGAAGTCAGTCGATTATTAAGCGACACCACATGCCAAGCGCGGATGACTGGCGTGTCTTCTATGTCCAAGACAATAATTTTTTTTGTCCTAATCTCTTCCGCAACCGTATGTAAAGACATAAACGAGATGCCTAAGTTGGCTGTTACGGCCAGTTTAATTGTTTCATTACTGGACATTTCCATACTGATTAATGGTGAAATATTATGTTCAGATAAGAATTTCTCCATAATAAATCGGG